>NZ_JAOVQO010000004.1:0-260345 GCF_025673475.1 Albidovulum salinarum | reverse complement strand
GCCGATGCTGTCGGATTGGACCAACTACGGCGGCTGGGAGGCGGCCGGCGCGAAGGACGCGCTGACCCGCGCGACCGGGCTCTGGCAGCAGGCGCTGCGCGACTACGAGGAACCGGCACTGGACCCCACCATCCGCGAGGCACTTGACGCCTATGTCGCCCGCCGGAAAGAAGAGATCGGCAGCGACGAGCCGTGAGCCCCTCCCGCGATACCCGTACAAACGACGAATTCCCGAAAGGCTTACACATGAAAACCAATGCCCAGGCTGTCGTGATCGGAGGCGGCGTCATCGGCTGCTCGATCCTTTATCACCTCACCAAGCTCGGCTGGACTGATGTCGTCCTGCTTGAACGCGACGAACTGACCTCCGGCTCGACCTGGCACGCGGCGGCCAACATCCACGGGCTGCACGACAACAACAACATCACCCGGATCCAGAACTACACGATGGATCTCTACAAGGCGCTCGAGGCCGAGACCGGCCAGGGCTGCGGCGTGTTCCAGCCGGGATCGCTCTACCTCGCGCAGACCGAGGCGCGCGAGCACCAGCTGCGCCTGCAGGCGGCCAAGGCGAAATACTACGGGCTGAACTTCCACGAGATCAGCCGCGACGAGGCCGAACGGCTGCATCCGCTGGTCAATTTCGACGGCATCCGCTGCATCATGTTCGAGCCGTCGGGCGGCAATGTCGACCCGTCGGGCGTGACCAATGCCTATGCCGTGGGCGCGCGCCAGCGCGGCGCCGAGATCCACCGCTTCACCCCGGTGACCGCGACCGAGCAGCAGCCCGACGGTACATGGATCGTTCGGACGCCCAAGGGCGACATCCGCACCGACTGGGTGGTCAACGCCGCCGGCCTCTGGGGCCGCGAGGTCGCGGCGCTGGCGGGGATCACGCTGCCCCTGCAGCCGACCGAGCACCAGTATTTCGTGACCGAGACGATCCAGGCCATCGCCGACATGGACCGCCGCCTGCCCTCGGTCGCGGACCGCGACGGGGAATACTACCTGCGGCAGGAGGGCAAGGGTCTCCTGATCGGCGCCTACGAGCGCGACATGCGCTTCTGGGCCGAGGAGGGTACGCCGCTCGACTTCGCGCATGACCTCTTCCCCGACGACCTCGGGCGGA
Source organism: Albidovulum salinarum (assembly GCF_025673475.1). Taxonomy (NCBI): domain Bacteria; kingdom Pseudomonadati; phylum Pseudomonadota; class Alphaproteobacteria; order Rhodobacterales; family Paracoccaceae; genus Albidovulum; species Albidovulum salinarum. The sequence continues at coordinate 259,216 of NZ_JAOVQO010000004.1, read as the reverse complement.
TCGAGGAGAACATGATGCGCGCCATCGACCGGGTGCCGGCGGTGGGCGAGGCCGGGATCAAGCGGGTCATCAACGGCCCGATGATCTGGTCGCCGGATGCGAACGTGCTCTACGGCCCGCATCCCGACCTGAAGAACTACTTCTGCTGCAACGGCATCATCCCCGGCTTCTCGCAGTCGGGCGGAATGGGCCTGATGGCGGCGCAGTGGATCGTCGAGGGCGAGAGCCAGTACGACATGTTCGCCTGGGACGTGGCGCGGTTCGGCGAATGGGCGGACAAGGCCTTCACCAAGGCGCGGGTGCGCGACCAGTACGCGAACCGCTTCAAGATCCACTTCCCGAACGAGGAACGCGCGGCGGGCCGCCCGGTCCGCACCCGGCCCGTCTACGAGACCCAGAAGGCGATGGGCGCGGTCTTCGGCCTGAACTACGGCTGGGAGCACCCGCTGTGGTTCGCCGACACGCCGGGCACGACCGACACCAACGGTTTCACGCGTCAGAATTGGTGGGGCCCGGTGGGCGACGAATGCCGGATGCTGCGCGACCGCGCGGGGATCATCGACATCTCCAACTTCGCCAAGTACCGGGTCACCGGCGCGGGCGCGTCGGACTGGCTCGACGCGGTCTTCGCCAACCGGATGCCGAAGGCGGTGGGCCGGTCCTGCCTGACGCCGCTCATCGGCGTGCGGGGCGGGATCGCGGGCGATTTCACGGTGACGAAGCTCGGCGAGGAGGACTTCCTGATCGTCGGCTCGGGCATGGCCGAACGCTACCACAAGCGGTTCTTCGACGCCGTCGCGCGCCCCGAAACCGTGCGTTTCGAAGGCCGAACCGAAGCGATGTGCGGCTTCAACGTCGCCGGGCCGCAATCGCGGGCGCTCCTGCAGGGGCTCACCGACGCCTCGCTCGCGACCGCGGACTTCCCGTTCATGCGATCGGCGCAGATCACCCTGGCCGGGGTCGAGGTGGTCGCCATCCGGGTCTCGTTCACCGGCGATCTCGGCTGGGAGCTGCATTGCCGCACCGAGGACCAGGCCGCGCTCTATACCGCGCTTCTGGAGGCCGGCAAGTCGATCGGCGTCGGTCCGGTCGGGTCGCGGGCGCTGATGAGCCTCAGGGTCGAGAAGGGCTACGGTTCCTGGAGCCGCGAATACAGCCCCGAGTACTGGCCGCAGGAAACCGGCTTCGCGCCGCTGATCAAGATGGACAAGGAGTTCCTGAACAAGGCCGCCTATGCCGCGCTGATGGACCGCGCGCCGCGCGAGACGCTGTCGATGGTCGAGGTGCTCGACGTGAAGGACGCGGACGCGACCGGGGGCGAGCCGATCTTCCTGCCCGATGGCAAGCCCGTGGGCCGCGTGACCTCGGGGGCCTACGGCTATTCGGTCGGCAAGTCGCTCGCGCTCGCCTATCTGCGGGGTGTCGCGCCCGGGACCGAGGTCGAGGTGATGATCCTCGGCCGGCCGCATCGCGGGGTCGTCCTCGCGCGGCCGCCCTTCGACCCGGGCGGCGAACGGCTCCGCGCCTAGCGCACGGTCGTCTCGCTGCGATCGGAAGCGGTGGACCGGCATCGGCTGGGATCCCGGTCCCGTGCCGGTCCGAACCGGCCGCCGGGCCTGGCGGCGGCATATCCGCCGGTTGGCCCGGCACGTCAGCCGGTGCCACGGCGGCCGGCGGCCCGATGCCGTGGCCGTCTGCTAGAGCGCCTTGCCGTTCTTGCCATTGGCCGGCGCCGATGGTGCCGGAAGGGCGAGCGGGTCGCGGTCCGCCTCCGACCTGCGGACTTCGCTCGGGGCCATGCCCGTCAGCCGCTTGAACGCGCGGCCAAAATGCGATGCGTCGGAGTAGCCGAGCATCAAGCCGATTTCGATGATCGGGATATCCGTTTCGGCGATCAACTCGCGCGCCTTGTCGATCCGCGTCTTCAGCACGAGATCGCGGTAGGAGATGCCGAATTCGTCCATCCTCCGCCGCAGGGTCCGTTCTCCAAATCCCAACCGTCGAGCGACATGGCCCATCTCGACGCGCCCCTCTTCGATGCCGAGCCGGATCATCGCCTCCACCGCGGCCAACGACTCCTTCGGGGCAGGGGTGGTCACTTCCAGGACGATGTCATTCAGCGTCGTGAGTTTCGACGGGCGCACCAACTGAACGCAGGACAATGCGGAACGCTTGTAGGCCAGGGTGATCGCGGGCTGCTGAAACCGGATCTCGCAGCCAAACAGCAGTTCATATCGCGCTGCATTCGCCGGCTTCGGAAAATCAAACCCGACGTGCTCGAGGAGCGTCGTTCCGGTAATATACCGCTCGCCCAGCGAGGCCATCACCCGCGCCGACAGCACTGCGTAGTGCCGATATCCCTTCGCACTGCGCAGGACCGAGTGGTAGTTCCAATATGCCCGGCTCTCCTTGGTCTGAATGGACAGCCTGTCGTGGGAAGCGTGGTAGGGCATCATCGCGCAGGCAAGATGGATCGCATCGCCAAACGTCTCGGCGGCGCACACATAATCGGCGAACTTGCCAAAAGTTGAAATGGAAGCGTGCTTCGCGAGCTCGAGGCACGCTTCGCCCTTGATTACCTGTGACAGGCCTTCAAAGAAACTGAGCTGGCGGCTTTGGGGAACATAATGCTTGTAGCTGTGCAGAACCGTTTCCGGCAGGTCGACACGCTGCAAAAGTGATGCCAATGCGCGCGGTCCGATCAATTCCTCGACGGGATCCGCGAAACCGACGAAGGCACGGCTGGAGATCATCGGAACTCGCATTTTCAGCGGTTTCTCTCCAAGCCAGAATTGCACCCGTCAGGGACTGTAAATCGCTTGCCATTCCGGCGCAAATTCCACGCCGGGTTAAATGAGGGGGGCGAATTCGCCCTCCCCCTAAAGTATTAGATCAGCCGCACTTCCTGTCGAGGATCAGCTTGATCTTGGTCTTCTTGCCCTCGCGGTTGTCGCTGCCGTCGATGATCATCTGCATCTCGGACGCATCGGCCCATGCGAGCTTGCCGAGGCAGTCTTCGGACACGCCGTGATCGAGCAGCAGGTCCTTGAGATACTGTTCCGTATTGTTGAGGGTGAGCGAGCCGTTTTCATAGAGCTTCTCGGCATAGGTCTGCGCCATGCCGGCGGTACCGAATGCACAGGTCAGCACCGCGAGCGAAAGCAGCTTTTTCATGGGTATTCTCCAATTCATCCCGGTTGCAATTGTGTTGGCTGCACAGCGGAGATCCCCTTTGGTGAACACCGCGATGCTTAGCGCAGCCACTATTGCATCGCGTAAATCACGGGTGCTAGCCATATTCGGCCACGATGATTCTTTCGCTCCTTGAGCGTCGGTGGCTGCAGTTCCGGGCGCCGTCCAACTTGAAGCCTAAAACTGCTGGAGCACTCTATTTCGAATTGCGATCGGCATGCCGGGTTGGCGTGCCGCCGATTTCGTCTTGATGATCGCAGGCTTGTTCCGGATACCGTCGGAAGGCCACGCGCCGCCGCCGCATCGACGGCCCGACGACAGGCTTTTAGGGCGACCGCGCAAATCGGCAACCGTTTCCCGGCCGGATTCGTCGCCACGGAGCGACCGGTGAAGGCGATCAGACAACCGCAAAGTGCTTGCCCCGACGTAAGGTGAATTTGCCGCCGACGCTCCGCCGGAACCGGAAGATTCCGGGCGTGAGAACGCGTCACGAAGCGTTCCAGCGCGGCGAAGGGCGAAGGGAGCCGGTTTTCCGGATCAGCGCAGGCTGGGACGCGCACTCCGCGACGGGAATTTCCTGATCCGATCCTTTGGCGCCTCGTCGGGCCGGCGTGGTTCCCTCTCAGGAAGGCGGCCGGTTTCCGGCCGTCAGGTCACGTTCCCACGCAGTCGGCGAAATAGTGTACCGACCCGTCGGCGCCGACCTCCTGCACGAGGCCGTGGATATCGGTTTCGAAGCCCGGGCATTCGCGCGCGAACTCGCGGTTGAACTTCAGGTATTCCACGATCTTCTTGTTGAACACTTCGCCCGGAATCAGCAGCGGGATGCCCGGCGGGTAGGGCGTGACCAGACTGGTGGTGATCCGGCCCTCGAGGTCGTCGATCGGCACGCGCTGCGTGGTCCGGCGCGCGATGTGCGAAAATGCCTCGCTGGGTTTCATCGCTGGCGTGAGATCGCTGAGATACATGTCGGTGGACAGGATCGCCACATCGTACTTGGCGTAGAGCGCGTGCACATGCTGGCAGAGGTCGCGCAGCCCCATCTGCTCGTAGCGCGGTTGCTTTGCGCAGAACTCCGGCATGGCGCGCCACATCGGCAGATTCCGGGCGACGTCGTCCTTGAACTGCTGCAATGCGGTCAGGAGCGTGTTCCAGCGGCCCTTGGTGATGCCGATGGTGAACATGATGAAGAAGCTGTAGAGGCCCGTCTTTTCGACCACGACGCCGTGTTCGGCGAGATACTTGGTCACGATGGAGGCGGGGATGCCCGTCTTCTCGAACCGCCCGTCGAGGTTCAGGCCGGGGGTGATGATCGTGGCTTTGATCGGATCGAGCATGTTGAAGCCGGGCGCCATGTCGCCGAACCCGTGCCAGGACTCCTCGCCGTCCGAGGGCTGCACGCCGTCCGCGTCCGTCCGTTTCAGCACCCAGTCCTTGGTGCGGCCGATGCCTTCATCGACCAGCTCGTCCGGCCCCCAGACCTGGAACCACCAGTCATCCTGGCCGAACTCCTCGTCGACCTTGCGCATGGCGCGGCGGAAATCCAGTGCCTCGGCGATGCTTTCCTCGACGAGCGCGGTGCCGCCCGGCGGCTCCATCATGGCCGCGGCCACGTCGCAGCTGGCGATGATGCTGTACTGCGGGCTCGTGCTCGTGTGCATCAGGTAGGCTTCGTTGAAGAGGTGCCGGTCGAGCTTGGTGTCCTGCGAATCCTGCACGAGCACATGGCTCGCCTGGCTGATGCCGGCGAGGAGCTTGTGGATCGACTGCGTGGCGTAGGTGACCGAGTGCTTGGTCCGCCCGCGCTTGCGGCCCATCGAATGGTAGCTGCCGTAGAAGGGGTGGAAGGCTGCGTGCGGCAGCCAGGCCTCGTCGAAATGCAGGTTGTCGACATAGCCGTCGAGCATGCCCTTGATGGACTCGGTGTTGTAGAGCACCCCGTCATAGGTCGACTGCGTGAGCGTCATGATCCGTGGCTTGACGGTCTCGGCATCGACATCGGCGAGCAGCGGGTTGGCGCGGATCTTGGCCTTGATCGTCTCGACCTCGAACTCGCTGTGCGGGATCGGGCCGATGATACCGTAGTGGTTCCGCGTCGGCTTCAGGAATACCGGAACCGCCCCGGTCATGATGATCGAGTGCAGGATCGACTTGTGGCAATTGCGGTCCACCACCACCACGTCCCCCGGCGCCACCGTGTGGTGCCAGACCATCTTGTTGGAGGTCGAGGTCCCGTTGGTGACGAAGAAGCAGTGATCGGCGTTGAAGATGCGTGCGGCGTTGCGCTCGGAGGCGCCGATGGCGCCGTTGTGGTCGAGGAGCTGGCCCAGCTCCTCCACCGCGTTGCAGACGTCGGCGCGCAGCATGTTCTCGCCGTAGAACTGGTGGTACATCTGGCCGATCGGGCTTTTCAGGAAGGCCACGCCGCCCGAATGCCCCGGGCAGTGCCAGGAATAGGAGCCGTCCTCGGCGTAGTCGAGCAGGGCGCGGAAGAACGGCGGCTGGATGCCTTCGAGGTAGCTCTTGGCCTCGCGGATGATGTGGCGCGCCACGAATTCTGGCGTGTCCTCGAACATGTGGATGAAGCCGTGCAACTCGCGCAGGATGTCGTTGGGCAGGTGCCGGCTGGTCTTGGTCTCGCCGTAGACGTAGATCGGCACGTCGGCGTTCTTCCAGCGCACCTCCTCGATGAAGCTGCGCAGGTTGGTCACGACCGGGTCGATGTCCGGGCCGGGGCTGAATTCCTCATCGTCGATGGAAAGCACGAAGGCGCTGGCCCGAGACTGCTGCTGCGCGAACTGCGACAGGTCGCCGTAGCTGGTCACGCCGAGGACTTCGAAGCCCTCGGCCTCGATGGCCTGCGCCATCGCCCGGATGCCGAGGCCCGACGAGTTCTCGGAGCGAAAGTCTTCGTCGATGATGACGATGGGAAAGCGGAACTTCATGGAACTTTCCTTCCGGCAGAACTGCGGATGGGGAGGACGCGTTGCGCCAGTCGCGGATCATCCCCTGTTCCCAGCCAAATTGGTTTGGGGTCAGTTCTCGTTTCTTCCGGTTGATTTGGTTGACGTCAAGACCTGCCGAGCGAAACCGTCGTCGAACGCGCCCGGGACAGGCCGTTCGGCGCCGGCCCGAGGCGCGCCGGGGTTCCTTGCGCGGGAAAGCGGGCGGAGGGGTGCCCGGACCCCTTGGCGGCCGGCTTGGCCCGTCGGAGCGATTCCACCGCCGGGCGGCGTCACCGCCTGATCAGGTCGACCCGCCGCATGACCTGCGCTTCGTGCCCCGTCGCCTCGAGCCAGCGCGCCACCAGGCGCGGATCGTGCGGCGCGGCGTGTAGCCCGACCGGCAGTTCCCGCGCCATCAGCGCCTCGACGGCCAGCGCCACCGTCCCCGAGACGAGCCGCGCCATCGCCGAGCCGCGCACGTCGCCGCGGGCGTCGAGCGCCCAGCTTTCGTGCCAGACCGGAACCCCCGCCCGTTCCGCCTTCAGCGCGACACAGAGGACGACCCGGTCCGGCTCTCCGGGGGCGAAGGGGTGCTCCTTCAGCAGCCGGTCCGACAGGGCCTCGAGAGTTGCAGCGTCGGGCGCCGCGGCGAGCGTCTCGAAGACCGGCGCCCAGGCTTCCGCCCAGCCGTTGAGCCGGAGAGTGCCGCGCACGAAATCGCGCAGTTTCCAGGCGGGATCGAAGCGGTAGTCGGCGACATAGGGCAGGCTGTCGCGGTTCGGATAGACCTCGAAGGTCTCCGGGACGGGCAGCGGCGCGGCGAAACTGGTGACCGCGTCCCAAGGATGGGCCACCCGCAGTTCCGAGAAGTCCCGGATCGCCCGCGCCGGCGCCTTCAGCGCCTTGAGAACGCCGAGCGGCGACCAGGAGAACTTGTAGCGGAAGGCGTTCGGGATCGCCGGCAGGCCGCCGCAATAGGAGGTGAATGAGAGGACGTTCGCCGCGTTGTAGGCAGCCGAGGCGCGGTAGCGGGCGACGAGGTCATGCGCCATGAGGTGGTCAATGCCGGGGTCGAGCCCGACCTCGTTGACGATCGCGACCCCGGTCTCGCGCGCGGGCGCGTCTAGCGCCCGCATCTCGTCGGTGATGTAGCTCGACGAGATGAAATGCGCGCCGCGCTCGACGCAGGCACGGGCGAGGTCGCCGTGCAGATGCGCGGGCAGCATCGAGACGACGATGTCGCCCCGGCCGAGTGCGGCGCCGAAAGCCGCAGGCTCCATCGCCCGGATGTCGTCCGCGACATCGCCGACCGCCGCCACCGCCGCCTCGACCGGCAGGTTCCAGACCGTCACCGGATGGCCGGCGAGGATCAGCCGCCTGAGCCCGGGAAGCGCCGACAGGCCCGTGCCGCACCAGTGAATCCGCATTGCTTTCCCTCCGTTTCCCCGGCAGCCGTCAGCCCCAGTCGACATCGCCGAGAAAGATGTAGCCCGCGCCGTAGATCGTCTTGATCAGGCGCGGATTCTTCGGATCCTCGCCGAGCTTGGTCCTGAGCCGCGAGATCCGCACATCCATCGCCCGGTCGAAGCTCTCGCCCGCCGCACCGCCAAGGCTCTCCTGCATCTGCGCGCGCGAGATCAGCCGTTTCGGACTGTCGAGGAAAAGCCGCAGAACCTCGCCCTCGGCATGGGAGAAGGGCACCTCGGCGCCTGTCTCGTCGACAAGCACATAGCGGTCGAAATCGGCGCTCCAGCCGGCGAAGCGCGCCACCGTCGCGGCGCGCTCGGGATCGGCGCGGCCCTTCCGAAGCCGGGCACGGATCCGGGCCACGACCTCGGCCGGGTCGAAGGGCTTGATGATGTAGTCGTCGGCGCCGAGCTCGAGCCCCGTCACCCGGTCCTGCACCTGCGCGCGCCCCGAGATGATGATGATCGCCGCGCCCGATTCCAGCGCCAGCCGGTGCACCAGCGCCAGCCCGTCGCGGTCCGGCAGGCCAAGATCGACGAGGCAGACGTCGGGCGTCATCCGGTTCAGCGCGGCCTCGAACTCGGTCGCGCGCGCGAAACTCGAGGTGCGGAAGCCCGCCTCCTCCAGCGCGTCCGAGAGCATCCGGCGAATCTCCGGCTCGTCGTCGAGGATCGCGACATGGGGCCGGGTGTCGGACCCGCGCGGACTGGTCTGGCTCATGCGGCCTCCCGGGTGGCGAGCTCGGCGGCAAGCTCGGCGGCGGTGAAGGGTTTGCTGAGGATCGGAACCGCCCCGGCGCGGGCGCGCAAGGCATCCCCCGGCGGCAGCGAGGTCATCAGGAGCCGCCGCGCCGGGTGGTCGCGGGCGGCAAGCGCCTGCATGAAATCGACGCCGGTGCGGCCGCCGGGCAGGCTGATGTCCGACAGCACGAGGTCGACCCCCGGCAGGTCCACAAGCTCCTCCGCCTCCGCCACGCTCGCGGCCTCGATGACGTTGTGGCCCATCGCCGTGAGCATCTCGCGGATGTCGGTGCGGATCTCCTCCGTGTCCTCGACCAGCAGCACGAGAAGCGGCGCGGCCGGCGCGGGGCCGACGGGGCGCAGCGGCAGCCGCAGCATGACCCTGGCGCCGCCCTCCGGTCGGTTGGCGAGCTTCACGCTGCCGCCCATCAGCTTGGTGTGGTCATAGACCATCGACAGGCCGAGTCCCGACCCCTCGCCGCCCTTCGTGGTGAAGAACGGATCGAGCCCGTGGTCGAGGGCCGCCGCCGAGAAGCCGGGTCCGGTATCGGCGACGCTGATCTCGATCCAGGTGTCGCGCACCGGGCGCACGGTGAGGGTGATCCGCCCCACGCCCGAGCCGATCGCGTCGCGGGCGTTGAGGACGAGGTTCAGGAGCGAGTCCTGCAGCGATCCGGCGTCGAGAAGCACCGGCCCCAACGCGCCCGCGACAAGGATGTCGAGGCCGATCCCCTCGGGCAGCGACGGCCCCGCCATGATACGCAGCTCGTCGAGGAGGGCGGCAAGGTCGGTGGCGGCGGGATGGATCTCGCGCGGGCCGGAGATCGCGGCGATCCGGTCGAGGAGCGTGCCGCCCCGGCGCGCGGCGGCGAGCGTGGCGCGGGCGAGATCGGCGGCGTCGGCCGGAAGCTTCTCGATCCGTTCCAGCCGCCCCTGAAGCCCGAGGATGATCGTGAGCAGGTTGGCGAAGTCGTGCGCGAGCCCGGAGGTGAGCTGGGCCGCGAGTTCGCGCTTCGCGCTCTGGCTCAGGGCGGCGCGGGCCTGGGTTTCCTCGGTGACGTCCATCGAGAGAATGTAGACCCCCTGGACACGCCCCCCGGCGTCGCGGTCCGGCGTCAGCGCGAGCCGGATCCGGCGGCCCGAGGCGTCATGGGTGAACTCGAACACGTTCGGCTCGCCCGAAAGCGCGCGGCCGAGCCCCGGCTCGATCTTGGCGAAGGTCTCGGCGCCCAGTGCCTCGGGTACCGGTCGGCCGACGATGTCGGAGAGGCTGCCCGGCATCACCGCCGAGAGCCGCCGGTTCGAATAAGTATAGACGAGATCGTGTCCGACATGGGCGATATGGGCCGGCATCATCTCGGTCACGAGCCGGGTCCGCGCCTCCATCTCGGTCAGCTCGCGCTTGGCCTCGGTCAGCGCCGCGTTCGTCGCACCGAGCGCGCGGTTGGCCTGGGCGAGCCGCTCGGCATGGGTGAGAAGCTGGTCGGAGAGCTCCTCGGAACGGGTGCGCAGGAGCGCCTCCTGCGCCTTGATCTCGGTGATGTCGGTATAGACCGTGACCCAGCCGCCCTGTTGCAGCGGCGAGCCCTCGACCGAGATCGTGCGGCCGTTCGCGCGGGTCCGCTCCATGTAGTGCGGCTGGAAGGCGCGGGCCTGCTCGACGCGGGTCCGCACCGCGTCTTCCTCGTCCTCGACCGGCCCGTATTCGCCGCGGGTGACGAGGTAGCGGATCGTGTCCTCGAAGGCGGCGCCCGGCGTCACGAGGGCCTCGGGCAGGTCGAACATCTCCTGGAAGCGGCGGTTGCAGACCGCAAGCCGGAGATCCTTGTCGTAGATCGACAGCGCCTGCTGGATGAGGTTCAGCCCGGCCTGGGTCAGCTTGGCGCGCGTGTCGTTCCGCTCCATCCGCGAGGGCTCCTTTCGCCCTATCGCTAGCACCGCCGGGCGCGGGCCGCAAAGGGGAAGTCGGGCCTGTTACAATTCGAAAGGATTGGGAAAAAGTCCGGCAACCTTTAACCGCAATCGTCTTGCACGGAAGCTGCGGGCATCGGAGGAATCACCCGCAGGCGAATACAGGCGCCGCGGATCGGCGCGGGGGGAGGAGCACCAGTGGCAGAAAACGCGACGACGGGCGACTTGCAGTCCATCCCGGCGCTTCTGGCGCGCAACGCGGCAAAGTGGGGCGGGTTGCCCGCCTTCCGCGAGAAGGAATTCGGCATCTGGCAGAGCTGGACTTGGGCCGAGACGGCCGACGAGGTCCGCGCCATCGCGCTCGGTTTCCTCACGCTCGGCATCGACCGCGGCGATCACGTCGCGATCATCGGCCGCAACCGCCCGGCGCTCTACTGGTCGATGGTGGCCGCCGAGATGTGCGGCGCGGTGCCGGTGCCGCTCTATCAGGACGCCGTGGCCGAGGAGATGGCCTATGTCCTCGAGCACTGCGGCGCGCGCTTCATCGTCGCGGGCGACCAGGAGCAGGTCGACAAGGTGCTAGAGGTGCAGGAGGCGCTCGGCGACAAGAGCACCCAGATCCACCACATCGCCTATCTCGACAAGCGCGGCATGCGCAAATACGACCACACCCGCATGAACGCGCTCGCCGACATCGCCGCCGAGGGGCGCGCGGCGGCGCAGCGCGTGGGGCCCGAGCTCGACAAGCGCATCGCCGAGCTGACATACGACCACACCTGCGTGATGCTCTACACGTCCGGTACGACCGGCAAGCCCAAGGGCGTCGTGCTGTCGAACCGCAACATCATCGAGACCGCGAAGAACTCCGCCGCCTTCGACCACCTCAAGCGCGACGACGAGGTGCTGGCTTACCTGCCGATGGCCTGGGTCGGCGACTTCATCTTCTCGGTCGGCCAGGCGTTCTGGACCGGGTTCACCGTGAACTGTCCCGAGAACGCCGCCACCATGATGACTGACCTGCGCGAAATCGGGCCGACCTATTTCTTCGCACCGCCGCGGGTCTTTGAGGGCCAGCTCACCAACGTGATGATCCGCATGGAGGATGCCGGGCGGCTCAAGAAGCGGATGTTCGACCACTACATGGGCATCGCGCGCCGCGTCGGTCCGGCGATCCTCGACGGCAAGCCCGTTTCGGGAATGGACCGCTTCCGCTACTGGCTCGGCGATCTCCTCGTCTACGGCCCCCTGAAGAACACTCTCGGCTTTTCCCGCGTCCGCGTCGGCTACACCGCCGGCGAGGCGATCGGGCCGGAGATCTTCGACTTCTACCGCTCGCTCGGCATCAACCTGAAGCAGCTCTACGGCCAGACCGAGGCCTCGGTCTTCATCACCCAGCAGCCGGACGGCGAGGTGCGGTCGGATACGGTGGGCGTGCCCTCGCCCGGCGTCGAGGTGAAGATCGGCGACAACGGCGAGGTCTTCTACCGTTCGCCCGGCACCTTCGTGGAATACTACAAGAATGCCGAGTCGACCGCCTCGACCAAGGATGCCGAGGGCTGGGTGGCGACCGGCGATGCCGGCTTCTTCGAGGAAGGCACCGGGCACCTTCGGATCATCGACCGCGCCAAGGACGTGGGCAAGATGGCCGACGGCACGCTCTTCGCGCCGAAATACGTCGAGAACAAGCTCAAGTTCTACCCGAACATCCTCGAGGCCGTGGTGTTCGGCGCGGGCCGGAACATGTGCACCGCCTTCATCAACATCGACCTCAACGCGGTTGGCAACTGGGCGGAGCGCAACAACATCGCCTATGCCTCCTACCAGGAACTCGCCGGCCACCCGAAGGTCTACGAGATGATCCAGTCCCACGTGGAGGACGTGAACAAGTCGGTCGCCGCCGACCCGATGCTGGCGGGCTGCCAGATCCACCGCTTCCTGATCCTGCACAAGGAACTCGACGCCGATGACGGCGAACTGACCCGCACCCGCAAGGTCCGCCGCAAGATCATCGAGGAGAAGTTCGCCGACCTGATCGACGCGCTCTACGGCGGCAAGGACGAGATCTACACCGAGACCGAGGTGACCTACGAAGACGGCCGCAAGGGCAAGATCAAGGCGACGCTGACCCTGCGCGACGCGAAGGTGGAACGGGTGGCGGAAAGGATGGCGGCGGAATGAAGGACATGAATTCAGAGGGTTACACCACCGCCGACGGCCGCAAGATCGGCGGCGTGTTGATGGAGATGAAGAACATCACGCTGCGCTTCGGAGGCGTGGCTGCGATCACCGACATTTCCTTTGACATCCGCGATGGCGAGATCCGCGCCATCATCGGCCCGAACGGCGCCGGCAAGTCCTCGATGCTGAACGTGATCTCGGGCTTCTATGTCCCGCAGGAGGGCGAGGTCTGGTTCAAGGGCTACAAGCGCGGCCCGATGAAGCCCTACCAGGTCGCCCGCCTCGGCATCGCCCGCACTTTCCAGAACATCGCGCTCTTCGATGGGATGTCGGTCCTCGACAACATCATGACCGGGCGGCTCACGCTGATGAAATCGGGCCTCCTGTCGCAGGCGATGTGGTGGGGCGGCGCCCAGCGCGAGGAGACGGAGCACCGGGAAAAAGTCGAGAAAATCATCGACTTCCTCGAAATCCAGTCGATCCGGAAGACGCCTGTGGGACGTCTGCCCTACGGGCTGAAGAAGCGGGTGGAACTCGCCCGCGCGCTCGCCGCCGAGCCGAAGCTTCTTCTGCTCGACGAGCCGATGGCCGGCATGAACGTCGAGGAGAAGGAGGACATGTGCCGCTTCATTCTCGATGTGAACGACGAGTTCGGCACCACGATCGCGCTCATCGAACACGACATGGGCGTGGTGATGGACCTCTCCGACCGGGTCGTCGTGATGGACTACGGCAAGAAGATCGGCGACGGCACGCCCGACGAGGTCCGGAGCAATCCCGACGTGATCAACGCCTATCTGGGGGTCTCGCATGACTGACAGCTTCCGTACAGCGCGCGTACGCCAGGCGTACAGCCCGCGTCCCGACACAAGCCGCGGCATCATGGAGGCGCGCCATGTCTGACCAGATCCTCTTCGCGATGGAGGTCACGCTGAACGGCCTCATGGCCGGCGTGATGTATTCGCTCGTGGCGCTGGGTTTCGTCCTCATTTTCAAGGCGTCCGGAATCTTCAACTACGCGCAAGGTGTGCTCGCGCTCTTCGCGGCGCTGACGCTCGTGGGCTTCCAGAACGGCCAGGTGCCCTTCGCCCATCTCATCAACGCGATCTTCGGCACCAACCTGCACCACTTCGGCTGGCACCTGCCGGCGGTCGTCGCGATCATCCTCACGGCGGCCGTGATGGTGCTGCTCGCGATGATCGTCGAGAAGTTCGTGCTCCAGCACCTCGTCAACCAGGCGCCGATCATCCTCTTCATGGCGACGATCGGGCTGGCCTACTTCCTCGAAGGCCTCGGCGACATCATGTGGGGCGCCGACATCAAGAAGCTCGACGTCGGCCTGCCGCAGGGGGCAAATGAGGCATTCGAGGCCGTCACGGACAGCGTTTTCGGCTTCGGGTTGTATATCGACAATCTCGACATCGTGGCGACCGTCGTCGCGGCGCTCCTCGTGCTCTCGCTCACGCTCTTCTCGCAGTACACCAAGTACGGCCGGGCGCTGCGCGCGGTGGCCGACGACCACCAGGCCGCGCTTTCGGTCGGGATCTCGCTGCGCTTCATCTGGGTGCTGGTCTGGTCGATCGCCGGGATCGTGGCGCTGGTGGCCGGGATCATGTGGGGCTCGAAGTCCGGTGTGCAGTTCTCGCTCTCGCTGATTGCGCTGAAGGCGCTGCCGGTCCTCATGCTCGGCGGCTTCACGTCGATCCCCGGCGCCATCGTCGGCGGGCTGATCATCGGCATGGGCGAGAAGCTCTTCGAGTTCTTCGCCGGCCCGCTGATCGGCGGCGCGACCGAGAACTGGTTCGCCTATGTGCTGGCGCTTCTCTTCCTCGTCTTCCGGCCGCAGGGCCTGTTTGGCGAAAAGATCATCGAGAGGGTTTGACCGATGTTTTACCGCGAGGCAGGCGACTTCAAGACGTCTTACGTTGACGACAGCCAGACCTTTCCGATCAGGTTCGACCGCTGGCGCTACTATGCGATCCTCGCGGTCGCCTTCGGGGCGGCGCCGCTCCTGATCAACGACTACTGGGCGAATGCGGTCTTCGTGCCGTTCCTGATCTACGCAATCGCGGCGATCGGGCTCAACATCCTCACCGGCTATTGCGGGCAGGTCTCGCTCGGCACCGGGGGCTTCATGGCGGTCGGGGCATACGCCTGCTACAAGCTGATGACCGCCTTCCCCGAGGTCTCGATCCTGATCCACGTCCTCCTCGCGGGCGGCATCACGGCGGGCGTGGGTGTCCTGTTCGGCCTGCCCAGCCTCCGGATCAAGGGCTTCTACCTCGCCGTGGCGACGCTCGCCGCGCAGTTCTTCCTCGTCTGGCTTTTCAACAAGGTGCCGTGGTTCTACAACTATTCCGCCTCGGGCCAGATCTCGGCGCCGGAACGGACGATCCTCGGCCATGCGGTCACCGGCGCCAACACCACGGCAAGCGCCAAGTACTTCTTCTGCCTCGTGATCCTCTTCGCGCTGGCCTGGCTCGCCCGGAACCTGACGCGCGGCACCGTGGGGCGGAAGTGGATGGCGATCCGCGACATGGACATCGCGGCCGAGATCATCGGGGTCAATCCGCTGACCACCAAGCTCTCCGCCTTCGCGATCTCCTCCTTCTACATCGGCGTGGCGGGGGCCCTCTTCTTCGCGGTCTATCTCGGCGCGGCCGAGGTCGGCGAGGCTTTCGGCATCCAGAAGTCGTTCCTGATCCTCTTCATGATCATCATCGGCGGGCTCGGCTCGATCTTCGGCAGCTTCGCCGGCGCGGCCTTCATGGTGCTTCTGCCGGTGCTTCTGAAGAACGTCCTCGTCGGCCAACTCGGCTGGGCCACGGATCTCGCCGCGCATGTCGAGCTGATGATCGTCGGCGCGCTGATCGTGATCTTCCTCATCGCCGAGCCGCACGGGCTCAACCAGCTCTGGCGGCTGGCGAAGGAGAAACTCCGGCTCTGGCCCTTCCCGCACTGAGGGCCGCCCAACCAGAAGACCGGCCCCGGCGCCGGCATGTCGAAACGCTTAACCTTGGGAGGAGACCCAGAATGAGAAAGACCATGACCGCCCTGGCTCTTGCGATGGCCACGGCAACGCCGGCGATGGCCGAGCTCGTCGTGCCGAACCTGAGCTACCGGACCGGCCCCTTCGCCGCAGGCGGCATCCCCTATGCCGACGGCTTCAACGACTATTTCACGCTTCTCAATGAGCGCGACGGCGGCATCGGCGGCGAGAAGGTCGCGACCCCGGAATGCGAGACCGCCTACAACACGGAAAAGGGCGTCGAGTGCTACGAGGCTACCAAGGGCTCCGGCGCGCTGGTCTACAACCCCTTGTCGACCGGCATCACCTACCAGCTCATTCCGAAGGTGACGGCGGACAACATCCCGCTCTACACGCCGGGCTACGGCCGCACCTCGGCCGCGAACGGCAAGGTCTTCTCCAACGTCTTCAACTATCCGGCCAACTACTGGGACGCCGCCTCGGTGGCGATCAAGTATCTGCTCGACGAGAACGGCGGCAGCCTCGAGGGCAAGAAGATCGCGCTCGTCTACCACAACTCGGCCTATGGCAAGGAGCCGATCCCGACCCTGTCGGCGCTGGCGGCCAAGCACGGCTTCGAGCTTGTCGAGATCCCCGTCGACAGCCCCGGCCAGGAGCAGAAATCGCAGTGGCTGCAGATCCGCCGCGACAAGCCCGACTATGTGCTGATGTGGGGCTGGGGCGTGATGAACGCGGTGGCGATCCAGGAGGCCGCGAACATCCGTTTCCCGATGGAGAATTTCATCGGCGTCTGGTGGTCGGGCTCGGAGAACGACGTGCTGCCGGCAGGCGACGGCGCCAATGGCTACAAGTCGCTCGCGATGCACGGCACCGGGATGGACTATCCGGTCTATGCCGACCTCAAGCAGTATGTCTATGACGCCGGCAAGTCCTCCGGCGCGGGCGACCAGGTTGGGTCGGTGCTCTACTCGCGCGGCATGTACGCGGCGCTGGTGATCTCGGAAGCGATCCGCAAGGCGCAGGAGCTTTCCGGCCATGCGGCGATCAACGCGGCCGAGCTCCGCGACGGTTTCGAGGCGCTGGAGATCACCGAGGCGCGGATGGCCGAGCTTGGCCTGCCGAACTTCGGTCAGCCCTTCGCCTCGTCCTGCGAGGATCACGGCGGCCCGGGCGCCGCGATGATCCAGCAGTGGGACGCCTCGGCGAAGACGTGGAGCCTGATCACCGGCTTTATCGCGCCGGATGATGAGGTGCTGACGCCGCTGGTGATGGGGGACTCCGCCGCCTTCGCCGCGGAAAACAACATCGCCGAACGCTGCAACTGAGCGCCATGCAAGACCTTCCCCGGCCCGACCAGGGCCGGGGTCCTTTGGATCAACTTCCGCACGGGAGGCCCCCCATGCTCGACGCCGGCAAGACCGAGACGCTGCTCGAGGTCAACAATATCGAGGTGATCTACAACCATGTGATCCTCGTCCTGAAGGGCGTGAGCCTCAATGTCCCGAAAGGCGGCATCACCGCGCTTCTCGGCGGCAACGGCGCGGGCAAGACCACCACCCTCAAGGCGATCTCCAACCTGCTGCATTCCGAGCGCGGCGAGGTCACCAAGGGTTCGATCGTCTACCGCGGCCAGAAGGTGCAGGACATGGCGCCGGCCGATCTGGTGCAGATGGGGGTCATCCAGGTGATGGAGGGGCGCCACTGTTTCGAGCACCTGACGGTCGAGGAGAACCTCCTCACGGGCGCCTATACCCGCAAGGATGGCGCCGGCGCGGTCGCGCGCGACCTCGAGATGGTCTACAGCTATTTCCCGCGCCTGAAGGAGCGCCGCAAAAGCCAGGCCGGCTACACCTCCGGCGGCGAGCAGCAGATGTGCGCGATCGGCCGGGCGCTGATGTCGAAGCCGGAGACGATCCTGCTCGACGAGCCCTCGATGGGCCTCGCGCCGCAGCTCGTCGAGCAGATCTTCGAAATCGTCAAATCGGTCAACGAGAAGGAGGGCGTGACCTTCCTCCTGGCCGAGCAGAACACCAACGTGGCGCTGCGCTACGCCCATTACGGCTACATCCTCGAAAGCGGCCGGGTGGTGATGGACGGGCCGGCGAAGGAGCTGCGCGAGAACCCCGACGTGAAGGAATTCTACCTTGGCATGTCGGACGAGGGCCGCAAGTCGTTCCGCGACGTGCGCTCCTACCGCCGCCGCAAGCGCTGGCTGGCGTGATCGGGTCAGATGTCTTCGAAACAGGTGAACAGTTGATCGTGAACCTTTCCATAGACCGCGCGATGCAGACCGAGCAGGGGCTCGGTCCGCGCCCGGATTCGGTCGACGGCATCGTCGGCCTGGCGGCGGCCCGTGAAGGTCATCGTCACGAAGAACTGATGGCCGCGGTCCGTGTCGGTGTCGAGCGTCGGATTTCGGTGGCGACGCCCGAGGGGGCCGACGCGAAGGAGGAGGTTCTCGTCGCGCAGATGGGCCGCGAAATCCGCGAGGGCGGCGGCGAAGTCGGGCTCCGCAATGCCGGGCTTGAGATTGAAGATCGTGTGCATGTGATAGGCCATCCTGTCCTCCCTTCGCGCGCGCCCAGCGTACCACGCGGGACGGCAAACCCCGAAGTCTTCAAGAGAAAATCCACATGGCGGCGTCGGCTGGACGTCCGCGCTGTGTCGAGGAACTGAACGATGACCGGATATGACACTCTCGAAACCCGTTCCGCCGACGAGCGCGCCGCTGACCAGCTGAAGGCCCTGAATGCCCAACTGGCGCTGAACGGGCGTGACCCGGTCGCGAGCCTCGGCGATCTCGCCAAGCTGCCGGTTCTGCGGAAATCCGACCTCGTCGCGGCGCAGAAGGCGAAGCCGCCCTTCGGCGGGCTGCCGGTCTCGAACCTCGCCCATGTCTTCCAGTCGCCGGGGCCGATCTACGAGCCGGGCGGCGTCGGCCATGACTGGTGGCGGGTGGGGCGCTTCCTCCATGCCGCCGGGATCGGCAGGGGCGACATCGTGCAGAACTGCTTCGGCTACCACCTGACGCCCGCCGGCATGATCTTCGAGAACGGCGCCCGCGCGGTCGGCGCGGCGGTGCTGCCGGCCGGCACCGGCCAGACCGATCTGCAGGTCCGCGCCGCCGTCGATATCGGCACCACCGCCTATGCCGGCACGCCGGATTACCTGAAAGTGATCCTCGACCGTGCCGAGGAAATGGGCGAGCGGCTGAAGATCGCCAAGGCCGCCGTCGGCGGCGGGGCGCTCTTTCCGTCGCTCCGGGCCGAATATGCCGACCGCGGCATCGCCTGCCTGCAATGCTACGCCACCGCCGATCTCGGCAACATCGCCTACGAGAGCGCCGCGATGGAGGGGATGATCGTCGACGAGGGCGTGATCGTCGAGATCGTCCGCCCCGGCACCGGCGACCCGGTGCCCGAGGGCGAGGTCGGCGAGGTCGTGGTGACGACGCTCAACCCGGATTATCCGCTGATCCGCTTCGCCACCGGGGACCTCTCGGCGGTGATGCCGGGCGCCTCGCCCTGCGGGCGCACCAACCTCAGGATCAAGGGCTGGATGGGCCGCGCCGACCAGACCACCAAGATCAAGGGCATGTTCGTGCGCCCCGAGCAGGTCGCGGAATTCGTCGCCCGCCATGCCGAGATCGCCCGCGCCCGCGTCGTCGCCACCCGCGAGGGCGAGATGGACGCGATGACGGTCATGGTCGAGACCGAGGCGGGCGATGCCGCCGCGTTCGAGAAGTCGGTGATCGACACGCTGAAGCTGCGCGGCCGGATCCAGCTCGTGCCGAGGGGGTCGCTGCCCAACGACGGCAAGGTGATCGAGGACCAGCGCCACTACGAGTGAGGCGGCGCGCCACCGGCGGCTTTCCGCTCCCTGTTAGCTGACTTCACCCCCGTTGGGGCGATCTGTGATGGGATAACGGCGCGCACCCCGCTAGGTTCGCCGCCGTTACCAGAAGGAAAGCCGCCCCATGAAGCACCTGAGCCTGTTCGCGTTCACCGCCCTCCTCGCCGCCCCTGCCTTCGCGCAGGACGCGGCCCTCGTCATCGGCAACGAGAACTACGACAACGCGAGCGACATCTCTTCCGGGCTCGACGCGCTCGACGCCGCCGAGGCGCTGGCGGCGGCGGGCTTCGCCACGTCGAGCGGCGGCGACCTGACCGCCGAGGCGATGCGGGCGCTGATCGCGGAGTTCTACGGCCGGACCGAGATGCCGGGGCGCAGCGTCATCCTCGCGCTTGGCCATTTCGCCCATGCCGGGGAGGACAGCTGGCTCTTGGGCATCGACGCCGATGCGCCGACGCTGGTCGGGGCCGACCGGGCGGGCGTGCCGGTGGCGACGCTGCTGCGGATCGCGGCGGAGCGGCCGGGCGGGGCGCTGGTGCTCCTTGGCACCGAGGAACGGCGGATCGAGCTTGGCCGCGGGCTGGCGCCGGGGCTCGGCCGGATCGACATCCCGCAGGGCGTGACGGTGATCTCCGGCGATGCCGAGACGGTCGCAGCCTTCGCCGCCGAGGCGATGGAAAACCGCGCGCTGTCGGCGGCGGGGCTCGCCGAGCGCGCCGAGGACCTGGCGGCGGAGGGCTATCTCGGCACCGGCACGCCGCTCCTGCCCGAACGCATTGGGCCGAGCCTGCCGGTGGCGACGGCGCCCGAGGCCGCGGCGCCGGCCGTCGAGGCGGAGGCCGGTTTCGCCGAGGAGCGCGCGGTGTGGGAGACGGCGCGGTCGATCGATAGCAAGGCGGGCTACGAAGCCTATCTCAACCGCTATCCGGACGGAATCTTCGCCGATGCGGCGCGGGCTGCGATCGCCGATCTCGACCGGCCCGCCGACCCGGCGGCGCAGGGCCTCGCGGCGGAGGCCGCGCTCCGGCTCGGCCGTGGCGAGCGGCGCCAGATCCAGCGCGACCTCACGACCATCGGGTTCGACACGAACGGCGTCGACGGGGTCTTCGGCCGCGGCTCGCGCGACGCCATCGCGGGCTGGCAGCGCCAGAACGGCCATGCGCCGACGGGCTACGTCACCGGGCCGCAGATGGAGGCCATCGCCGCACAGGCGGCGGCGCAACAGGGCCAGGTCGGGACCGGGGCGGTGCAGCAGGGCGATGCGGAGCGGCTCGACCGGCTGTTCTGGGAGGAGACCGGGGCGACGGGCGACGAGGCGGGGCTCCGGGCCTATCTTCGGCGCTACCCGGACGGGATCTATGCCGATCTCGCGCGGGAACGGCTCGCGGGGGCGGGCGGCGGACTCGGCGGGGCCCAGAGCACCGACCGCGCCGACTGGGACCGGGCGGTGCGGCGCAACAGCGCCGAGGGGTATCGCGACTACCTCGCGGCCCATCCCGACGGCGCCTTTGCCGAGGACGCCCGGCAGATCCTTTCCGGGCGCGACGTGAATGCGGCGGCGGAGGCCGAGCGGCGGCGGGCGGAGCAGGTGGAGCAGGCGCTCGGGCTCAACTCGACGATGCGCTCGATGGTCGAGCAGCGGCTCTCCGGGATGGGGCTGAAGCCGGGGCGCGCTGACGGCAACTTCGACGGCGACACCCGGCGGGCGATCCGCCGCTATCAGCAGGCGCGCGGCCTGCCGGTCACGGGCTATCTTTCGCAGGACACGGTGGCGCGGCTCCTGGTCGATTCGTTCTGAGGGGTGGCCAAAGGAAAAGGCCGCCGGTTTTAACCGGCGGCCTTTTCAAATCCGTCCTTGCGGCGGCTCAGCCCTGGCGGGCCTTGAAGCGGCGCTGCGTCTTGTTGATGACGTAGACGCGGCCCTTGCGGCGCACGATCTGACAGTCGCGATGGC
The DNA here is from genome assembly GCF_025673475.1 of Albidovulum salinarum. Lineage (NCBI taxonomy): Bacteria > Pseudomonadati > Pseudomonadota > Alphaproteobacteria > Rhodobacterales > Paracoccaceae > Albidovulum > Albidovulum salinarum. The sequence goes on along the minus strand of NZ_JAOVQO010000004.1, from coordinate 237,988 downwards.
GCAACTTCAGCGAGCGGAGCGAGTTCCTGACCTTCATCGGTCTTCTCCTATTCGCGGCGCGCGTCGCGCCCTTGAAAACAACGATGCCCCCCGCGAGGGGGGCGATGGTGGGCGGTACTGGGATCGAACCAGTGGCCACTACGATGTCAACGTAGTGCTCTACCGCTGAGCTAACCGCCCGTTCCGGTGCTGTTTCCGCCAATCCTGCTTGCGCCGGATCACGGCGGAACCGCGTCGGTCCCGGGTCTATAAAAGGAGTCGGGGAGGCTTTCAAGGGGTTTTGGCAAAGCTCTTTTTGCCGCTATAATTTTCTTGACCTCAAGGAGCCCGAATGCCGGCTGCGCCCTACGATCTCACCATGCCCGAGCGGCTCATGACCAGCGTGGTCTTCGCCTCGCCGCATTCCGGGCGCGACTATCCGGCCGGATTCCTGCGCGAATCGATCCTGGACGAGCGCACGATTCGCTCGTCGGAGGATGCCTTCGTCGATCAGCTCCTCGCCGGTGTCTCGCAATTCGGCGCGCCGCTCATCGCCGCGCGAGTGCCGCGCGCCTATATCGACCTCAACCGCGCCGCGGACGAGCTCGACCCAGCGGTGGTCGAGGGGGTTCGGCTCAACACCCACAATCCGCGCATCTCCTCCGGGCTCGGCGTGATTCCGCGCGTCGTGGCCGGGGGGCGGGCGATCTATCGCGGCAAGGTCCCGCTGTCGGAGGCCTGCCGGAGAATCGAGACCTGCTGGCGGCCCTACCACGCCTGCCTGAGCGGCCTTGTCGACGATGCCCGCGCGCGGTTCGGCGAGTCGATCCTGATCGACATGCATTCGATGCCGCACGAGGCGATGGATGCCGTCGCCTCGTCGGGGCGGCGCCGGGCCGAGATCGTGATCGGCGACCGTTTCGGGAGCACCGCGGGCGCGGCGCTCGTCGAGCGGATCGAGGCGGCGTTCGAGGCGGCCGGGTTCCCGACGGTGCGCAACGCCCCCTTCGCCGGGGCCTATGTCGCGCAGACCTACGGCCGGCCAGCGCAGCGGATGCATGCGGTGCAGATCGAGATGGACCGCTCGCTCTATATGAACGAGCGCGAGATCCGCCCGAACGGCAATTTCGCCGGCTTCAAGCGGATCCTGACCGGGATCCTCGCTGAGATCGCGGATATCGGTCGCACCGGCGAGCTGTCGCTCGCGGCGGAATGATCACCTGAGCGAGCGGCCCTTGACGATCGCGTCGGGGCCGAAGCGGGCGCGGATCGCGTCGGTCGCGCGCTCGGCGCCGGCGCGACGCGCAGCCTGCGGGTCGAGGAGGTCGGCGGTGAGATCCGCCTCGGCGGCCGGGACGAGGTCCGACAGTCCCACCCCGACCAGCCGGAACGGGCCCGGCTCCTTGACCTGCGCCAAGAGGTCGGCGGCTTCGCGGTAGAGCCGGTCGGCCATCTGCGTCGGCTCGCGCAGGGTGTGGCGGCGGCTGATCGCGGTGAAGTCGGCGCGCTTGAGCTTCAGGGTCACGGTGCGCCCGGCAAGCGTCTTGGCCTTGGTCCGGTCGGCGACCTTCTCGGCCAGCCGCCAGATATGGCCGTCCAGCAGGTCGCGGTCGGCGATGTCCTCGTCGAAGGTGGTCTCGGCCGAGATCGACTTCATCGGCTCGTGCGGATTGACGCGGCGGTGGTCCTCGCCGCGGGCGAGGTGCCAGAGCCGGTCGCCGATCGCGCCGAAACGGTGGTTGAGATCCTTGCGGTCCCAGCGCGCGAGGTCGTCGAAGCTGCGGATCCCGGCGGCTTCGAGCGTCATCTGGGTCGCGGCGCCGACGCCCCAGATCATCCGCACCGGCTTGCCCTTGAGAAAAGCGGCGGTGTCGGCGCGGCCGATCACCGAGAAGCCGCGCGGCTTGTCGAGGTCGGACGCTACCTTGGCGAGGAACTTGTTGTGCGAGAGCCCGACCGAACCGGTCAGGCCGAGCTCCGCCTCCATCCGCTTCAGGAGCCGGCAGAGCTGCACCGCCGGCGGCGCCCTGTGGAGCCGCTCGGTGCCGGAAAGGTCGAGGAAGGCCTCGTCGAGCGACAGGGGTTCGATCTTCGGCGTCAGCTCGTCCATGAGCGCGCGGATCTCGCGCGAGACGGCGGCGTAGTGGCTGCCGCGCGGCTTCACCACCACCGCCTCGGGGCAGAGTTTCAGCGCCTGGAACATCGGCATCGCCGAGCGCACACCCTTGATCCGTGCGAGGTAGCAGCAGGTCGAGACCACGCCGCGCTTGCCGCCGCCGACGATGACCGGCTTGTCGCGGATGTCCGGATTGTCGCGCTTCTCGACCGAGGCGTAGAAGGCGTCGCAATCCATATGTGCGATCGAGAGCGTGAAGAGCTCGGGATGCGACAGCACGCGCGGGCTGCGGCAGGCCGGGCAGCGGGTGCCGGACTCGAACGGGTGGAGGCAATCGCGGCAAAGGGCGGGCATGGCGCGAGTATAGGCGTCTGCGCACGCGCGGGGGAGGGGGAGGTTGCGGACGAGGGCGTTTATCGCGCGCGGCCCCGATCCCGAGCCGCACGCCTTGATCGGCGTCAATTCGCGGGTCGGATAACTAGATAGTGTCGGGTCACACGCAATTGAAAGAGATGCCCGATGTTCGCAAGGGCGGTCAAGCTGGTCGACATCTTCGGCTTCCAGATCAAGGTAGATCCGAGCTGGCTCCTGATCGCCGCCCTGATCGTATGGACCTTGTCTTCGGGCTATTTCCCGCAGGCCCTGCCGGGGCTCGCCCAGGGGGATTACCTCGCGCTCGCGATCATCTCGATGCTTGCGCTGTTCGCCGGACTGATCCTGCACGAACTTGCGCATTCGCTCGTGGCGCGGCATTTCGGCCTCGGCGTCGGGGGAATAACACTATTCGTTTTCGGCGGGGTCGCGGAACTGGACGAGGAGCCGGAAAGCCCGCGTTCGGAATTCTGGATCGCCATCGCGGGGCCGATCATGAGCCTGGCACTCGCTGCGATCGCATGGCTTGCGTATCGGGCACTGGAGGGGGCGGAGGTCTCGGCCCCGCTGCAGGCGGTGTTCGAATACATCGCCCTGATCAACTTCGTGCTGGCGCTGTTCAACCTGATCCCGGCCTTCCCGCTCGACGGCGGCAGGATCCTGCGCTCGATCCTTTGGCGGATGCGGGGCGACCTGATCGGCGCGACGCGCAACGCTTCCGTGATCTCGTCGCTCTTCGCCTACGCCCTGATCGGCTTCGGTTTCGTCTCGCTCTTCTCGGGCGCGACGGTCGGCGGCATCTGGCAGGTTCTGATCGGGCTCTTTCTTCTTTCCGCCGCACGGGGCACCTATCAGCAATTGCTGGTCAAGACCTCGCTTTCGGGCAAGAGCGTGCGCGGGCTGATGACGGATAAGGTGCATGCGGCTGCGCCCGAGGACACGCTGGCGACGGTGGTCGACAAGATCATGCTGCGCCACGCGGTGAGCTTCGTTCCGGTGGTCGAGGGCGATCACCTCCTGGGTTATGTCGATACGGCGCTCCTGCACGGGATCGACCGCGACAACTGGGGCGACACGCAGGTGGCGGATATCTTCATCGCCGCCAGTGACGTGAACACGGTGGCGCCCGACCTGTCGGCCGAGGCGCTGATGAAGCGCGTCGCGGCGACCGGACGGCGCAAGTTCCTCGTGGCCGAGCGGGGACGCTTTCTCGGCGTCATCACGCTCGCCGATCTTCTGGCCTACCTGGCCGTGCTGCAGGACCTCGGCACCGGACGCGGTGGCGGGAGGTCTGCCGAGCCGAATCCTTTCGGGCGCTGATGCCCGCACGGAGGCGTTGACGCTCCGCCGCCCCCGCGCGAGACTGCGCCGAGGGGAATTGTCCGGTATCACATGGCTGAAAGCGACCGCAGCTCATATCTGCTCGACTCGCTGCTGGACGCGGCGGTCGATGCGATCGTTGTCGCGGATACCGATGGCCGCATGGTCCGGGTCAATCCCGCGGCCTGCCGTCTCTTTGGCTATTCCAGCGGCGAGATGGTCGGCGAGAACATCGACATGCTGGTCCCGGACCCCGATGCGTTCCGCCATGTCACCGCGATCGAGCGCTATCTCAGGACCGGCGAGGCGCGGATCATCGGCACGGGGCGCGAAGTGGAGGGGCTGCGCCGGGACGGCAGCATCTTTCCGCTGCACCTTTCGGTCGGTCAGAGCACGATCGACGGCAGGGTGCTGTTCGTGGCGCTCCTGCACGACATCTCGCGGCGCAAGGCTGCCGAGGCCGCACTCGTCATGGCGCAACGGATGGAGGCGCTGGGCTTGCTCACGGGCGGCGTCGCCCATGACTTCAACAACCTCCTGACAGTGATCGTCGGCAATCTCGAACTGCTGGAGGGCCAGCTGGAGGGCACGCGCGGCAGGGAAATGATCCGCGATGCGCTCGCCGCCGCCGAGCTCGGATCCTCGCTGATCCAGAGGCTGCGCGCGCTCGGGCGCCGCGGCCATCTCAAGCCGGTGCGGCTGGACGTGAACGAGGCCGTGCGCGCGACGATGGCGATCCTGCGCCGCACGCTCGGTCCGAACGTCCGGCTGGATTGCGCCCTCGCCGCCGACCTGTGGGCGGTTCAGGCGGATCCGGCCGAACTGCAGGCCGCGCTCGTCAATCTGGTGATCAACGCGAACGACGCGATGCCCGACGGCGGCGACATCGTGATCCGGACGAGCAGGGTCGCCATTGACGACGAGTACCTCGCGCATGAGGTTGGTCTCAAGCCGGGGGAGTTCGTGCGCATTTCGGTCACCGACAATGGCACGGGCATGCCGCCCGAAGTGCTCAGGCGGGCGTTCGAGCCCTACTTCTCCACCAAGGGGGAGACGACCGGCACGGGGCTGGGGCTGGCGATGGTCTACGGCTTTGCCAACCAGTCGGGCGGGCGGGCGACGATCTACAGCGAGGCCGGGCTTGGCACGACGGTCAGCCTCTACTTCCCTGCGGACCGGGATCCGGTGCGGCCCGAGGCCGAACCCGCGCCCCGGCCGAAGCCGGTGGTCGAGCCGGGCGCGGGCGAGACCGTGCTCGTCGTCGAGGACAACGAGAACATCCGCCGGCTCTCGGTCGCGCGGCTCCGGGCGATGGGCTATCGCGCGGTCGCGGCGGCGGACGCCGAGGAGGCGCTGGCGATCCTCGCCGGAGACCCGGCGATCGACGCGCTGTTCACCGATATCGTGATGCCGGGAGCGATGAACGGGACCGAGCTGGCGCTGCGGGTTCGCGCGGACTGGCCGCACGTCGCGATCCTGCTGACTTCGGGGTTCTCCGGCGATCTCATCCAACCGCAGAAGGAGCTGGCGCCGCCGTTTCCGGTCCTGAAGAAGCCCTACCACCAGGCGGAGCTGGCGACCCGCCTGCGGGTGCTGCTGTCAGGCCGGGCGGGCGTCCCCGGCGGTTAGTGTGACCTCGGGCGTGAAGATGTAGCCCACGCCGCGCACGGTCTTGATCAGTTTCGGGGCGCCGGGCTCGGCCTCGATCTTCTTGCGCAGCCGCGCGACCTGGTTGTCGATGGTCCGGTCGTAGGGCGACCAGCCGGGGCCGTTCAGGATGTCCATGATCTGCTCGCGCGACAGCACCCGGCGCGGGCTTTCGAGGAACACGGTCAGGAGCCGGTAATCGCCAGCGGTCAGATCGACGATCTGCCCGTCGGGACCGGTCAGTTCGAGCTTGTCGGGAACCGCCCGGAAACCCGCGAAGCAAAGCTCCCGGCTTGCGTTGGCTGCGGCCTTGGCGGGTTCTGCCGGTCGCTCGCCGCTGCGCCTGAGCACGCTGTGCACCCGCGCCAGAAGCTCCCGGACGTGGAACGGCTTGGACACATAGTCGTCCGCCCCGATCTCGAGCCCGACGACGCGGTCGATGAGATCGTCCTTGGCCGTCACCATGATGATCGGAACGTCGGAGGCCTTGCGCACCTCCTGCGCGATGTCGAGGCCGCTTTCCCGGTCGAGGTTCAGATCGAGCGTGATGAGATGCACCCGGATGCGGGACATGGCCGCGCGAACCTCGGCTGCACTGGTGGCTTCCTGAACAGTGTAGCCTTCGGATTCGAGACAGCTGCGCAGAAGTTTGCGCACACCGGCATCATCCTCGACCACGAGTATGTTCGTCTCGACCATCCCCTATCCTTGGGTAAATATTCCTGATTTCTGGTCCCTTTCGGAAAGATAGTGCTTTCTGGTCGCGGATCAATTGGCAAATGCCGGCCGTCCCGCGCGGGTACAATTTGATACATTTGCGCATGAACTCCTGCGACAGTCGCGTGTCACCCTCAGTCCGCACACCTTCGTGGGGGAGGGACCATGTACGCAATTTCACCGGCAGATCTCGGCACGGAAAAGACGTCAGCTCAGCGCCGCCGCCCGGCTCGGAGCGCGGGCGCCGAAGGGGTGACGCGCAGGCTGACGCCCGGGCAGCATCTCTTCTTCGAATCGGATCGGGCGGCTTTCGTCTACAAGGTCCAGTCGGGCGTCCTGCGCCTGACGCGCACGCAGAAGGACGGTCGGCGGCAGGTCATCGCATTCGGCTTTCCGGGCGACGTGATCGGGTTGCCCTGCGAGGGGCGTCACACGACCGAATGCGACGCGATCACGCCGGTCGAAGTGCTGCCGCGCCGCTGCGACATCTCGGAGCCGTCCGGCATGGACCCGCAACTGCGCGCGCGGCTGATGGAGGCTGCGCTCAACGAGATCCGGATGCTGCAGGATCATTTCCTGATCTTCGGCCGGCGGCTTGCGAGCGAGAAGGTCGCGGCGTTTCTCGTGCTCCTGCTCGACCGGATCGGCGAGCCGGTCGGTGAGCTCCAGCTGATCCGGCTGCCAATGAACCGCGCCGATATCGCCGACTATCTTGGGCTCACGCCCGAAACCGTGAGCCGGTCGATCACGCAGCTGCGGGCGCAAAACGTGATCGCGCTCGACGATGCCAACACGATGGTCGTGCGGGATGAATACTGCCTGCGGTGCCTCGCCGAGGGCGATGCCGAGCTGTGCGCCTGCGCCTGACCGGAACAAGGGCTACCGTCACGGCCGCGTCGCGGGCTTGATCGCGGTTTCGACCTTCGCGCCGAGGCTTTCGAGGCTGTCGATCAGGATCTGCGCGGCATAGGCCGGGTTGTGGGCGTGGATGCCGGGATCCTTGGCAACGAACTGGTAGTTGTAGGCCGCCTTCAGAAGCCGCGGCGTCCAGCTCTGGTAGCGGTTCGGATAGCCGACCTCGTCGCCGTCAGGCTGCCCGTTGGCGTTCAGGTCCGCGAAGAAATAAGGGTAGCTGTCGGGCGCGTAGACCACGGGCGCGCCGGCGACCTCGGCAGCATAGGCGCCGATCGCCCGGCCGAGCGCGTCGTGCAGCCCCGCGATTTCGTGCGCGGCGCCTTCAGCGGCGTCGCCGTCGGCGTCGTAATCGCCGGTATGGGTGCGGATGTCGGCGATCTCGGCGGTCTTGTGGCAGGCGACGCAGCCCTCGGCGCTGACGGCAAGGGTGTGGGGATCGTGGCAGCCGGTGCAGTTGTCGAAGCCAGGCACATGGGTGAAGCGGCTGGCGTAAGTCTTGCCGGGGTACTCGTAGCCGCCATGCGCCGCGGCGCCCATCAGGCTCGCGGCTGCGGCGCGGTAATGCACGTTGATGAAGCCGAGATCGGGCGAGACGGCGTCCTCGTCGAGCCCGGCGAGCGCGCTTTCCACGCTCACCGAGGATTGCCGGCCCTGGTGGCAGACCCAGCAGACGGCGGACGTGCCGAGCCCCTCGGTGATCGCGCCGGAGGGGAAGGTCACCTGGTCGAGCGCCGTTGCCGTCTGGTTGTGGCAGGCGGCGCAGTCGACGGTGGATCCAGTCAGCGCGGGGTGGTCGACGACGCCGGCCTCACTGCCGTCGGCGCCGAGGAAATCGCGGAACCCGGAGCTGGTGTGGCAGTTGGCGCATCCCGGCGGCACGGCGCCGTCCTCGTTCCAGTGGCGGAACGATTCCGAGCTTAGATCGGCATGGGGAGAGGCGAGCCAGGATTCGACCACGTCGGGGAGGACGGGGTTTGTTTCCTGGGCAAGCGGCGCGGTCGCGCCGAAGCCGGACAGGAAGACAAACGTGAATGCCAGCGTCAGGCGTCTCGGGATCATGTCGGGAAACCTCCGGTGCTCGGGCCGATCGCCCCATGTTGCCGGATCGGCGGCGGGCGCTCGTTGACACGGATCAAGGCGCAGGGGCGCCATGCGTCGGAGGGTCGTGCCTGAAACCATCTGGACCGCACATGATTGGACTGAACGCAATCCGGGAGCGGCGCATCCGTCCTGCTGCGGGGCCGGTCGGAGCCTTGCGGCGGCCGGACCGTGTCGCGCTTGTCGGCGCGGATTATCCGGGGCTGCGGCCCGTTCTCCTGGTCGCGGAGGGCGACCACGTCAGGGCCGGGCAAGCGCTGTTCACCGACCGCCGCCACCCCGAGATCGCTTTCGTCGCGCCGGGGTCCGGCACCGTCGAGACCGTGGCGCTGGGCGCGGGGCGGAGGTTGTCTCTGCTGGTGGTGCGGCTCGATGCGGCGCCGGAGCGGGAAAGTCCGGTTGGGGAGGTGCGGGTCGGGGACGCCCGCGCGGCGCTGCTTGCGGGCGGCCTCTGGCCGGCGTTCCGCACGCGGCCCTACGGGCGCATTCCGGCGCCCGACGAGGTGCCGCAGGCGATCTTCGTCAACGCGATGCCAGAGCGGGACGGCGCGCCCGATCCGCATGCGGTCCTTGCCGAAGCGGGGGCGGGCTTCGACCGCGGGCTCGACATGGTGGCCGAGTTGACCGGGGGGCCGGTCTTCGTCTGCCAGCGCCGGGGCGCGGCCTTCGCGACGCCCGGCCGCGCGCGCATCCGCACCGCGCACTTAGCCGATCTGGCGGCGGCGGGGCTCAGTTCGCATCACATCGACCGGCTCGGGGCGCCGCGCGGGAGGCAATGCGTCTGGACCGTCGGCTGGCAGGACGTGGTCGCGATGGGGGAGCTGGCACGGACCGGCCGTTATCACGGCCAGCGCGTCATCGCGTTTCACGACGGGCGCGGGGAGGCCGCCCTCATCCCGACCCTGCTCGGGGCGGAGTTGAGCGACCTTGCGGACCTGCCGGGCGATGCGGGTGCAGCCTTCCGTCTGGTCTCCGGCGCCCGGATCGAGGGCCGCGAGGCGCGGTTTCTCGGCCGCTATGACACGCAGGCGGCGTTGGTGCCGGTGCGGCGGGTATCGCTCTTCGACCGGCTCGCGAAACATCTCGCGGCCGGGGGCAAGCCGCGCCCCAAACCGATCCTGCCCCGGGCCGCGCTCGATACGGCACTGCCGGTCGCGATCCCTCCGGTGCCGCTGATGCGCGCGCTCGCGATCGGCGATTTGGAGGCGGCGGAGCGGCTCGGGGCGCGCGGCCTTGTCGAGGAGGACGTCGCCCGGCTGACCCATCTCTGCACGAGCGGCAGCGACTACGGAAGGCTTCTGCGCCGGGTTCTCGACCGGATGGAGGGCGCGGCATGATCCGGTCAGCCTCTCCGGCGGGCGTCACGCTTCTGCAGGCGGCGGCCCTTCTGCCGCCGGTCGCGGTGGCGGTCCTCGCGCGGGGCGCGGGGGCGGCGGCGGTGCTGGCGGTCGCGCTTCTGTCGACGCTGATCTGGGACCTCGTCTTTGCCCGCGCCCGCGCCGGTTCGCTGGCCTGGCACAGCGTCACGACCGGGCTGATCCTCGCGGTGGCGGTGCCGCCGGACGTGCCGCTCTGGCAGGTGGCGCTGGCGGCGAGCTTCGGCGTCGTCCTTGGCGAGCAGGTCTTCGGCGGGCGCGGCTTCGGGTTCCTCAGCCCGGCTGTCGCGGCGCTGGCCTTTCTCGCCTTCTCCTTTCCGGGAACCGGGCTTGCCGGCGCCGAGCCCGCCGTCGCGGCGGCAGCGGTCCCCGGCCTGGTGCTGCTTTTCGCGGCGGGGCTCGTCTTCTGGCGGCTGCTCGCGGGCTTCGCGCTGGGACTCTGCCTCGCCACGCTTCTCGCCTCGGGCGCTTTGCCCGCCCCGTCGCTCGCGGTGTCGCTTTGTTTCGGCGCGGTCTTCCTGCTCGCCGATCCGGTCGCGGCGGCGGCGACGCAGGCCGGGCGCTGGATTCACGGGCTCACCGCCGGGGGGCTGGTGGTCCTTCTGGCCGACATGGGGCCGGTCAACGCGCTCGTCTTCGCCGCTTTGCTCGCGAGCCTCGCGGCCCCGCTGGTCGACCATCTGGTGATCCGCGCCCTTGCCAGGCGCCGGGACGGGAGGCGGCGGCATGTCTGAGCGCATGGGTCTCTGGCGGCGCTTCCTCGGCCTGCCGAACACCGATCCGCGCAAGGCTTTCGGCGTGACCTTCCTCGTCGCGCTCGTCTGCGCGCTGGTCGTCTCCTCGGCCTCGGTCCTCCTGAAGCCGGTGCAGGACGCGCATGTCGAGCGCGAGCGGCAGGCGCGGCTCGCGGCGATGGTCGCGGCCCTTCCGGCGATGCGCGAGCTGATGGAGGAGGCCGGTGTCGATGCGCTCGAGACGCGGCTCGTGGTGCTGGAGACCGGCGCATATGAGACCGCCACCGATCCGGCGGGCTTTGATCCCGTCGCCGCCGCGAAGGATCCCGCGACCAGCATCGCGCTTCCGCCTGAGGCCGATCCGGCCGGGCTGAAACGGATCGCCACCGTTGCGCCGGTCCATCTTCTCGAACGCGACGGGCGGCTCGCGCTTGTCGTGCTGCCGGTCTCGGGCGTGGGGTACCAGTCGCTGATCCGCGCCTACCTGGCGCTTGAGCCCGATCTCGTCACCATCGCCGCGCTGACGATAGTCGAGCAGGGTGAGACACCCGGTCTCGGCGCTCGGATCGAGGAGCCGGACTGGCAGGCGCTCTGGACCGGCCGGAGGATCGCGGATGAGGCGGGGCGCATCCTGATCCGGGTGGTGCAGACCCCGGCGAAAGAGCCCTACGAGGTCGACGGGATCTCGGGCGCGACCCGGACCGGGGCCGGGGTCGGCAACATGCTGGCCTTCTGGCTCGGTGCGCACGGATTCGGGCCGTTCCTCGAGCGGCTGAAGCGGGAGGGCTCGTGACATGGCCACGTTCCTCGACCGCCTGACCCGACCGCTGATCGACGAGAACCCGGTGACGTTGCAGATCCTCGGGATCTGTTCGGCGCTCGCGGTCACGACGACTCTGGCCACGGCGCTGACGATGGCGGCGGCGCTGACGGTGGTGCTGTGCCTCTCGGGCCTCTTCATCAGCCTGATCCGCCGGCATATTCCGCATTCGGTGCGGCTGATCGTCCAGATCACGATCATTGCCTCGCTCGTCATCGTGATCGACGGGCTCCTGCGCGCCTACGCGTTCGAGATGAGCCGGCGGCTCTCGGTCTTCGTCGGGCTGATCGTCACCAACTGTCTCGTCCTTGGCCGGGCCGAGAGCTTCGCGATGAAGAACCCGGTCCTGCCGACGCTCGCCGACGCCTTCGGCAACGGGATGGGCTACAGCCTCGTCCTGATCGTCGTCGGCACGTTGCGCGAGCTCCTCGGCGCAGGCACGCTCCTTGGCCGGCCGGTCTTGGCGACCGTGTCGGAGGGCGGCTGGTTCGAGCCGCTCGCGCTGATGCAGCGGGCGCCGGCGGCGTTCTTCATCCTCGGGCTCCTGGTCTGGACGATCCGGGCCCTGCGCCGGTCGCAGGCCGAGGCGCCGGACTACCGGCTCGAGGCGGCGGAGGAGGAGCGATGACCGAGCTCCTCTTCAGGGCGATCTTCGAGGAGAACCTCGCGCTGTCGTTCTTTCTCGGCATCTGCACCTTCCTTGCGGTGTCGAAGCGGGTGGAGACGGCGGCGGGGCTCGGGCTTGCCGTCATCGTGGTGCAGACGATCACGGTGCCCCTGAACAACCTGATCCAGACGCATCTTCTGTCCGAAGGCGCCTGGGGCTGGGCGGGGCTGCCGGAGGTCGATCTGGGTTTCCTGAAGCTCGTGACCTTCATCGGCGTGATCGCGGCCTCGGTGCAGGTGCTTGAAATGACACTCGACCGCTTCGCGCCGTTGCTGTACCGCGCGCTCGGGATCTTCCTGCCGCTGATCACGGTGAACTGCGCGATCCTCGGCGGCAGTCTTTTCATGGTCGAGCGCAGGTACGATTTCGCGGAGGCGGTCGTCTTCGGCTTCGGCAGCGGCGTCGGCTGGGCGCTTGCGATCGTGACCTTCGCCGCGATCCGCGAGCGGCTGCGCTACAGCGACATGCCGGCGGGGCTGCAGGGGCTTGGCAGCGCCTTTCTCGTGACCGGGCTCATGTCCCTGGGGGTCTCGGCGCTGGCGGGGGCGGGCGGGCCATGACCGAGATCGTCCTTGGCAGCGTGCTCCTGACCGCGATCGTCCTTGTCCTCACGGCGGTCGTCACGGCCGCGCGGCGGGTGCTCCTGCCCGCGAAGCCGGTCTCGATCACCGTCAACGGGCGCGAAAACGTCGCCGCCATGACCGGCGACAAGCTGCTCTCGGCGCTTGGTCAGGCCGGGATCCTCGTGCCCTCGGCCTGTGCCGGGGCCGGGACCTGCGGGCTTTGCCGGGTGACGGTGACCGGGGGCGGCGGGACGGTGCTGCCGACCGAGACCGCGCGGCTGAGCCGGGCGGAGCTGGCGCAGGGGATGCGGCTGGCCTGCCAGGTGACCTTGCGCGGCGATGTCGCGGTGGCGCTGCCGGACAGCCTGATCGGCGCCGAAAGCCTCGACTGCACGGTGCACTCCGCCCGCTTCCTCGCGCCGTTCATCCGGGAATTCGTGGTCGCGCTGCCCAAGGACGCCCGGCCGGCGCTGCCTGCGGGGAGCTTCTTCCAGATCACCGCGCCGCCCTACCGGCTGCAGTTCGACGAGCTCGACGTGCCGGCGGAACACGAGCGGGCCTGGCGGGCGGTTCGTCCGCTCGTCTCCGAGAGCCGGCAGAGCGAGACGCGGGCCTATTCGATCTCCAACCGGCTTGAGGACAGCGAGGCCGGGCGCGTCGTCTTCAACATCCGCCTCGCGCTGCCGCCGCCGCATGAGTCGGAGGCGCCGCCGGGCAAGGTGTCCTCCTACCTCTTCTCGGTGAAGCCGGGCGACCGGATCGAGATCGCCGGTCCCTTCGGCAGCTTCCGCGCTCAGGAGAGCGATCGCGAGATGGTCTTCATCGGCGGCGGGGTCGGCATGGCGCCCTTGCGCGCGATCATCCTCGACCAGCTGGAACGGTTGGGGACGCAGCGGCGGATGAGCTTCTGGTACGGCGCGCGGAACCGGGGCGAGCTGTTCTACGCCGAGGAGTTCGACGCGCTCGCCGCGAAGCACGACAATTTCCGCTGGACGGTCGCGCTTTCCGACCCGCGCCCGGAGGATGGCTGGCAGGGGGCCACCGGCTTCGTTCACAGGGTCGTCGAGGAGCGGCTGCTGAAGGATCACCCCGCGCCGGAGGACTGCGAATACTACCTTTGCGGCCCGCCGCTGATGATCAAGGCGGTGCTCGCGATGCTCGCGGATGCGGGCGTGGAGGACAGTGCCATCTTCAACGACGATTTCGGAGCCTGAGCGATGGAACCGCCCCTGACCCTTACGGAGAGATGACATGGCGACCTTCCTTCTGACCCTCGCGATCCTGCTTCTCGTCCAGGCCGGCCTCGCGGTCGGGATCCTCGCCGGGCGCCGCCCGCTCAAGGGATCCTGCGGCGGCGTCGCCTGCCTCGGGGGCGCAGCCTGCGCCCGATGCAGGGGCGGGGAAGGGGGCGGCGATGACTGACCGCCCCAAGGTCGCCGACTGCATGGCGCGTGAGCTGATCACGCTGACCCCGGACATGGAGATCAACCACGCGCTGAGGATCCTGCTCGACCGGCGCATCTCGGGCGCGCCCGTGGTCGACGCGGCGGGCCAGCTCGTCGGGGTCCTGTCGAAGAAGGACTGTCTCCGGGCGGCGCTGAACGCGTCCTACTACCAGGAGTGGGGCGACTGCGTGCGCGACTACATGAGCCGCGACGTCGAGACGCTCGACGCGAACCTGGATATCGTCGCGGCGGCGGAGGCCTTTCTTGGCAGCGTCTACCGGCGCTTTCCGGTCGTGTCGGAGGGGCGGCTCGTCGGGCAGGTCAGCCGCGCCGACGTCCTGCGCGCGCTTGTCGAGCAATGGGGGTGAGCGGCGCAGGGCTGGGCTGACGGGCGCAGTTGTGGCCTCTGTCGCGATCTGGTTAACTCCGGGCGACCGAACCGGGATCCCGCCGTGAACAACCGTCTGGCCATGTCCAAACCCGCCGAGGCCGCCGAGAGCACCATCGGCGCCACCGTGCAATCCGTGATCGACACGATCTTCGGCCGCATCGAGGCCGAGGAATACGCGATCGACGAGCGCCTGCCCTCGGAGCGGACGCTCGCGGCCGAGCTCGGCGTCGCGCGCAATACCGTGCGCGAGGCGCTCGACGTGCTGGAGACCCGCAAGGTGATCCGCCGCCGCGCCGGCAGCGGCAGCTTCGTGACCTACAACGCCGAGGCGCAGACGAACGCCGCGCCCTCGGCGCTCGCCTCGAACACGAGCCCGCTGAACCACCTCGTGGTGCGCGGCATCCTCGAACCCGAGATGGTGCGGCTCGCGATCATCAACATGACGCCGCGCCAGATCGAGGCGCTGGGCGAGACCCTGTCGCAGATGGAGCAGGTGCGGACCGACGTTGCCGCCTTCGTGCGCCAGGAGGAGGAGCTTTACCGCCAGATCGCGCATGGCACCGGCAACCCGCTGCTGGCGGCCTGCTACGAGCTTGCCATCGACTCCTGCCGGCAGAATTTCCGCGCCGCGCTTCTCCGGCGGCACCTGACTCCGAAGCGGATCGGCGAGTACCAGCAACGCTACAACACGCTCTTCAACGCGATCGCCTCGCGCGATATCGAGGCGGCGGTCGAGTTCATCAAGCTGCACCTGATCGAGGAGCAGAAGCTGCTCCTGCAGGAGATGTGAGCCTAGAGGCTGCGGCGCGCAAGCGCGGTCTTGCTGCCGGCGCGGGCCTGGCGCTGGTCCCACATCTGGCCGAGCTCGATCATCTGGGCCTTGAGGCGGGGCCCGTGCTCTGCGAGCCAGTCGGGGATCGAGCCGAACTCGACGATCCGCGCCTTGCCGTCGGTGAGCCGCACCACCGGCCAGTCGCCGACGAGCGCGTTGTCGATGCCGAAGATCTCCGCCCCCCACCAGGCGGCCGGCCCGAAGGCATGCATCACCGCGCCGGACTGCTTCATCGCGGCGAGGACCGAGATCGAGGTCACGCTGCCCGCGCGTTCTGCCGCCGTGTGCCAGATGTCGAGGATCGCGGCATATTCCCAGGAAACCGCGCTCCAGCTGTCGGGGAAGCGGCGCTGGTATTCGTCGTAGAAATCCTTCGGGCGGTTGAAGAAGAAGGCCTTTTCGGCGAGCGCGGGGTCGTCGAAATCGGGGAACTGGAAGACGAAGCCCTCCATGAAGGTGCGCGAGGTGCGCGCGACCAGCCGGGGATAGGCGTCGAGCGTGCAGGAGAGAAGCTGGCCGGTGAAGCCCGCGGCATGGGCGGCCTCGGTCAGGGCATGGACCATCGGCGTGTAGCTCGTGCACCAGCAGAGCATGTCGGGATGGTCGGCCAGCATGGCCGCGACGATCGCGCCCGCGTCGGCGGCGTCCGGGTCGTAGCGGATCTCCTTGACCACCTCGATTCCGGCGGCGTCGAAGGCTGCCCGGTAGGTCGCGAGCGAGGGCAGGCCCAGCGCGTCGGTCTGGCTGCAGAGCGCGACGCGGCGGATCTCGGGGCGGCTCCGCGACAGCCAGTCGACCCCGGTGACGTTGTAAATCGGATGGAGTTCGCTCGGCGCGATCAGGTAGGGCGTGTCCGGCGACAGGTCGCTTGGCAGGAGCGTCGCGGTGAGGATCTTGCGGTCGGTGAGGTAGTCCATCACCGCCGACAGCGTGTCGCCGCCGAGAGAGAGGATGAGCTTGACGTCATGTTCCTGCACCAGCTTGCGGACGCCTTCCCGCGCGAGCTTCGGGTCATAGCGGCAGTCGTAGGGCAGGATGCGGATGTTGTGGCGCCGGCCGCCCAGCTGGAGCCCGCCCTTGCGGCCGATTCGGTCGGCCCAGATCTGGCAGCCGTTGAGACCGGGCAGGCCCCAGGATTGGACTGGACCAGTCAGCGGGGCGACGAATCCGATGTTGATCGTGTCCGCAGTCCCGGTGGTCAGCCGGGGGAGCGCCCCCTTTACGGCCAATCTTTGCGCGAAACTTCCTGAGCTCATGTCACCGATATTACGTCCTTTTCGTACGTTGTGCAGCCCTTTTGCGACGGAATATTACCTGTAGGCAAAACTTTTTATTGACAGGCGGACAACCAATTCGCCAATCTGGTGCAAACCAAAGGAACCAGATCGCGAAATTGGTTCATACCACCAGGAGGTCGAAATGAGGAAACGCGTAGCCATCATCGGTGCAGGCCCGTCCGGCTTGGCCCAGTTGCGGGCCTTCCAGTCCGCCGCCCAGAAGGGCGCGGAGATCCCGGAACTGGTCTGTTTCGAGAAGCAGTCGAACTGGGGCGGCCTGTGGAACTACACCTGGCGCACCGGCCTCGACGAGAATGGCGAGCCGGTCCATTGCTCGATGTACCGCTACCTCTGGTCGAATGGTCCGAAGGAAGGTCTCGAATTCGCCGACTATTCCTTCGAGGAGCATTTCGGCAAGCAGATCGCCTCCTACCCGCCGCGGGCAGTGCTCTTCGACTATATCGAGGGCCGCGTGAAGAAGGCCGACGTGCGCAAGTGGATCCGGTTCAACAGCCCGGTCCGCTGGGTCAGCTTCGACGACAAAACCAAGAAGTTCACCGTCACCGTGCATGACCACGACACGGACCGCACCTACAGCGAGGACTTCGACCATGTGATCTGCGCCTCGGGCCATTTCTCGACGCCGAACGTGCCCTTCTACGAGGGGTTCGACACGTTCAACGGCCGCGTCCTTCATGCCCATGACTTCCGCGACGCCCGCGAGTTCCGCGGCAAGGACATCCTCGTCGTCGGCGCCTCCTACTCGGCCGAGGATATCGGCTCGCAGTGCTGGAAATACGGCTGCAAGTCCGTCACCTCCTGCTATCGCAGCGCTCCGATGGGCTTCAAATGGCCGGACAACTGGGAAGAGCGGCCGGCGCTCGAGAAGGTCGACGGCAACACCGCCTATTTCGCCGACGGCACCACGAAGGTCGTCGACGCGATCATCCTCTGCACCGGCTACAAGCACTATTTCAACTTCCTGCCGGACGACCTGCGGCTGAAGACCGCGAACCGGCTGGCGACCAACGATCTCTACAAGGGCGTCGTCTATGTCCACAATCCGGCGATGTTCTACGTCGGGATGCAGGACCAGTGGTTCACCTTCAACATGTTCGACGCCCAGGCCTGGTGGGTGCGCGACGCGATCATGGGCCGGATCGCGATCCCGTCCGACAAGGCGGTGCTGATGAAGGACGTCGTCGACCGCGTGGCGGGCGAGGATGCCGGCAAGGATGCGCATGACGCGATCCATTATCAGGGCGACTACGTCAAGGAACTGATCTCCGAGACCGACTACCCGAGCTTCGACGTCGACGGCGCCTGCGAGGCCTTCTTCGAGTGGAAGGACCACAAGAAGAAGGACATCATGGGCTTCCGCAACAACGCCTATCGCTCGGTCATCACCGGCACGATGGCGCCCCTGCACCACACGCCGTGGAAGGATGCGCTCGACGACTCGCTCGAATCCTACCTGCAGACCGGGACCGCCCGGGCGGCGGCGGAATAGGTTCGCCTCCTACTTCCCGGGAGCCCGAACCTGCGCGGCGGCCACTCCCCGTGGCCGCCGCGTTCACGTCCGGACCGGACCGAGCCCGAGCCGTGTCGGGATCGAGATCCGGACCGACAGACCGCCGAGAGCAGCGGAATCGCCGAGCGTGATCGTGCCGCCATAGGCCTGCACGAGATCGGTCGCGATGGCGAGGCCGAGGCCGGTTCCCGGCGCGGAGGTGTCGAGCCGCCCGCCGGAGCGCAGCGCCTCGCGGCGCGCATGGTCGGGAATGCCGGGGCCGTCGTCCTCGACCGCAATCCAGGTCTCGGAACCGGAATTGCCGCAGGCGAGCCGCACCGTCCTGCGCGACCACTGGAAGGCGTTTTCGAGGACGTTGCCGAGAACCTCCTCGAGATCCTGCATGTCCATCCGGATGCGGAGATCGGGATCCGCCTCGGTCCGGAAATCCTTCGAGCGGGTGGCGGGCATCGAGCGGAAGAGCCGCGCCATGCGGTCCACCGAACCGGAGAGGTTCGCAAGCGCCTGCGTCGTGGCACCGCTGTTCGCCGCACGGATCCGGGCGAGGGAGCGCAGGAGCTGGGCATCGACCCGGTCGAGCGCCTCCTTGGCGGGCGCGATGTCGGTGCCATCCCGCTCCAGCGAATCGAGCGCGTTGCGCAGGATCGCCGACGGTGTCTTCAGAGCATGGGCGAGGTCGGCCGCCTGGCGCCTGCCGCGCTCGACGATGTCGCGGTTGCGTTCGAGCAGCGTGTTGATGTCGGCGACCAGCGGGGCGACCTCGCTCGGGTAGTCGCCGGGATCGAGCGCCTCCTCGCGGTCCCAGCGGTGCGCGACATCCTCGCGCAGCTTGGTCAGCGGACGCACGATCGCCGAGGTCTGCAGGATCGCGCCGGCGATCCCGAGCACGCCGATCAGGGCCAGCGTCGACAGCAGGCCCTGGCGGAACCGCTGGCGTTCGAGTTCGAGCGCGGCAAGGGATTCCGCGACCATCACGGTCCAGGACGTGCCGTCATCCAGTTCGACGAGGCTGTAGGCGCCGCGCACCGTGCCCTCCGGGCCGGCGCCGGTCCAGAACTTTGGCTCGGGCGCGGGGTCGCGCGGCTCCGGCAGGAGGGAATCGAACAGCGAGCGCGACGCGACCGTGTCGGTCTCGGCGCCGGAAATCTGCCAGTAGCGGCCCGAATAGGGCCGCAGATAGGCCGGGTCGGTCAGGAAGTCCTCGACCAGGTCGACGTCGCCCTCAGTGTTGCCGAGCGCCGAGACGAGCTGCAGTTGCCGGTCGAGGAGGGTGTCGTCGAACCGCCGCTGGGTTGCGACATCGAAGATGTAGTAGAGCGCGACCCCGCCCACCGCGAGGGCAATGGCGGCCCAGATCAGGCCGCCGACGATCGCGCGGTGCCTGAGGGACCGCATCAGCCGTTGTCGATCATGTAGCCGCTGCCGCGGACCGTCTGGATGAAGTCGGGGCCGAGTTTCTTCCTCAGGCGCGTGATGAAGACCGCGATCGTGTTGGAATCGCGGTCATTGTCATATTCGTAGATATGCTCCGCCAACTCGCTGCGCGACACGAGCCGCCCGGCATTGTGCGCGAGATAGGACAGGACCGCGGCCTCCTGCGACGTCAGCTCGACCGGAAAACCGCCCAGGGTCACGCGGTTGTTGCGGGTGTCGAACTCGACATTGCCCTTGCGGAAGACCGGGTTGACCGTGCCCGACCGCCGCCGCAGCATCGCGCGGACCCGGGCCGAGAGCTCGGGCATGTGGAACGGCTTCGACATGTAGTCGTCGGCGCCCGCGTCGAGGCCGTCGACGCGGTCGGTCCAGCCGTCCCGCGCCGTCAGGATCAGCACCGGTGTCGCCACGCCCTGGCCGCGCCATTCCTTCAGGACCGAGATCCCGTCCCTCTTCGGCAGGCCGATATCGAGGATGATCAGGTCGTAGGGCTCGGTGCCGCCCATGAAGGCCGCTTCCTCGCCGTCATGAACGACATCGACGGCCCGGCCCTCGGCAATCAACGCGCGCTTGATCTGCTCGCACAGAACGGTTTCGTCCTCGGCAATCAGTATCCGCATGTCTGGTCACGGTCCCGGCTGGTGAGTGCTTCGCGGATGATAGACTATTTCGGTCCGTTGCCGCCACCGTTGCCGCCGCCGTTTCCACCACCGTTGCCGCCGCCGCCACCGCCGCCCTTGCTCTTGCCGGACTTGCTCTTGCTGCTGCCCTTGGCCTTGCCGGGTTTCTGCGCCGAGGCGGTCATGCCGTTGTTCGTCTTGCGGGCGGCTTCGCGCACCGCCTTCGCGCGCGCCGAGAACCGCGACAGGACAGCCCCGGTCGAGGCGTCGACGACCACCGAGGCGAGCTTTCCGTTCGGCTGCATCACGAGGACGTTGTAGCAGATGCCGTCCGCGTCAAAGGCGCGCACATCGACGGGATCGCCGGATACGCTGCGCGAGATCGAGGAGTATATCTTCTGGAGGCTGAGGCTGCGGCCGGCGTTGACGCTCTGGCGCAATTCCTTCTGGCTCAGTTCGCGCACGCTGGCCGCCTGCGCCGGGACGGGCGCCAGGGCATGAGCAACAAGACATGCGAGAACAACGCGCCTGATCATCAGAAATTCTTAGCAAAACCAAGATTAACCGAAGATGAATGCCGCGTTGTCATTCGGTTCAAGCAGTCTGTGGTTGTTTCGGGGTGACGATCAATCCGTCGCTGATTCCCGGGCAATGGCCGCGCGGTCGGTGAGCGGACCCAACAACCAGAATTTGCCGGAGCGCCAGATGCCCTCGCCTGCCAACACCTTCCTGAAAGTCGCCTGCTTCGCCATTGCTTCGCTCGGGGCGGCGGCCTTCGTCGCGACGGTCGCTGCACCCGATGTCGCCTATGCCAAGAACGGCAACGGCAAGGGCGGCGAAGGCGGCAAGGGCGGCGGCAAGGGTGGCTCGAAAGGTGCAGGCAAGAGCAAGGGCGGCAATGGCGCCAAGGGTGCGACCAAGAGCGCCCAGAAGACCTTCACAAGCGAGGAGTTCGTGGGCAAGCCCAAGGTCAAGCCCATGCCCTTCGGCAAGGCCAAGATCGCCGCTGCCGAATACGATTACGAGGGCGAATACGAGGGTGCCGCGCGGCTGCATCCGAGGCTGAAGGGCAAGTGGAACGCCTCGAATGCCAGCCAGTCGGCGCTCGACGCCCATATCCGCAACCAGAACTTCAACGGCACGATCGGCGCGCTGTCGCAGTACCAGCTCGCGGCCAAGGCGGCCGCTGGCGAGGAACTGACGGAAACCGAGCAAGCGGCGCTCGACACCTTCGTGGATTTCGACGCGATCGAGGTCTCCGACCAGGATCTGGCCGATTTCCTCAATGACGGCGCACTCGTCAGCGACCCGGTCTATTCGGTCGAGGACGGCATCGTGAGCTGTGCCGCGAACTGCGATGGCGTCGACCTTGCGGCAGCCCAGACGGCCGCCGACACAGAAGCAATGAACATCCAGGAGGCAGAGGAGCAGATGGCCCTCGACGGTTTCCTGTCCGATTCCGAAGCCCGTATCGTCAATGAGTCGAACAAGCCGCTGACGCCGGAAGGTACCGAGGATCTGCTCGACGAGCTGGCCTCGGACCTCGGCGTCAGCCGCGCGATGCCGGTGGCGGAGTTCGAAGAAGTCGAGGAGATGCCGGTCGAGGAGCCGGAGATCATCGTGGAAGAGCCGGCGCCTCTCGTCCAGTGAGGCGGCCGGGTACCGGCGTTTTGTGACAACAATAACAAGAAAACCAAAGAGGTAGAGCAGCTAAGGAGGAATAATACAACGAGACGGATGGTGAGACATGACCCTTTATAGGATTATCGATCGCTTCGCTCTTGTTCTGGCTTTGTTGTCGTTCTGCTTGTTTTTTGTGATGCAGGAACTCGAGACCGCGATTTCCATGTTGGCGCTCTGGCCATTGACCCGGGCTGCCGTGCTTGTAGTCGACGTTTTCTTCACGTTCTTTACAGAGCGACCGCTCATCAAGGTGGTCGGGGACTCCGAAAATCGTTTGAGGGACTGACCGCGCAGGGATGACCGCGGAGGTTTGAAGCGGACCCGCCGCCGGATAGGCCGGCCGATGAGGTCGCGTGAGATGTACAACGCCCGCGGATCCCGTCAGGCACGGCTCCGGCCCGCTAACCGAAGCGGTTCGCGTCCCGCCGGAGTGGCTCAGGGGTCCGCCTGCGGTTCTGAACAATCCGAAATATACGCTGCGGTGACCGCCTTTGCATCACGTGCGGCCCGATCGAGCGGCACGCCGTTCGCGAGGGCGGCGGCGAGGGCCGACGCGAAGGTGCAGCCGGTTCCCCGGCGCGTCCGGCCCTGGCGCGGGGCGTGGAAGGCACTTATGCCGGCCGCCGAGAACAGCCAGTCGCAGGCGTCCTCTCCGTCATCGTGCCCCCCCTTCAGGAGAACCGCACCGGCGCCGAGCGCGAGCAGCGCCTTGGCCTGCCGTGTGCGCTCCTTGTCGTCGCGCGCGGGTGGGCGTCCGGTCAGCAGCGCTGCTTCGGGCAGGTTCGGGGTGACGACCGTGGCAAGCGGGAGGAGCGATGCGATCAGCGCCTCCCGCCCCGGTTTGTCGAGAAGGGCGGCGCCGGAGGAGGCGGCGAGGACGGGGTCGAGGACGACCGGGATGCCGCGGGGCAGGGCCGCCACGACGGCGGCGACGGTGTCCGCGCCGCCGAGCATGCCGATCTTCACCGCATCGACAGGCCCCGCGTCGAAGGCCGCCGTGATCTGTGCCGAGAGGAGCGCGGGCGCCACGATCTGACAGGCCGTGACTTTCCGGTCGGTCTGCGCGGTCACCGCCGTCAGCGCGACCCGTGCGGTGCAGCCGAGCGTGGACAGCACGGCGAGGTCGCGCGCCGCCCCGGCGCCGCAGCCGGAATCGAATCCGGCGATGACGAGCACGGTCTTCATGCGCTGCGGCCCCCGGTCACCGCGTGGCCTCGATCCAGTGGCGTGTCCGCGCCTCGGGGTCCGGCGCGCGGAGGATGTCGGTCACGACCGCCGCGCTGTCGGCGCCGGCGGCGAAGACGCCGGGCAGGCGTTCGGGCGTGAGGCCGCCGATGGCGACGAGCGGCAGCGCGCCGATCCGGCGCTTCCACTCTCGCACCCGGTCGAGCCCCTGCGGCGCCCAGGGCATCTTCTTGAGGAGCGTCTGGTAGACGGGACCGAGGGCCACATAGGCGGGATCGCAGGACAGCGCGCGCTCAAGCTCGGCCTCGTCATGGGTCGAGATCCCGAGCCGGAGCCCGGCGCGGCGGATCGCGGGGAGGTCGGCGGTGTCGAGATCCTCCTGCCCGAGATGGACGAAGCCGGCGCCGAGGTCGATCGCCTCCGGCCAGTGATCGTTGATCACCAGTTCCGTGCCGTGGCTTTGGCAGAGGGCGATGGCCCGCGCGATCTGGGCAGCGCGGTCGGGTATGTCCTTGAGGCGTAGTTGCACCAGCCGGACGCCGAGCGGGACGAGCCGCGTCAGCGTCTCGGCGTCCGGAACGATCAGGTAGAAGCGGTCCATCACGCGAGCTCCGCCATGCCGAAGACCGGGGTCGAGGGCCGCGCCATGTCGCGCGGCGGCATCAGGCCCGCGAGATGCGCGGCGCGGCCCGCCTCGACGGCGAGCGCGAAGGCGCGGGCCATCGCGACCGGATCGGCGGCCTTGGCGACGGCGGTGTTGAGGAGCACCGCGTCATAGCCCATCTCCATCGCCTCGGCCGCCTGGCTCGGCGCGCCGAGCCCGGCGTCGATCACCAGCGGCACGCCCGGAAACGCCGCCCGCATCGCCCGGAGCCCCTCGCGGTTGCGCAGGCCCTGGCCGGAGCCGATCGGCGCGCCCCAGGGCATCAGCACCTCGCAGCCCGCCGCGAGCAGGCGTTCGCCGGCGATCAAGTCCTCGGTCGTGTAGGGAAAGACCGCGAAACCGTCGGCGGCGAGGATCCGCGCCGCCTCGACGAGGCCGAAGACATCGGGTTGCAAGGTGTCGGCATGGCCGATCACCTCGAGCTTGATCCAGTTGGTGCCGAAAAGCTCGCGCGCCATGTGGGCGGTGGTCACCGCCTCCTTCACGCTGTGGCAGCCGGCGGTGTTGGGCAGGATCCGGCAGCCCGAGGCGCGGATCAGGTCACGGAAGGCGCCGCCGCCCGGTCCCTCGCGGCGGAGCGAGACGGTGATGACCTCGGCCCCGGCGGCGGATATGGCCTCGGCGAGGACCGCGGGCGAGGGGTATTGCGCCGTGCCGAGCATCAGGCGCGAGGAAAGCGCGGTGCCGTAGACCATCTCAGCCTCCCTGCATCGGCGACAACACTTCGACCTTCACACCGTCGGTGAGCGTGGTCGCGGCGCGGCAGGGGACCGGCACGAAGACGCCGTCGAGCGCGGTGGCGACGGCGCGAGGCGGGTAGCCCTGCTCCTCGACGAGCTCGGCCAGCGTCGTCGCGCGGACCTCGACGGGCTCGCCGTTCAGTTCAAGACGCATGGCGGGTCTCCTGGTAAAGCGTGGCGGCCAGGTCCTCGGCCAGCGCGGGGGCGAGGAGGAAGCCGTGGCGGTAAAGGCCGTTGAGGTGGATCCGGCCGTTGCGCTCGACGATCCGGGGGATGTTGTCGGGATAGGCCGGGCGCAGGCCGGCGCCGGTCTCGATCACGCGGGCCTCGGCGAAGGCGGGATGGAGCGCGTAGGCGGCCGACAAGAGCTCCATCGTGGCGCGCGCGGAGATCGGGCCGGGATCGTCGCTCTCGACCATCGTGGCGCCGATGAGGAAGCGGCCGCCCGCGCGCGGGACGACGTAGCAGGGAAAGCGCGGATGGAGGAGCCGGACGGTGCGGGTGAGCGTCACCTCGGGCGCCTCCACGAGAAGCATCTCGCCCCGGACCGCGCGCAGTTCGGGCAGGGCGTCGCGCGCCGCGAGGCCGCGGCAGTCGATCACCTGACCCCGCGGTTCCGCATCAGTGCCGAGGCGCAGCGCGACGCCCATCGCGGCGAGCCGCGCCCTGAGCGCGGCCAGAGCCGCGCGCGGGTCCATATGCGCCTCGTCGGCATAGTGGAACCCTTCGGCGAAACGCCCGGCGAGGTCGGGCTCGAGGCTGCCGGGATCGGCGGGCGCGTGGCCCCTTGTGGCGCGGGCGAAGCGGTGGAGTTCGGCCCGGTCGCGCGGCGGGGCGACGACGAGCGTGCCGCGCCGGACGACGCCCGGCACGCGCGCCGCCCACCAATCGACCGCGCGGCGACCGTTTTCGACGACGCAAAGGGGCGCGCTCTCGCCCTCGCAGAAGGGCGCGAGCATGCCGCCGGCATACCAGGAGGCGCCCTGCGGATCGGGCGCGGGGTCGATCACCTCGACCCGCGCGCCGCGTTCGGCCAGCATCGTCGCGGCGCAAAGCCCCGCGACGCCGGCCCCGAGGACCGAGAACATCATTCCGCGACGTCCAGGTACAGTTCGCCGCCCTCGCGGAACTTCTCGGCCATCCGCGCCATGCCGGCGGCCTTCTCGGCCTCGGCGCGGATGTCGTGGCTGATCCGCATCGAGCAGAACTTCGGCCCGCACATGGAGCAGAAATGCGCGACCTTGTGGGCCTCCTTCGGCATCGTCTCGTCATGGAAGGCGCGGGCGGTGTCGGGGTCGAGCGAGAGGTTGAACTGGTCCTCCCAGCGGAACTCGAACCGGGCGCGGGAAAGCGCGTCGTCGCGCGCCTGCGCGCCGGGATGGCCCTTGGCGAGGTCGGCGGCATGGGCGGCGAGCTTGTAGGTGATCACCCCGGTCTTGACGTCGTCGCGGTCGGGCAGGCCGAGATGCTCCTTCGGAGTGACGTAGCACAGCATCGCGGTGCCGAACCAGCCGATCATCGCGGCGCCGATGGCGCTGGTGATGTGGTCGTAGCCCGGCGCGATGTCGGTCGTGAGCGGCCCGAGCGTGTAGAACGGCGCCTCGTGGCAATGGTGAAGCTGCTTGTCCATGTTGGCCTTGATCTTGTGCATTGGCACGTGGCCCGGCCCCTCGATCATCACCTGGCAGTCATTGGCCCAGGCGATCTTCGTCAGCTCCCCGAGCGTTTCCAGTTCGGCGAACTGTGCCGCGTCGTTGGCATCCGCGATCGAGCCGGGGCGCAGGCCGTCGCCAAGGCTGAAGCTGACGTCATAGGCCCGCGCGATGTCGCAGATCTCGTCGAAATGCTCGTAAAGGAAGCTCTCGCGATGATGGTGCAGGCACCACTTGGCCATGATCGAGCCGCCGCGGCTGACGATGCCGGTCACCCGGCTCGCGGTCATCGGGATCATGTGGAGCCGCACCCCGGCATGGATCGTGAAATAGTCGACGCCCTGCTCGGCCTGTTCGATCAGCGTGTCGCGGAACACCTCCCAGTTCAGGTCCTCGGCGATGCCGCCGACCTTCTCCAGCGCCTGGTAGAGCGGCACCGTGCCGATCGGCACCGGCGCGTTGCGCAGGATCCAGTCGCGGATGTTGTGGATGTTGCGGCCCGTCGAGAGGTCCATGACCGTGTCGGCGCCCCAGCGGATCGCCCAGACCATCTTGTCGACCTCCTCCTCCATCGAGGAGGTGACGGCGGAGTTGCCGATATTGGCGTTGATCTTCACGAGGAAGTTGCGGCCGATGATCATCGGCTCGAGCTCGGGGTGGTTGACGTTCGCGGGGATGATCGCGCGGCCGGCGGCGATCTCGCGGCGGACGAAGTCGGGGGTCACGAGGTCGGGGATCGACGCGCCGAAATCCATCCCGTCGCGGGCGGCGTGCCAGGCCTCCATGCGGCCGAGGTTCTCGCGGATTGCGACGAACTCCATCTCGGGGGTGATCACGCCGGCGCGGGCGCTCGCCATCTGCGTGACCGCGCGGCCGTCCTTGCCGCGCAGCGGCTGGCGGCGGGAGGGGAAGGCCGGCACCAGCCGCGCGCCCTCGGCAAAGCCGTTGTCGACGGCGGTGACTTCGCGGCCCGCGTAGGCTTCGAGGTCGTCGCGGGGTGCGAGCCAGTTGCGGACGACGGGCAGGCCCGTCGCGATGTCGGTCGCGGTGGCGGGATCGGTGTAGGGGCCGGAGCTGTCGTAGACCGTCAGCGACGCCTCGCCGCCGCCGACCGCGATCCGCCGCATCGGCACGCGGATGTCATGGATCTGGCCGGGGACATGGATCTTGCAGGAAGCGGGCAGGGCGCCGGTGGTGATCCGGGGCGGAGTGGTGGGCGTGGTCATGGCGTCTCCTCAAGTGCACTCGATGAGACCCAAGCAACACATGAGGCAGAAAGGGACCGCTTCGGCCCGGTTGGCGGGCCACACGGCCCAAAGAGGCCGGATGGCACCCTTCGGTCTTCCTACGCCAGCATCAACTGGGTCAGGTTCAAAGGGTCGCGTCACCGCATGGTCGCCCATGCTGTCAGCCTCTCAGTCCCCTAGGCGGGACTCCCCTGACGTATCGGCACGTTATGCGCGTCGCCGAGCGGGCGTCAAGCGCCGTCGTGCGGGCTCGCGCGCCCGGTTCCGCTCCGTCGTCGGATGACGATGGTGCGGGGCTTGGCGGCGCGGATCGAGAGGAGCAGGGCAAGGGTCAGTGGCAGGAGGAACATGACCCGCGCGCCGTACCGGTGCGCCGGCTCGGACAGGCCGCCGCAGACCGCGGCGTTCACGACGATGCCGAAGAGAACCAGAACCGTCATCGTGCGAAGTTCCGCCGGCCTGCGGCGGTCGAGGCACATGCCGGCAAGGGCGAGCGCGGACAGTAGGTAGACCGTGCCGTGGAGCCACGCGAGGGGCGCGAGCCATTGGCGATCCGGGCCGGACAGGCGGCCCGCGCCCAGACCCGCGGATGGCCCGCTTGGGTCGGGCATGGCCAGAAGCGCCTCGGTGGGGATGGTCATGTCGATGCGGAAATAGCCGATCTGGGTCGCCACGTTGCGCAGCAGCGCCAAGACGAGGCCTGCGGGGGCGCTCCGCGCGACATCCGCGAGGAACCGCAACTGTTCGTGCGATATCGCCTGCTGCGTCTCGACCGGTAGGCGGCGCAGGGAGCCGAGTTCCCGGCTCTGGGCGAAGATGATGTTCGGGGCATCGAACCGCTTCGGGTCCGCGCCCGCCTGCAGCGCGTCGAAGAGCGCGCAGGTCGCTAGGTCCGGGTCCGGGCAGTGCGCGGCGAGATAGCGGCGTCCGGGGCCGTCGTCGATGAGCCGCGCGGTAACGAAGGGCAGGTAGTGGGCGGTCTTCTTCTCGAACCGCTCGACCGCGTAGCCGAAGACCAGCCGCTCGGCAACGCCGGTCCCGACGAGGAGCCCGATGAGGCCGAGGGCGGTCCACCACCGGCGGCCCGCCGTCGCGGGCGAAAGCAGGAGTCCGACGGGCAGGATCACCGCGGCCATCAGGAGGTGCGACGGATGGACGAGGATGGCCGCGAGCGCGTGCGCGGTCGCGGCCAGTCGGTCGATCCGGTCCATCCGTGGCCAGAAAGCGCAAAGTGCCGCGAGCATCAGGATCAGGACCGGCGCGAAGATGTCCGGCATCAGGAACGCGACATAGAACGGCGCCGATCCGAGGCAGGCCGCGGCGAGCGCGACCGCGGTCAGGTTCGGGGGATGCGGCGCGACAGCGTCCACCGGGCGGAGCTGCCGGACGACGACCCGGACCGCGAGCCAGAGCAGGCCGAGGTTGAGCAGGATCATCCCGCCGGAGCCGGCCGCCCGGATCATGCCCGCGAGCAAGAGGGCGTAGATCGCCGAGCGGCTGGCGTTGACGACGCGGTCCTGTGCGGGGGCCGAGCCGGGCTCCGCTCCGGCGCCTGCCGGTGTGGCCGTTGCCGGGGCGTCCGCGGGCAGGCCGAGCGACGAAAGGATGCTCTCGCCCTGTTCGAGAAAGCCGATGGTGTCGTAGTAGAAAAGCGGCGGCCCGTTGGCGAGCCAGACCGAAAGGCAGAGCGCGGCGGCAAGGAGACTCCAGAGCGCGCGGCGCGTCGTCTCCGACGCCGGAGCGGTCCTGTCCTTGCTCCTTCGGACCATGTGCCTGCGGTTCCCGGCGGTCATCGGTGCGGCCTTGCGGGTTGCCTCGAACGGGTAGCACCGACTGCCGTCAGATGCGTATGCCATTATCGGGGAAAGGTTTTGCGGCGGGCAAGTGGTCTCGGGGGGCGCACAGCGGTTTCCGGACGCGACATGGCAAACGGGAAAGACGCCTGTTCCGGAAACGTGCCCATGCGTGTACCATCGGCGCACAATCCGTCGCGATTCTTAAGGGGTCGCGACCTCCGGCCAGACTGGGACGGGCGCGAATGCAGGATCGGTTGACCACTGCCCCGAAGCGCCCGGCGATCCCGGATCGGATCGCGTGTTTGGGCCATGTCGTGTCAGTTGGTGCGGAGAGGGCGTGTGGTTGCCCCGGCGAAGGAAAGGGGCGGCGATGCGGCTTCTTGTGACCGGCAGCGAGGGTCTCGTGGGGCGCTGGTTTTCGGACGCGCTTCGAGCGGGCGGGCATGATGTCGTCGATTACGACATCCTGCTCGGAGACGACATTCGCGACCTCGGTGCCCTCGACCACGCGATGCGCGGCTGCGAGGGGGTTGTCCATCTGGCGGCGATATCCCGCGTCATGTGGGGCGAAACCCATCCGCGTCTTTGCCACGAAGTCAACGTCGGCGGGACAGCTTCCCTCCTGGCGGCCGTGGCCCGGCAGCGCCAGGCGCCCTGGCTCCTCTTCGCCAGCTCGCGCGAGGTTTACGGCGATCCCTTGTTCTTGCCGGTGATGGAAGGCGCGGCGATCCGCCCGGTCAATCACTACGGCCGCAGCAAGGTCGAGGGCGAGCTTCTCGTCGAGGCCGCCCGAGCCACCGGGCTGCACTGCGCGATCCTCCGGCTCTCCAACGTCTACGGTGGCTTGAACGACCATCCGGACCGTGCCGTGCCATCGTTCCTGTGGCGCGCGCTCGCGGGCGAGGAGCTGCAGGTTTCGGGCTCCGACATGGTGCTCGACTTCGTCCATGTCGAGGATTGCGTGAAGGGGCTGATGACCGCGGCACGGATGCTCTCGGATGGCGCCGCATCGCTGCCGACCGTGCATCTGGCGAGCGGGGTGCCGACGACGCTGCTCGACCTCGCCGAGACCGCGGTCGACACCGCAGGCTCCGCATCGACCGTGAAAGTGGCGGACAGGCGGAGCTACGACGTGCGCGGTTTCGTCGGCGATCCCTCCCGCGCCCTGGAAGTTCTGGGCTGGCGCGCCGGGATCACGCTCGACGCTGGCCTGCGGCGGTTCCGGGACGACATGATCGCGCTCGGCCGGCCGCTCGCGGCGGTGCCGGTGCCGGTCGACGTGCCGCCCGGTGTGGCCGGTGAACGCCGGAATGTTTTGAGTGGTGCATTGGATTGAGGGTCGGCGCGAATTGAGTTCAGGACATTACGGAATGGCGCCGGCAGCGGGTCGCCGCGATCCGCGTGACGCCTGTCGGCCGGATCGGCGCCGATAGGCCGATGGCGACCCGGATCCTCGATATCGGAATTGCCGAGGCGGGCGGGGAATGGACCGGTCTCGACGGCTACGACCGGGCGCTCTTCCTGATCCGGCTCGGTGCCCGGCCGCTTGGCATGGTGACGGTGCCGGTTCGCGACGGGGCGGTCGCGCGCGGCACTGTTCACC
The DNA here is from genome assembly GCF_025673475.1 of Albidovulum salinarum. NCBI lineage: Bacteria > Pseudomonadati > Pseudomonadota > Alphaproteobacteria > Rhodobacterales > Paracoccaceae > Albidovulum > Albidovulum salinarum. The sequence continues at coordinate 207,564 of NZ_JAOVQO010000004.1, read as the reverse complement.
GCGCGATCGGCCCGGCGATCCGCCGCGAGCTGGCCGTGGAACTGGCGCGCCGCTCCCATTTTTCGCCGCCACAAGGGTCGGTCCGCTCGGCGACCATCGCGATCTGCACGCGGGATCGGCCGGACGATCTGAGCCGCGCGCTCGCCGCTCTGACGTCATTCGCGGATCTCGGCCAGGAGATCCTCGTCGTCGACAACTGCCCGTCCACGGAGGCGACCCGCCAGCTGGTCGCCGGCTTCCCGTCGGTCCGCTATGTGCTCGAACCGGTCAAGGGCCTCGACAACGCCCGCAACCGGGCACTGACGGAGGCGCGCGGCGAGGTCGTTGCCTTCATCGACGACGATGCCGTGGCCGAGGCGGGCTGGCTCGATGCGCTGCTCAGAGGCTTCGAGGACCCGCGCGTCGCCTGCGTGACCGGCCTGACGATGCCGCTGGAACTGGAGACCGAGGCGCAGGAGGTGTTCGAAGCCCTCGCCGGGTTTTCACGGCGGGGCTTCGCTCGCAGGACGTTCTCCTCGCCGCCGACCCATCCGCTCGCGACCGGAGGCATCGGCGCGGGTGCCAACATGGCGATCCGCCGCGACCTTCTGCACTCGATCGGCCCGTTCGACCCGGCGCTGGATGCTGGAACGCCGACGAAGTCGGGGGGCGACCACGAATACATGACCCGCATCCTGCGCGCCGGCCACCACATCGTCTACGAGCCGGGCGCGGTCAACTGGCACCGCCATCGCCGGAGCTGGGAGGAGCTCGTCGCGACCATGCAGGGCTACGGCGTCGGGGTCTATGCCGGATGGACCCGCGCGTTCCTCGTCGACCACGACTGGGGCGTGTTCCGCCGCGCGCTGGGCTGGTTCCGCCACGAACAGCTGCCGGCACTGGTCCGCGCGACCTTTGCCCCCTCGAAGGACCGGCCGCGCGACCTTCTCTGGGCGGAACTGCGGGGCTGCTGGCAAGGCCCCTTCGCCTATCTCCGGGCGCGGCGGCAGGCAGCGGGCGGAGCGACACTTGACTGAGCCGTGGCCGGAGATCAGCGTCGTCATCCCGACCCATGCGCGCCGCGGCCAGCTTCTGCGCACGCTCGAGGCGCTGGAGCGCCAGAGCCTGGAACCGTCGCGGTTCGAGGTCATCGTCGCGCTCGACGCGGCCGCCGACGGGACCGCCGCCGCGCTCGCGGAGCGCGGCTGGCGGTTCGATCTGCGCCAGGCCGAATCCGCGCGGCGCGCGGCGGGCGCCGCCCGCAATGCCGGCGCGGCGATCGCGCGGGCCGGGCGTCTGGTCTTTCTCGACGACGACATCATCGTCGGCGCCGGTTTCCTCGCGGCGCATCTTCGGGTGGCGGGCGATGACCCGGCCGTTGTCGTGGTCGGGCAGTCGGCCCCGGCCATCGCCGGGGACGGGCTCTTCGCCGAGGCGCTGCGGCGGTGGTGGACCGACCGGTTCCATGCGCTGTCGGCGCCGGATCACCGGTTCGCCTATTCCGACGTCATGAGCGGCAACCTCTCGATTGACCGTGCCCTGTTCGAGCGCCTTGGCGGCTTCGATACGACCCTCGATTGCCGGGAGGACTACGAGCTCGGCTACCGGCTGGTCGCGGCGGGAGCGAGGATTCGATACGCGGCCGACGCGCACGGCCTGCATCACGACACGAGCGATCTGCGGCGGAGTTTCGACCGGGCCCGCGCGGAAGGGCGGGCCGATGTTGCCATCGCGCGCAAGCATCCCGAGCTGTTTCCCTTCCTGCTCGCCGCCGAGATGACGGCGCCGGGCGTCCGGGCATGGCTTTTGCGCCAGTCGGTGTTCCGGCTGGCCGGGCCGGCGCGGCTCGCGGCGGCGGGGCTGGGCGCGCTCCTGCCGGTCTTCGAGGCGGCCGGGCTTCGCCGCACCTGGCACCGGGGCAGCCGCATGGTGCGGACCCATGCCTATCATCGCAGCGTGGCCGAGGCTCTTGGCGGGCAGCGCGAGCTTGATGCGCTCGCCGGGCGCGCGGCCGAGGCGGCGCGGGCGCAGGTGCCGCCGGTCCTCGGGATCGAGCTCTCCGGGGGCATCGAGGCCGTGCGGCGGCAGTTCGTGGAGAGCGGCCCCCTCGCGTTCGAGCTGCGGCTCGGGGGCAAGCCCGTTGCGCGGGTCGGCGCGCAACCCGGCCTCGTGGTGCCGGGTCTGCGGCAGTTCGATGCCGCTCTGGACGCGCGCATCCGCGACTGGGCGCCCGGTGTCATGGCGGCGGAGCGGATGCCGCCCCTGCCGGATGAGCCGCTGGAGGCGCAGGGGGATCCGGCCGAGCGTGACGCGGATGCCGGGACGGCGCTGGCGGAGCTTGACCTCGCCGACTGGCGCTTCACGCCCCGAGGCGGCGGGGCCGGTTATCCCCTGCGCGTGCTGGTGCGCCGCGGTGCCCGGCCCCTCGGCTGGATTTCCCTCGATGAGCCGCCGCCGGCGGGGGCGCTCATGGTCGCGCTGCGGGACGGCGTGGTGCGCGATGCGGCGATCTGCGAGCGGTTTTTGGCGGATGCGGTGACCGCCACGGCGCCGGGGTCCGATCCCGTGCCGCTTACGGTGGTGGTCTGCACGCGCGACCGGACTGAGCGGCTGCAACGGTGCCTCGCCGCGATCGCGGGGCTGGACCATCCGGATTTCGAGGTCATAGTCGTCGACAACGCGCCGGCCACGGAGGCCACGGCGCGGCTCGTCGCGGCGCTGCCCGATGTCCGCTACGTCCGCGAGGGCCGGCCGGGCCTCGACTGGGCGCGCAACCGCGGACTTGCCGAGGCGCGGACCGACATCGTAGCCTTCACCGACGATGATACGGAGGTGGACCGGCATTGGCTTTCGGGCATTTCGGCCGCATACGCCGACCCGGAGGTCGCGGCGGTGACGGGGCTGGTCCTGCCGATGTCGCTCGGGACGGCGGCGGAGCGTTATTTCGAGAATGTCTATGGTGGCATGGGCAAGGGATTTGACCCGGTGACCTGGCGCTGGACGGACCTCAGCCCGCGCGCGATGCTCTGGGCCAACCGCTTTGGCGTCGGCGCCAACATGGCGTTCCGCCGCTCGGCGCTGAACGGGATCGGCGGCTTCGACCCGGCGCTGGATGTCGGCACGGCGACCCGCGGCGGCGGCGATCTCGAGATGTTCCACCGGGTCGTGCGCCGTGGTGGCGCGCTCGCCTACACGCCCTCGGCTGTCGTCTGGCACGAGCACCGGAGCGGCATGGGCGCGCTGCGCGACCAGATGCGCGACAACGGGTCGGGCTTCGCGGCCTATCTTCTCGCCGTGGGCCGGAGCCGCGCGGTCGGCCGGGCGACGCTTCTGGCCTTCGCCGTGCGCGACTGGATCTGGGGCTGGCTCCTCCGCCGTCTGATCTGGCCGCAAGGGAGCTGCCGGCGCCTCACGCTGGCCGAGCTGTCGGGCCTCTTCCGGGCTCCGGGACGATACCGGCGGGCGCGGATCACGGCGCGCCGGCAGGGGGCGACGGACGACCCGGCCGCGCCGCTCGCGGAGGGGCGCGAGGCATGAGGGTTCCGGACCGCAGGTCGATACGGCACATGCTCGACGTGATCGGCGTGCTGGTCGCGCGGGACCAGAAGGCGCGCTACCAGAGCACGGCGATGGGCGTTTTCTGGGCGGTCGTGAGCCCCGCGCTGTTCCTCATGACCTTCTATGTCCTCTTCAAGGTCATGCTGCCCCTGAACATACCCAACTACGCCTCGCACCTCTTCATCGCGCTCATCCTCTGGACCTGGTTCCAGACCACGACGATGGAGGCGGTGGGGACCATCGTCGGCAATCCCGGCCTGGTGAACCAACCGCGCTTTCCCGTCGCCGCGTTGCCGCTGGCCGCCACGGTGTCGAACTTCGTGACGCTGCTTCTCACGCTTCCGCTGCTGGTCGTGATCCTGTGGGTCGAGGGCGCGAACCTCGGGCCGGCGCTCGTCGCGCTGCCGCTCCTGACGCTTTGCCAGTTCGTGTTCGTCCTCAGCATGGCCTATTTCGTCTCGGCGCTGAACGTGGTCTTCCGCGACCTGCAGTACATCGTGCCGATCCTCTTGCAGTTCGGGTATTTCACCACGCCGATCTTCTATTCCTCCGACGCGTTGCCCGAGCGCGCGCGGCAGATCCTCTCGCTCAACCCGATGCTTCAGATCATCGAGGCCCACCGCAGCGTCCTGATCTACGGCGAATGGCCGGACTGGCGCGCGATCGGCATCCTGCTCGTGGCCTCGCTCGTCCTGCTGGCGCTGACCTACCGCTTCTTCCGCGGCGCCAGCCTGCGATTCCTGGAGGAGATCTGACCCCGTGACCGCGCTGCGCGCCGAAGGACTGCAAAAGAGCTTCCGCCATCAGGGTGCGGAAGCGCCGCGTACCTTCCGGCGCTGGGTCGAGGGTGGCTGGCGGACGCGACCGCGCGGCGAGATGATCCGCGCGCTCGACGATGTGAGCCTGGAGGTGGCGCCGGGCGAGATGCTTGGCGTCATCGGCCGCAACGGCGCAGGCAAGTCGACGCTCCTGCGGCTGCTCGGCGGGGTGATGCAGCCGGACCGGGGGCGGGTGATCGCCGCCGCGCCGGTCAATGGCCTCTTGGCGCTCAACACCGGCATGCATCCGGAGCTGACCGGGCGCGAGAATATCGTGATCAACGGCGTGCTCTCGGGCCTTCTCAAGGAGGAGGTCCGCGCGCGGTCCGACAGCATCATCGCTTTCGCGGAGATGCAGGACCATATCGACGACCCCGTCCGCACCTACAGCAGCGGGATGAAGGTGCGGCTCGGCTTCTCGGTCGCGGTGCATGTCGAGCCGAAGATCCTCCTGATCGACGAGGTGCTCGCGGTCGGCGACCTCGAGTTCCAGAAGAAGTGCCTGAGGCGCATCGCCGAATTCAAGGAAAACGGCTGTGCGATCGTTCTCATCAGCCATGACCTTGGACAGGTCCGGCGGGTCTGCGACCGGGTTCTGTGGCTCGACCGCGGGGCGGTCCGGGCGATCGGCGCGCCCGACAGCGTCGTCTCCGCCTATGAGGGCGAAAGCAGTGGCGTGGCCAACATGGACGGCTGGGGCGAGGTTGCGGGCGTCACCTTGCGCGACCCTGCCGGGGTGGGGATCGAGACGCTCGCGCCGGGTGCCGGCCTAACGATCGGGGTCGCGCTGCGTGCGCTGCGGCCGATTTCCCGGCCGCAAGTCGGCATCACGATCGCCGATGCCTCGGGGCATGTTTGCTTCGAGGCCGACAGCCTAACCGATGGCGTCGATATGCCCGATCTCACCGGCAACGCAGACCTGTCGATCGAGATCGCGCGCCTCGATCTCACGCCGGGGCACTACACGGTCAACGTCGGCCTGCGGCCCGGCGGCAGCGACCCGTCGCAATCGAGCCACTGGAGCGCCTGTCCGCTCACCATCGCGGGCGACGCCCGTCCGAACGGCATGCTCAACCCGCCGCGGCGCTGGCAGGTCGCAGGCGGGTGACGCGCGGGCACAGGGTCAGGGCTCGGAGAGGAAGGCGAAGGGCCGCTCGCCGTTCTGGATCAGATCGCGAAGGTCGGTGCGCGGCCCGGCCCTGTCCCGAACCAGCGAGACGATCTTCTGGCGGTGCACCATGCGCAACTCGCGGGAGCGGAACCACAAGGGGTTGAGCAGGTAGGATTCCACCAGCAGCCGGGCGATGGTCCGGTAATCCCGGTTGCGCGCGAAGGCGGTCAGCAGCCATCCGTTCAGGAGCGTGCGGGCGTCGGCGAAGCAGCGACGGGGCGTGTCGGGAAACTCCGCCCGGATATCGTCCATCACCGCGCGGACGGCGTTGAGCTGCCGGCGCGGCTCGCGCTGGGACATGCCCTGCTCGACAAGCCGGTAGCCGACGAGGAAGCGCGGCACGAGAATTGGCGCCTGCCGGGCGGCGAGGCGCAGGACCAGCTTCCAGTCCTCGGCGCCCTGGACGCCGCGCACGCGCAAGGACGGGTCGAAGCTGCCGGCCTCGACAACCGCGGCGCGTCGAAACAGCGAGGCGCTGCCGCAGCCGACCGAGTTCAGCGTCAGGAGCCCCTCGAAGTCGTGGCGCGGCTCGTGGCGCCACGGCGGGGCCGGGATCAGGCGGTTCGCGGTGTCGACGCGAAGCAGGTAGGCATAAGCGAAGGGTGCCTCGGGATGATCGTCCAGCGCCACCTTCAGGCTCGCGAGGAAGTCCGGGTGCCAGAGGTCATCGGCGTCGAGAAAGGCGACGTATCTGCCCTTCGCCTCGTCCAGCCCGCGATTGCGCGCCGCCGCGAGGCCGCGGTTCTCCTGCGTCACCATGCGGAAGCGGGCGTCGGAGGCGAGAATGGGGGCCATGATCGCCTCAAGGTCGTCGGTCGAGCCGTCATTGACAACGATCACCTCGTAGTCGCAGCCGCGCTGGGCGCGGACGGAGCGGATCGTGTCCCGGATGGACCAGCCGGAGTTGTGCGCGGGAATGACAACGCTGATCAAGTCGCCGTTCATGCTCGATCGTCCATCTGGTCCTTGCCGGTGCCTTCGGGAAGGAATCGCGTAAGCTTTTCTAAGCGACTTCCGGCGGCCGATCCAATCCATTTCAGATCGGCCTTCGACCGGGGCGCGGCTGTCCGCTCAGGTCTGCTGCGGCGGCAGGTCGGCGCCCGCGAACCGCAGGTGGCCCTCTTTCACCCAGACCCGGCAGCCCTCGGCCCCGGCGACGGCGGAGAGCCCGGCCCCGATCGGCAGGCGCAGCCACGACCACGGTGTGAAGCCTTCGCCGCCTTCCAGGAATCCACCGTCCAGGCACAGGATCTCCAGGCCGCCGGCGGGTGCCATCTCGACCGCCGCGCCGGGTGCCCATTGCTCGATCCGGACGCATTCGCGGGCGTCTTCGTGCAGAATGGCGCTGCGCACGCCCGGCCTGCCGGGAGGCGCCTGCAGATCCAGCGCGCGCGTGTCGACCGTGACCTTCCGCCGGTCGTCGGGCGCGAACTGCCAGAGCTTGACGAATATGGTGCAGCCCGGCGCGGAGCCGGGCGTGTGGCGCGACGTCGGCGGGTTGCGGACGTAGCTGCCCGCCGGGAAGTCGCCTTGCTCGTCCTGGAATACGCCGTCGAGGACGAGGAATTCCTCGCCGCCGTCATGGGTGTGCGGCGAAAACCGGCTGCCCGGAGCGAAGCGGACAATCGTGGTCGCTCGCGCGACCTCGTCGCCGATCCGGTCGAGCATCTTGCGCTCGACGCCGGGCATCGGCGAGGGGGTCCAGTCCATCCGATTGGCATGGACCGCGACGCGGAGGCCGAAATCTGCGTTGAGTTCCATCGGGCTTCTCCCTGTGTGCCCGCACGGGGCAGGGCGCGCGCGATTGGCCGCCCGTCGCGGTGGCGCCGGCAGCCGCTTCTGTCTGCGCCGCGGTCAGGTGTCGCGCATCACGTTGACCGAGCATTCCGCATGGCGCACGACGCGCGCCGCGGTCGGGCCGATCAGGTAGTCCTTCAGCGAGGGACGGTGCGCGCCGAGCACGATCATCGTCGCGCCGATATCCTTCGCGACCTTGAGGATCTCCTCATAGGCGGTGCCGTGCCGGGCGATGGTGCTGACCTTCATGCCGCTCGGCGTGTGGTCCGCGACGATCTGGTTCAGCCTGTCGAGCGCCTCCTTGACGATCGCCTTGAGGTCGTAGTTCTCCGATCCGCCCATCTCGCCGCGGATCGCGTAGCGAAAGTCGAGCCCCGACAGGATGTCCGGCACGACGGTCATGACCACCAACTCGGCCTTGCGGACCTTGGCCTGGACGACGCCCTCCGCGATCGTCTTGAGGCCGGTCTTCTGGTCCGCCATGTCGATCGGAACAAGGATCTTTTCGCCCATCTTCTGCTCTCCTTCCCTGTTTCACGGGGCTTCGCGGCGCACATAGAGCCAGAAAAGCCATACGAACATCAACACGAGCGCCACGTTCAGCACCGAGACGTCGGCCGAGGGATTCATCGCCGCCGGCGGCGTCGGCAGCGTCGGCGCGAAAGCCGCCGCGAGCGGCAGCACCGGGTCGATCAGCTCGCCCCCGGTGATGCCGGCCGCCAGGGCCTGCACCGTGCTTGTCGGCACCGGCTTCAGCGCGGGGGCGGCCGTCGCACCCGGACCCTGGTCGCCGATCGTAGCGATCGCCGGAACCGGCGCCGGTCCGGCCAGAACCGCCTGGCTCGACAGCGTCTCGACGGCCGTGAACTGTCGGCCGTAGGAACCGCCGGGAATGCGGGTCTGGCGCAGGAACGGGTATTTCACCAGGTTGGCGCCCTGCGTCCAGCCGTCGACGGGCAGGAGCTTCAACTCCGCACTTGAAAACGCAGCCGCGATCATGTCGCTGCCGACGGGCGCGGGGAGCACGGCGACCTTGCCCTTCGCGTCGAGAAGCGTCAGAAGATCGCCCGCACTTGTCGCGTCGGTCACGGTCAGCGCCGCCGTCAGGCCGAGCGCGTCGGTGAGGATCGTGGCGATCCGGTAGGACGCCGAGCCTTCAGGGCCGACGATGAGCTCGGTGGCCTCGGAGAGCGCGCCGACGCCCGCATCTCCGGTCGGGCTGACGAGGTGGACCGCGTTCGCTCCGACCGCCGCGAGGCCCTCGAAGGCCTCGGTCCGCACCGGCGTCGGGCCGGAGAGGTCGAAGAAGCTCTCCGCGCCGACCAGCGCGAGCCGGGCGTTGCCGTTCGCGACCTCCGCCAGCGGATCGTGGCTCGGGTCGATCGTGACCTCGCGGCCGACATAGGCCCGCCGGGCGGAGCGCAGCGCGGTGCTGGCAAGATCGCTTTCGGCGAGGAGCGGCGAGGCGGCGATCATCAGCGGGTCTTCCGCCTCGACCGCGCCCGCCGCGATCAGCCCGAGTCGGGCCAGCGCGTCGCGCGCCACGGCCTCGGGCGAGCGGCCCTCGAGATCGACGCGGCGGTTGAGCGCCTGCATCTCCTCGTTGGTGAACCTGCCGCCGAGCGCATCGAGCGCGCCGCCGAGGGCAGGGTGCCTTGCCAGCGATTCCAGGCGGACGATCGGCGCGAGCTCGTAGACCGGGAAGAACTGGAGATCGTCCTGCAGAAGCGTCAGCCCGTAATCGGCAATCTGGCCGTCGGTCGTGTAGACCTCGATCACGTCGACCTTGCCGTCGAGAAGCTGGTCGTAGAGCGTGCCCCGGTCGGAGAGCGGCACTTCGACGATCTCGCCGAATTCGAAGCCGTAGCGCTGCGTCATCGGGGTGAGGCCGTCGAGCGGCCGCGCGGTGAAGTCGTCCTCGATCCCGATCGTTACCTCGGAACTGCGCCGGACGAGCTGCGACATGTCGGTCAGGCGCATGTCCTCGGCCCGCTCGGGCAGCATCGCGAGCCCGTAGTTGTTTGCCACGCCGATCCGCTCGCGCCAGGAGATGCCGAGCGGCTCGAAGATCTGCTTCACCCGCTCGGTCGCGGCATCGCCGTCGGCCAGCGGGCTCTGGCCGAGCATCACGAGGCCGGTGCCGTTGTATTCGGGATAGGCGTCGATGTCGCCGCGCTTCAGGGCTTCGAGGATCGCCGGGGTGTTCTCGTACTCCACGACCCCTTCGACGGGAATGCCCTGTTCCGCGATCACGGCCGCCATCATGTGGGCGAGGATCTTGCTCTCGCCGAAGTTCTTGGCGCCGATGCGGATCTTGCCGTCTTCCTCGGTGCAGCCGGCGAGGGCGAGCACGGTGGCCAGAATGGCGATGATTGCGCGAATGGACATGGGACCCTCCTTTCCGCGCCCGGTCACGACGCGCTGTCCTGCGCCGCCTCGGCGGCGCCGGCCGGCCCGCGGCCCTCGATCTCGCCGCGCGCCTCGATGACTTCGGGTTCCTCGATCTCCTTGCGGATCTCGCGCAGGAAGCCGACGATCTGCAACAGCACGATGATCGCGAAGGGGATCGCCCCGGTGATGGCCATCGCCTTGGCGACGGTCACGGATTCGGTCACGAGGGTCGAGAAGGTGAGAACCGCGATCAGGATGCCCCAGATCATCTTCTGGATCACCGGCGGGTTGAGATCGCCGTTCGTCGTCATCATCGACAGCACGAAGGTGCCCGAGTCCGCCGAGGTCACGAGGAAGATGAAGAGGAGCGCCGCCGCGAGGCCGGCGAGGATCGTCGCGCCGGGGAAGTAGCCGAGGAAGGCGAAGAGTGCGGCGAAGACGTCCTCGAAGATGATCTCCTTCAGACCGCCGCCGCCATACATCTCGATGTAGAAGCCCGCGCCGCCGAAGGCCGCGAACCAGAGCATCGAGAAGACGGTCGGCACCAGCACGACGCCGAAGATGAATTCGCGGATCGTGCGCCCGCGCGAGATGCGGGCGACGAAGATGCCGATGAACGGCCCCCAGGCCAGCCACCAGATGAGATAGGTGAGCGTCCAGCCCGAGGTCCAGCCAGTCAGCCCCTCGAACGGGTAGAGCGTGAAGGACTTGGTGACGATCGCGCTGAAATAGCGCCCGATCGAGTCGACGAAGGTCTCCATGATGAACTGCGTCGGGCCGGCGAAGATGACCATCAGCATGATCGCCACGGTCAGCACCATGTTGATGTTGGAGAGGATCTTGATCCCCTTGTCGACGCCGGTCGTGGCCGACAGCATGTAGGCGACGAAGAGCGCGACGAGGATGATCATCGACATCGTGTTGTTCTGCTCGGTGCCGAAGGCGTAGTACATGCCCGAGCGCACCGCGAGCGCGCCCATCGCCAGCGAGCCTGCGAGGCCGAACACGACCGAGATCACGCCGAGAATGTCCGCGGCCTTGCCGACCGTCTCGCCAGCCGGTCCCTTGAAGACGTGCTTGATCGGGGTCGAGATCATCGAGGGTTCGTTGCGGCGGAAGGTGAAGTAGGCGATCACCAGCGCGCAGCAGCCGTAGATCGACCAGGCATGCAGGCCCCAGTGAAGGTTGGTGATGACCAGCGCCTCGCGCGCGGCCGCGGGGGTCTCGCCCTCCATCCCCGGCGGGGAGACGAAGTGGTACATCGGTTCCGCCGCGCCCCAGACCAGAAGCCCCGAGCCCATGCCGCCGGCAAACAGCATCGCGATCCAGGAGGCGGTGTCGAATTCCGGCTCCTCGTCGTCCTTGCCGAGCCGGATATGCCCGTAGGGCCCGAACGCCATGTAGCCGCCAAGCAGGAGGAACCCCGAACACATGGCGAGCCACATCCAGCCCGCACCGTTCAGGAGATAGCCTGTGAAGGCCTGCGCCGAGCCGGTCATGCTCGAGGGGCTGATCACGCCCCAGACCCCGATGGCGAGGCAGAGCGTCATGGCGACAATGAATACTGTGTTGAAAGACGCGCCTTTGAACGAGGACATCAAGTCACTCCCCTTGCTGGAGTTCGGTTCCGTGGGGCCGTGTCAATCTTCAAGTGGAAGGCGAAAAAATATTTCGGTCAACCTTGACAATCTGATTGTTTTTATTTGGCGATTCGGTGCCGCGGCGCCCTTTTGCGCCATGAAACCTTGCGAACCCGGTCGCCTCGCGTCTGTCCGGGGCGATCCGCCGTCCCAAGCGGCTCCGTCCGGGCGGCCGTCGTTTCCGGACGGCGGCGACGGTGCATACGGGATCCGGGGGCGGCATCCCCGAGAAATCTGTTGCGCCGGATCGCTCGAGGCGTCTGGATGGCAGGTAGGCACCCTCTGGACGGGCGCCGCAACCGACGCGGATACGGCAGATCCCAGATGGCCTTTACCCTGAGACAGCTTCAGTTCTTTGTCGCCGCGGCCGAGCACGGAAGCGTATCGGGCGCCGCCAAGGCACTCGCGATCTCCCAGTCCTCGGTCACGGAAGCGATCAAGGCGCTGGAGGCGGATCTCGGCATCGTGTTGTTCGAACGCCGGGCGCGCGGCATTGCGATCACCAATGCGGGGCACCAGTTCCTGCGGCACGCGCGCAAGATCCGGGATGACGTCTCGGACGCCCGCCGCGCCTTCCAGATTGAAACTTCAGAAAGAAGCGGCGAACTCAGGCTCGGCGTCACCTCGCTCGTCGCGGGATACGGGCTGGCGGAGACATTGTCGCGGTTCCGGCGGACCTTTCCCTCCGTGCGGATCTCGGCCATCGAGGATTCCGGCGAATATCTCGAACACCTCCTGATCGGCGGCGAAATCGACGTGGCCTTTCTCCTGGTCTCGAACCTGCACAATCGCAGCGCCTTCCAGGTCGAGAGCATCGCCGCCTCAGCCATGCGGCTCTGGTTGCCGCTCGGTCATCCGCTTGCAGCCAAAGAGGCGATCGAACTCGACGAGGTGGCGCGCGAACCGCTGATCATGCTTTCGCTCGAAGAGATCGAGGAAAGCACCAACCGGCTCATGGCCTCGCTCGGAACCCGGCCGGAGGTGGCCTTCCGGACCCGGTCGGTCGAGGCCGTGCGCAGCCTCGTCGCGACCGGAGTCGGGCTCGCGATCCTGCCGGACCTGATCTACCGGCCCTGGTCGCTCGAAGGCGACCGCATCGAGATCCGCGATGTGTCGGGCGACCTGCCCACCGTCCAGGTCGGCATGGCCTGGCGCCGCGGCGCGCCGCTCTCGCCCATAACGCGCGATTTCGTGCGTCTCGCTCAGACCTCGTTCTGACATGCGGCGGAGTTATCGGAAAATCCGATAATAACAATTTGTATTTTGCGTTTGCGAATTTTCGAAAGCGGCGCAGAGTTTTGGCTGTGGAAGAGCTGAAATGCGCCCCTTCGGCGTGGTCAGGGGGAGTTGATCCAGAGCATTGCGTCGCGTTTCGGACCAAGCGTTGCCCTTTCCGGCGGCTTGGGTGCCGGCCATCCGGGTGCCGGCACAGGTCCCCGGGAAGGTCCATCCGAACGCCACCGAACTTCTTCCGCGCCCGACGCGCCTTCGGTCTTCCGCATCGAAGGAGACGAGATCCAGAACCAGGCCGGACACTGCGATGCGCCTGGGTTTTGAAAACAGCTCGGGCCGATGTGAGCCACGGGCAAGCAGGGAGACGGACAATGAAGAAAGTGCTGATTTCGACGACAATCCTCGCATTTGCGGGGGCCGGCCTCGCGCAGGCGCAGATGACCGAGGTCGGACCGGGCGAGGGGCAGCTCGATATCGTCGCCTGGCCCGGCTATATCGAGCGCGGCGAGACCGACGCCGCCTTCGACTGGGTGACCAAGTTCGAGGAGGCCTCCGGCTGCAAGGTCAACGTGAAGACCGCCAACACCTCGGACGAGATGGTGGCGCTGATGAACGAGGGCGGCTTCGACCTCGTCACCGCGTCGGGCGACGCCTCTTTGAGGCTGATCGCCGGCAAGCGGGTGCAGCCGATCAACGTCGACCTCATCCCCTCCTGGTCCACCGTGGACGACCGGCTGAAGGACGCAGCCTGGCACACGGTGAATGGCGAGCATTTCGGCACGCCCTACATGTGGGGTCCGAACGTTCTCATGTACAACACGGAGGCATTCGGGGACAGCCCGCCGACCTCGTGGAACGTGGTGTTCGAAGAGGTGACACTCGCCGACGGGAAGTCGAACAAGGGGCGGGTGCAGGCCTATGACGGGCCGATCCACATTGCCGATGCGGCGAACTACCTGATGTTTCACAAGCCCGAACTCGGCATCACCTCGCCCTACGAGCTGAACCAAGAGCAATACGACGCCGCACTCAACCTGTTACGCGGCCAGCGGGAGCTGGTGAACCGCTACTGGCACGACGCCTTCATCCAGATGGACGACTTCAAGAACGAGGGCGTGGTGGCCTCGGGCTCGTGGCCCTTCCAGGTTAATATCATGCAGGGCGAAGGGCAGCCCATCGCATCCGTGGTTCCCGAAGAGGGGGCGACCGGCTGGGCCGACACAACAATGATGCATGTCGATGCGCCGCACCCCAACTGCGCCTACCTGTGGATGGAGCATTCGTTGGCGTCCAACCTGCAATCCGATCTTTCGGTCTGGTTCGGCGCGAACCCGTCCGTGCCGGCGGCCTGCACCGACGGGCGCGGCATGCAGACGGCGGAGGGATGCACCAAGAACGGCCTCGACGATTTCGAGAAGATCAAGTTCTGGACCACGCCGGTGTCGAGCTGCGCGAGCCAGGGCGAGTGCGTGCCCTACTACCGCTGGGTTTCCGACTACATCGGGGTGATCGGCGGCCGCTGATCCTGCACGTGATCCAACGAAATCCGCCCGGCGGCACTTGAGCCGCCGGGTCAGAGAACCGGTCTGTCCATGTCCTATGCCGTAGAATTCGACGAAGTCTCGCGCAGTTTCGGCGCGGTGCGCGCGGTCGACAACGTGTCCATCGCGATCGAGGAGGGCACCTTCTTCGCCATGCTCGGACCCTCCGGCTCGGGCAAGACGACCTGCCTGCGGCTCATCTCCGGGTTCGAGCGGCCGAATGCGGGACATGTGAGGATCTTCGGAGAGAATTCGGAGAACCTGCCGCCCAATCGCCGCCCGGTGAACACCGTGTTCCAGGACTACGCGCTCTTTCCGCACCTGAACGTCAGGGACAACGTTGCCTACGGGCTGATGGTGCAGGGCGTCGACAAGCGCAGCCGTCACGGCCGGGCGGACGAGATGCTGTCGCTCGTGAAGCTCGGCGATTACGGCGACCGCAAGCCTGCCCAGCTTTCCGGCGGGCAGCGGCAGCGCGTGGCGCTCGCCCGCGCGCTCGTCAACAAGCCCCGCGTCCTTCTGCTCGACGAACCGCTCGGCGCGCTCGATCTGAAGCTCCGCGAGGCGATGCAGGACGAGCTCAAGGCGCTGCAGAAGCAGCTCGGCATCACCTTCGTCTTCGTGACCCACGACCAGGGCGAGGCGCTGTCGATGGCCGATCGCGTCGCGGTCTTCAACGACGGGCGGATCGTGCAGGCCGGCAGCCCGGAAGACATCTACCAGCGCCCGCGCACGCGCTTCGTCGCCGATTTCGTCGGCTCGGCCAACGTGCTGTCGCCCGCACTCAGCCAGTCGGCGGGCAGCGCGAAGGCGTGGCACAGCCTGCGACCGGAGTCGATGGAGCTTGCGAAGGCGGAAAGCGGACGCCTGGCCGGTACGGTCGCGTCGATACGCTACATCGGACCCGTCAAGCGCGTGACCGTGGACCTTGGCGGTGACCAGCTCACGGTGGCGGTTCCGGCGGAGCGGACGGTGCCGGAACCGGGGACGCGGGTCGGGCTCAACTGGAGCGACGCCTCGATCCACCGGATGGAGGACGAGTGATGGTGGCAAGCCATCAGGGCCTCGCCCAGCGGGTCTCGGACGCCTTCTGGCGCCAGCCTCGCCTGCTTCTGCTCGTCCTCTTGCTGCCGCCGCTCCTGTGGCTCGGCATCGTCTACGTGGGATCGCTCGTCGCTCTTCTGGTCCAGAGCTTCTTTTCGATCGACGAGTTCACGGGCCTCATCAATTACGAGGTCACGCTCAAGACCTATGCGGAACTGCTGCAGCCCGCCAATTTCGACATCATCCTGCGCACGACCCTGATGGCTGCCTCGGTGACCGTCGCCGCCGCGATCGTGGCCTTTCCGATCGCGTACTATGCCGCGCGCTACGCCAGGGGCCCGATGAAGGCGCTGTTCTACCTCGGCGTGATGCTGCCGCTCTGGTCGAGTTACCTCGTGAAGGTCTACGCTTGGAAACTGATCCTTGCCAAGGAAGGCATCCTGAACTGGATGGTGGAAGGGATCGGCGCGAGCGCGGTCCTGAACGCGGTGCTGTCGATGCCGGTGATCGGCGGCGGATCTCTGTCGGTCAGCTACATCGGCACGTTTCTCGTCTTTCTCTACGTCTGGCTTCCCTACATGGTCCTGCCGGTGCAGGCGGCACTCGAACGCGTGCCGCAGAACCTGCTGGAGGCGTCTGGCGATCTCGGGGCCAGCCCGGGCCAGACGCTGCGCCATGTGATCCTGCCGCTGGCCTTGCCGGGGATCATCGCCGGCTCGATCTTCACCTTCTCGCTGACGCTCGGCGACTACATCATTCCCCAGATCATCGGTTCCTCGCGGCTCTTCATCGGGCAGGCGGTCTATGCCCATCAGGGCACTGCCGGGAACATCCCCCTCGCGGCCGCCTTCGCCGTGGTGCCGATCGTGATCATGGGCTTCTACCTCTGGATGGCCAAGCGGAAGGGAGCGTTCGATGCACTCTGAGCGTGCCCCGCTGGCACTGAAGATCGCGGCCTTCGCCGGGCTCGCGTTCCTGCACCTGCCGATCATCCTGATCTTCGTCTACGCCTTCACGACCGAGGACCGATCGTACCAGTGGCCGCCCCCGGGGCTGACGCTGAAATGGTTCGGCGTCACCTGGAACCGCCCGGATGTCTGGGCGTCGCTCGGGTTGTCGCTGAAGGTCGCCTCGGTTTCAACGGTGATCGCGATCGTCCTCGGCACGCTTTGCGCGGCGGCCGTCAGCCGGGCGAAGTTCTTCGGGCGCGAGTCGATCTCGCTCCTAGTGATCTTGCCGATCGCCCTGCCAGGCATCATCACCGGCATCTCGCTGCGCTCGGCCTTCAACCTCGGCGACATCCCGTTCTCGACGCTGACGATCGTGCTCGGCCACGCCACGTTCTGCATCGTCGTGGTCTACAACAACGCGGTCGCGCGCTTCCGCCGGCTGTCGGGGTCGCTCGTCGAGGCGTCGGCCGACCTCGGCGCGAACAGCTTCCAGACCTTCCGGCACGTGATCCTGCCCAACATCTCGACCGCGCTTCTCGCCGGCGGAATGCTCGCCTTCGCGCTGTCCTTCGACGAGGTGATCGTGACCACCTTCACCGCCGGCCAGCAGCAGACCCTGCCGATCTGGATGCTCGAAGAGCTCGTCCGGCCGCGCCAGCGCCCGGTGACCAACGTGGTCGCGATGGTCGTGGTGCTGGTGACCTTCCTGCCCATCCTGGGCGCCTATTACCTGACCCGCGGCGGCACCGAGACCGCCGGGGGCGGCAAGTGACTTCCGCATAGCGAGGAAATGACATGGATACCAAGCTCCTGATCAACGGCGCGTTCACCGAGGGAACCGAGACCAAAGAAGCGATTCTCAACCCGCGCACCGGCGAGACGATCCTCGACCTGCCGGAAGCCTCGGCCGAACAGGTCGAGGCAGCCGTCGCTGCCGCTTCAGAGGCCTTCGACGGCTGGGCGCGCAGCTCGCCGTCGGCCCGCGCCGCGGCGCTTCTGCAGATTGCCGACCGGATCGAGGCCGAGGGCGAGGCCTTCGGCCGGCTCGAGGCGCTGAACTGCGGCAAGCCGATCAATGCCGCGATCGGCGACGAGATTCCGGCGATCGTCGACGTCTACCGTTTTTTCGCGGGCGCGGCGCGCAACATGCACGGCCCGGCGGCGGGCGAATACATGGAAGGCTTCACCTCGATGGTCCGCCGCGATCCGGTCGGCGTCATCGCTTCGGTCGCGCCCTGGAACTATCCGCTGATGATGATGGCCTGGAAACTCGCCCCCGCGATCGCCGGCGGCAACACGGTCGTCTTCAAGCCCTCCGAGCAGACGCCCCTGACCGCGCTCAAGCTGGCGCGGATCCTGGCCGAGGAGCTGCCGCCGGGCGTCGTGAACATCGTGACCGGGCGCGGCGAGACGGTGGGGAACGCGCTCGTCTCGCATCCGAAGGTCGACATGATCTCCCTGACCGGCGACGTCGCGACGGGCAAGAAGATGCTTCAGGCGGCGTCGAAATCGGTCAAGCGCACCCATCTGGAGCTTGGCGGCAAGGCGCCGGTCATCGTGTTCGATGATGCCGACCTGACCGAGGTCGTCGAAGGGCTGCGGGCCTTCGGCTACTACAACGCCGGTCAGGACTGCACGGCGGCCTGCCGCATCTACGCCTCAGAGAAGACCTACGAGAAGCTCGTCGCCGATCTGACAACGGCGGTGCAAGGGATCGCCTTCGCCCAAAGTGACGACACGGTGAACGAGATCGGGCCCCTGATCTCCGCCCGCCAGCGCGACCGCGTCGCGAGTTTCGTCGAACGCGCGCGCGAATTGCCGCATGTGGAGATCACGACCGGCGGAAAGGCTCATGGCGACAATGGCTTCTACTACACGCCCACCGTCGTCGCCGGGGCGCGCCAGGAGGACGAGATCGTCCAGCGCGAGGTTTTCGGCCCGGTGGTGTCGGTCACGCCGTTCAAGGATGTCGAGCAGGCGGTCGGCTGGGCCAACGACAGCGACTACGGCCTCGCCTCCTCGGTCTGGACCAAGGATATCGGGCGGGCGATGTCCACGGCGGCGCGGCTCCGCTACGGCTGCACCTGGATCAACACGCATTTCATGCTGGTCAACGAGATGCCGCACGGCGGCTTGAAGAGCTCCGGTTACGGCAAGGACATGTCGATGTACGCGCTCGAGGATTATACGGCCGTGCGGCATGTGATGATCAAGCACTAGCGGAACTTGCTGGTATCGCCCGGTCGTCGCCAACGGCCGGGCCGTCCGGAGCGCGCGTAGAAAACAGGCATTGGCGGCCGGGGCGCACAGGAAATCATCGCGCAGGCGCGAACCGGCCGGCCGGAGCGACGGGGGTATTTCCCACCCGCCGGGAACGTCGCTACATCGGCCCATGAGCGAGCGGCTTAAGATCGTCGTGGTGGAGAGGGATCCTGACCGGGCCCGGATGATCGTCGACGGTCTTCTCGACCTCGGCGATCACCGCATCCACATCATTGCCGAAGAGACCGCGCTGGCGCGCAAGGTCGCCGAGCAGCGACCCGATATCGTCCTGATCGACCTCGCCGACCCGTCCCGCGATGCGCTCGAGGAGCTGGCGCTGGCGACCGGGCCGCTGGAGCGGCCGGTGGCGATGTTCGTCGACCGCAGCGACCATCAGCTCACCCGCGCCGCGATCGAGGCGGGCATGTCGGCCTATGTCGTTGGCGGGTTGCAGAAGGACAGGCTGCGGCCGATCCTCGATGCCGCCGTCGCGCGGTTCCACATGGTTCAGCGCATGCGCACCGAACTGGCTGCGACCCGCCGCGCGCTGGAGGAGCGCAAGACGATCGACCGCGCCAAGGGCATCGTGATGAAGGCGCGCGGGATCGACGAGGCAGCGGCCTACGCGCTCCTGCGCAAGGCGGCGATGGACCAGGGCCGCAAGCTCGCCGAGGTCGCGGCCGCCATCGTCACCGCGTCGGAGCTCCTGTCATGAGCGGCGCGGCGCGGCTGCGGGCGGGGTTCCTGCCCTTGGTCGATGCGGCGCCGCTGATCGTCGCGGCGGAACTCGGCTTTGCCGACGAGGAGGGCGTCGCGCTCGACCTGCGCAGGGCGCCGTCCTGGTCGGTGGCGCGCGACTGGCTGACGATGGGAGAGATCGAGGCCGCGCATCTTCTGGCGCCGGTCCCGGTCGCGGCGACGCTCGGGCTTGGCGGCCAGACCTGCGCGCTGGCGGCCGTGATGGTGATGTCGGTGAACGGCACCGTGACCGGCGTGTCGCGGTCTTTGGCCGGTCGGTTGCGCGCTGCCGGCCATGACTTCGGCTTCACCGATGCCGCGGCGGCGGGGCGGGCGCTGATCGGCTGCGCTGGGGCGGGGCTGCGGATCGGCGTGCCGTTCCCGTTCTCGATGCATGCCGAACTGGTGGGCCGCTGGCTCGGCGCGCTCGACTCGCAAGCCCTGTCGCGGATCGCCATCCAGACGGTGCCGCCGCCGCTCATGTCCGAGGCGCTCGCCGCCGGGGACATCGACGCCTTCTGTGTCGGCGAGCCCTGGGGGTCGATCGCGGTGGAGAGCGGCGCGGGCGAACTGCTGCTGCCCGGCGCGGCGATCTGGGCCTTCGCGCCGGAGAAGGTGCTGGCGGTGCGCGAGACATGGGGCGAAGAGGTGCCCGACATGCTCGATGGCTTGATCCGCGCGGTCTGGCGCGCCGGGCGCTGGCTCGCAGAGCCCGACAACCACACCGCGGCGAGCGAACTCCTGGCGCGCGCCCGGTATCTCGATGTCGCGCCCGAGATCATCGACCGCGCGCTCGGCGGCAGGTTCGTTGTGTCTGCTCGCGGCGAGACGCGCCACTGCCCCGGCTTCGTCGAGTTCCATCGGGGCGGCGCCAGTTTCCCCTGGCGGTCGCAGGCGGCCTGGATCGGGCAATGGCTGGCGCGGCGGATAGGCATGCCCGAAGCCGCGGCGATGGCGGCGGCGCGGGCGGTGTTCCGCAGCGACCTATACCGCCGGGCGATGGCCGGAACCGGCGCCGCGCTGCCGACTGCCTCGGCCAAGGTCGAGGGCGCGATCGCGGTCGATCTCGCGGTGGCGTCCGAAGCCGGGCGGCTGATTCTGCGGCCCGACCGGTTCTTCGACGGCTCGGTTTTTGATCCCGGCGACTGCGAGTGATGAATTTTCGGGCAGTTCGCTCTCGAATTGCCGCGCCGCAGCAAATCTTGATGCATCTGCAGCATCATTCCTTGCAAAGCCCCGCGCCCACCGCCTTACTGGTGCCATAGCCGGGCAATGGCGTCCGGCGCCGGACCTCTCCCAAAGACCGGGTGATTGAGCAAAGCCGCTCGACCCTCTGCCGCAGGCAGAGTGAGTCAGCGGCTTTTTTGGTGTCCTGCTTCCGCCGTCCCGCGGAGTCGAACGAAGGAAGATGAGATGAAGGCTTTCCCCGCGATCCTGATGGCGACGACGATGCTCGTCGCGCCGGCATTCGCCGAACCGCTAGCGCTCGAAAAGGACGAGCTGACCCTCGGCTTCATCAAGCTCACCGACATGGCGCCGCTCGCGGTCGCCTACGAGCAGGGCTATTTCCTCGACGAGGGCCTCTTCGTCACGCTCGAGGCCCAGGCCAACTGGAAGGTGCTCCTGGACGGCGTGATCGACGGCACGCTCGACGGGGCGCACATGCTCGCTGGCCAGCCGCTCGCGGCGACGATCGGCTACGGCACCGAGGCGCATATCGTCACGCCCTTCTCGATGGACCTGAACGGCAACGGGATCACGGTCTCGAACGCGGTCTGGGAAGCGATGCGGCCGCATGTCCCTTCCGGCGTCGACGGCAAGCCGCAGCACCCGATCTCGGCCGAGGCGCTGGCGCCGGTCGTCGACGCATTCACATCGGAGGGCAAGCCCTTCAACATGGGCATGGTCTTCCCGGTCTCGACCCACAATTACGAGCTGCGCTACTGGCTCGCGGCAGGTGGCCTCAATCCCGGCTACTACGCGCCGGGCGACGTGTCCGGGCAGATCGGCGCCGACGTGTTCCTTTCGGTCACGCCGCCGCCGCAGATGCCCGCGACGCTGGAGGCCGGCACGATCAACGGCTACGCGGTGGGCGAGCCGTGGAACCAGCAGGCCGTGATCAAGGGGATCGGCGTGCCGGTCGTCACGGATTACGAGATCTGGCGGAACAACCCCGAGAAGGTCTTCGGCCTGACCGAAAAGTTCGTCGAGGCGAACCCCAACACCACGCTCGCCCTCACCAAGGCGCTGATCCGCGCGGCGATCTGGCTCGATGAGAACGACAACGCCAACCGCGCGGCGGCTGTCGAGATCCTGTCGAAGCCGGAATATGTCGGCGCCGATGCCGACGTCATCGACAACTCGATGACCGGAACCTTCGAATACGAGCCCGGCGATGTCCGCGAGGTGCCCGATTTCAACGTTTTCTTCCGCTACAACGCGACCTATCCCTTCTACTCTGACGCGGTCTGGTACCTGACCCAGATGCGCCGCTGGGGCCAGATCGCCGAGGCCAGGCCCGACAGCTGGTACGACGAGGTCGCGCGCTCGGTCTACAAGCCCGAGATCTACCTCAAGGCCGCTCGGATGCTGGTCGAGGAGGGGCTCGCCGACGCGGCCGATTTCCCCTGGGACAGCGACGGCTACCGCCCCGCCACCCCCGCCAGCGACGTGATCGACGGCTTCGGCTTCGACGGCCGCAAGCCCAACGCCTACATCGACAGCCTGCCGATCGGGCTGAAGGGCGGACAGACGGTCGTGGGCACCGAGATCCAGGGCTGACCCGACATCCTTTCCGGGGGCGCCATGCCTCTGGGATTCGAGACAACGAGGACCGAGACATGACCATCGCCGATCCCGATTTCGCCAGAAACGCCAACCGAGAGGCACGCCGCGCCCGGCTCTTCACCCGGATCAACAAGGCGGACGCCTGGTTCCGTGTGCTGGGGCTCGCCTGGATCACCCCGATCCTCAGGGCCGCGGCCGGCGACAATCCCCACGCCCAAGTCAGGGAGGTCTGGAAACTGCTCGGCGTGCCCGTGCTCGCCATCGCCGGTTTCCTGGCGCTCTGGGCGGTGCTCGCGCCCAAGGTCGAGACCTCGCTCGGCGCGATCCCGGGACCGGCCGAGGTCTGGTCGGAGGCAGTGAACCTCCACGCCGATGCCGTGGACAAGGCCGCCAAGGAGGCCAAGTTCACCGAACTGCTTGCAGAGCGCAACGCGAAGCTCGTCGCGGCGGGCCGCGCGGAGGAGGTCAAGCAGATGGCCTATACCGGCGCGCCCTCCTACTACGACCAGATCGGCACCTCGATCCGGACCGTGTTCTTCGGCTTCCTCCTCGCCTCGCTCGTGGCGATCCCCCTGGGCATCCTCGCGGGCCTCTCGCCCGCCGCGAACGCCGCGATCAACCCGATCGTGCAGATCTTCAAGCCGGTCTCGCCGCTCGCCTGGCTGCCGATCGTGACCATGGTCATCTCGGCGCTCATGGCGACGAATGACGGGTTCTTCGCCAAGTCGTTCCTCGTCTCGGCGATCACGGTCACGCTCTGCTCGCTCTGGCCGACGCTGATCAACACCGCGCTCGGTGTGGCCTCGATCGACAAGGACCTCGTCAATGTCTCGAAGGTGCTGAAGATGGGCACCTGGGCCAAGATCACCAAGCTCGTGCTGCCCTCGGCGCTGCCGTTGATCTTCACCGGGCTCCGGCTCTCGCTCGGCGTCGGCTGGATGGTGCTGATCGCGGCCGAGATGCTGGCGCAGAACCCCGGGCTGGGCAAGTTCGTCTGGGACGAGTTTCAGAACGGCTCCTCCGCCTCGCTCGCCCGGATCATGGTCGCGGTCTTCACCATCGGCATCATCGGCTTCCTGCTCGACCGGGTGATGTTCGCGGTCCAGTCGCTCTTTACCTTCTCGGCCAACCGGTGACCGCCATGAGCATCCTCAGTTTCCAGAACGTGTCGAAGGGTTTCGGCGAGGGTACCGGCCGCCGGGAGGTCCTGAAGGGCATCACGCTCGATGTCGCGGAGGGCGAGTTCATCGCGATCCTCGGCTTCTCGGGCAGCGGCAAGTCGACGCTGATGAACCTGGTGGCCGGGCTCGAACGCCCCGATGCCGGCAGCGTCCGCTTCCGCGGCAAGCCCGTCACCGGGCCGGGGCCGGAGCGCGGCCTCGTCTTCCAGAGCTACAGCCTGATGCCATGGCTTACGGTGCGCGGCAATGTCCTGCTCGCGGTCGACGCGGTCTTTCCCGGCCTGACGCGCGCCGAGCGCCTCGCCCGCGCTGACCGCTACATCGCGATGGTCGGGCTCGGCCATGCCGCGGCGCGCCGCCCGGCGGAGCTGTCGGGCGGCATGCGCCAGCGCGTCGCGGTGGCCCGCGCACTCGCGATGGACCCCGAGGTTCTGCTGCTCGACGAGCCGCTCTCGGCGCTCGACGCGCTGACGCGGGCGAATCTCGCCGACGAGATCCTCGGCATCTGGGAGGCGGACCGCAAGACCTGCCTGCTCATCACCAACGATGTCGACGAGGCGATCCTGCTCGCCGACCGGATCGTGCCGCTCAACCCGGACGGCACGCTCGGGACCCCCTTCGCGGTGACGCTGCCGCGCCCGCGTGACCGCGCCGCGATGAACCACGACGATGCCTTCAAGGCGCTCCGCGCGCAGGTGACCGGCCACCTGATGGAGGCGGGCATCGAGGCGAAGGTCGAGGGAAGCCGCATCCTTCCCGAGGTGGTTCCGCTCCACGCCTTTCCGGCGGCGGTGCGGGCGGTGCAGGGCAAGCCCGCCGACGAGCGCTATCTCGAGTTCAGCGCGCTGCACAAGGTCTACCCGACGCCGAAGGGGCCGCTTACCGTCGTCGAGGATTTCAACCTCAAGGTCGAGAAGGGCGAGTTCATCAGCCTGATCGGCCATTCCGGCTGCGGGAAGTCGACGGTGCTGACGATGGCCGCCGGTCTCAACGCGGTGTCGAAGGGCGGCATCATCCTCGACGGCACCGAGGTGATCGGCGCCGACCCCGAGCGCGCCGTGGTGTTCCAGTCGCCGAACCTGTTTCCCTGGCTCACCGCGCGCGAGAACGTCGCGATCGGTGTCGACAAGGTCTATCCGAAAGCCACGCAGGCCGAGCGGCAGGAGGTCGTCGAATACTACCTCGAACGCGTCGGCCTCGCGGATGCGATGGACCGGCCGGCGCAGTCGATGTCGAACGGCATGCGCCAGCGGGTCGGTATCGCCCGTGCCTTCGCGCTCTCGCCGAAGCTTCTTTTGCTCGACGAGCCATTCGGGATGCTCGACAGCCTCACCCGCTGGGAGTTGCAGGAAGTGCTGATGGAGGTCTGGGACCGCACCAAGGTCACGGCGATCTGCGTCACGCATGACGTCGACGAGGCGATCCTCCTGGCCGACCGCGTGGTGATGATGACGAACGGCCCGCAGGCGACGATCGGCCGGATCACCGAGGTCAAGCTGCCGCGCCCGCGCAGCCGCAAGGCGCTCATCGAACATCCCGATTACTACGCCTACCGGCAGGACGTGCTGGATTTTCTTCAGGAATACGAGCATGGCGCGCGGCCCGCGCCCAAGCGCCCGGCGGCAAGCGCCATCGCAGCGGAGTGAGCGAATGACCCAGAAACTCGTCGTCATCGGCGCCGGAATGGCCTCGGGCCGCATGCTGGAACATCTTTTCGAGGCGGGCGCGGACCATGAGGTCACGCTCTTCAACGCCGAGCCGCGCGGCAACTACAACCGCATCATGCTCTCGCCGGTCCTGTCGGGCGACAAGGACTATGCCGGGATCGTCACCCATGACGACGGCTGGTACGCCGCCCGGGGCATCACCTGCCGCTTCGGCGAGCATGTCGTGAAGATCGACCGGCGGCGAAAGGTCGTCACCGGCGAGAAGGGCGAGGCCGCCTATGACAAGCTGGTGATCGCGACCGGCTCGGCGCCGTTCATCATCCCGGTCGCGGGCAGGGACCTGCCCGGCGTCGTCAGCTACCGCGACCTCGACGACACCAACGCGATGATCGGCGCGGCGGCGAAGGGTGGCCATGCGGTGGTGATCGGCGGCGGGCTTCTGGGGCTCGAGGCCGCGGCCGGGCTGCAGAGCCGCGGCATGGAGGTGACGGTGATCCACCTCATGGGTCACCTGATGGAGCGCCAGCTCGACCCCGCCGCCGGTTATCTTCTGCAGCGCGAACTGGAGCGGCGCGGGATCACGGTGCATTGCAAGGGCGCCACCAAGGCGATCCTCGGCCACGACCGGGCCGAGGCGGTGTTGCTGGAGGACGGCACGGTCTATCCCGCCGATCTGGTGGTGATGGCGGTGGGCATCCGGCCCGAAACCCGGCTTGCCGTCGATGCCGGGCTGGAGGTCGCGCGCGGCATCGTGGTCGACGACCGGATGGTGACCTCGGACCCCGACATCCTCGCCGTGGGCGAATGCGTCGAGCATGACGGCCAGCTCTTCGGCCTCGTTGCCCCGCTTTACGATCAGGCGAAGGTCGCGGCGCTGAGCCTTCGGGACGAACCCGCCGCCTTCCGCCCGGTCCAGACCGCGACGAAGCTCAAGGTCACCGGCTGCGACCTCTTCAGCGCCGGCGACTTCGCCGAGGGCGAGGGCCGTGAGGACATCGTCTTCCGCGACCCGGCACGCGGGCTCTACAAGCGGCTGGTGATCGAGGACGACCGGCTTGTCGGCGCGGTGATGTACGGCGACACTGCCGACGGCAACTGGTTCTTCGGGCTGATCAAGGACGGCACCGGCATCGAGGCGATGCGCGAGACGCTGATCTTCGGCCCGGCCTATCAGGGAGGGGCCGCGGCGGACCCTATGGCGGCCGTTGCAGCCTTACCGGCTGACGCAGAGATCTGCGGCTGCAACGGCGTCTGCAAGGGCCAGATCGTCGAGGCGATCGCGGGGGGTGCCACGACGCTCGACGCGGTGCGCGCGGAAACCAAGGCCTCGGGCTCCTGCGGCACCTGCACCGGGCTCGTCGAGCAGGTGCTTGCGGTGACGCTTGGCGAGGAGTTCGTGATGCCCACGGCGAAGCCGGTCTGCGGCTGCACCGAACTCACGCACGAGGACGTCCGCCGCATGATCAAGGCGCGCGAGCTGAAATCCATGCCCGCGGTGATGCAGGAGCTGGGCTGGAAGACCTCCTGCGGCTGCCATGTCTGCCGCCCGGCGCTCAACTTCTACCTGCTCGCAGACTGGCCGCGGGAGTACCGGGACGATCCCCAAAGCCGCTTCGTCAACGAGCGCAAGCACGCCAATATCCAGAAGGACGGCACCTTCTCGGTCGTGCCGCGCATGTGGGGCGGGCTGACCAGTCCGCGCGAGCTGCGCGCCATCGCCGATGCGGCCGAGAAGTACAACGTGCCGACGGTGAAGGTCACCGGCGGCCAGCGCATCGACCTTCTGGGCGTGAAGGGCGAGGACCTGCCGGCGATCTGGGCCGACCTGAACCGGGCGGGCCTCGTCTCGGGCCACGCCTATTCTAAGGGGCTGAGGACGGTGAAGACCTGCGTCGGCTCCGACCACTGCCGCTTTGGCACACAGGATTCGACCGGTCTCGGGGTGAAGCTCGAACAGGCGCTCTGGGGCTCGTGGACGCCGCACAAGGTCAAGCTCGCGGTCTCGGGCTGCCCGCGCAACTGCGCCGAGGCGACCTGCAAGGATATCGGCATCGTTTGCGTCGACTCGGGCTATCAGGTCGGCGTTGGGGGTGCGGCGGGGATGGACGTGAAGGAGACCGAGCGGCTCGCCGACGTGAGGACCGAGGAGGAGGCGATCGCGCTCACAATCGCCTTCGTCCAGCTCTATCGCGAGAACGCCAAGTATCTCGACCGGCCCTACAAGTGGATCGCCAAGGTCGGGCTCGACTGGGTGAAGGCACGCGTCGTCGACGATCCCGAGAGCCGCGCCGCCCTGATCGAGCGGTTCCGGATCAGCCAGTCCGTCTACCAGAAGGACCCCTGGGCGGACCATGTCCAATCCGAACAGGCGCGCTACGCGCCGCTTGCCAATCTCACGCTGGAGGCCGCGGAATGAACACCTGGATCGACATCGGCGCGCTTGACGACATTCCCGCGCGCGGCGCCCGCGTGGTCAAGACTGCGATGGGCTGCGTCGCGGTCTTCCGCACCGCCGCCGACGAGGTCTTCGCGCTCTCGGACCGCTGCCCGCACAGGGGCGGGCCGCTCTCCGAGGGAATCGTGCATGGCAAGAGCGTCACCTGCCCGCTGCACAGCTGGGTCTTCAGCCTCGAGACCGGGCAGGCGCAGGGCGCCGATGCGGGCGAGGTTCCGACCTACCCGGCCCGAGTCGAGGGCGGGCGGATCCTCCTCGATGCGACCCGGCTCGCGCGACGGAGCGCGGCATGACCGACGCGCCCGGCATCCGCACCACCTGCGCCTATTGCGGCGTCGGCTGCGGCGTGATCGTCGCGCCCGACGGCGCGGGCGGTTTCGCGGTGCGGGGCGATCCCGACCATCCGGCCAACCGCGGCCGGCTCTGCTCCAAGGGCGCGGCGCTGGCCGAGACGCTCGGGCTTGAGGGGCGGCTTCTGGCGCCGCGGATCGGCGGTCGCGATGCGGTATGGGACGCGGCGCTCGATCTCGTGGCAGGCCGGTTCGGGGAGACGATCGCCGAGCACGGGCCGGACGCCGTCGCCTTCTACGTCTCGGGCCAGCTGCTGACCGAGGATTACTACGTCGCCAACAAGCTGATGAAGGGCTTCATCGGCTCTGCCAATATCGACTCGAATTCGCGGCTCTGCATGGCCTCGACCGTCGCCGGCCACCGCCGCGCCTTCGGTACAGACACGGTGCCCGGCACCTACGAGGATCTTGAGGAGGCCGATCTCGTCGTCCTTGTCGGATCGAACCTCGCCTGGTGCCACCCGGTCCTCTACCAGCGCCTCGTGGCGGCAAAGGCGGCGCGGCCGGCGCTGCGCGTCGTCACCATCGATCCGCGCCGCACCGCGACCTGCGAGCTGGCCGACCTGCACCTCGCCATCGCGCCGGGTGCGGATGTGGCGCTCTTCAACCGGCTACTGGCCGCCATCGCCGACCGCGGCGCGGTCGACGAAGCCTATGCCGTGCATCTGGAGGGGATGGACGGTGCCATCGCCGCCGCCCGCGCCGAGACCGGGGGCACGGGGCTTCCCGAGCGTGACATCGCGGCGTTCCTCGACCTCTGGATCGGCACCGAGAAGGTCGTGACCGTGTTTAGCCAGGGCGTGAACCAGTCCTCGAACGGCACCGACAAGGTCAGCGCGATCCTCAACTGCCACCTCGCAACCGGCCGCATCGGCCGGCCCGGCATGGGGCCGTTCAGCGTGACGGGCCAGCCCAACGCGATGGGCGGACGCGAGGTCGGCGGGCTTTCCAACATGCTCGCCTGCCATCTGGAGATCGAGAACCCCGACCACCGCCACCTCCTCCGCACCTTCTGGCAAGCGCCCGCGATGCCGGAAAAGCCGGGGCTGAAGGCGGTCGAGATGTTCCGGGCGGTGGCCCACGGCCGGATCAAGGCGCTCTGGATCATCGGCACCAACCCGGCGGCGACCCTGCCCGATGCCGATGCCGTGCGCGACGCCATCGCCGGATGCGACTTCGTTGTCGTCAGCGACCTTTTCGCGACCACCGACACCGCCCGGCTTGCCGATGTGCTGCTGCCGGCCGCGGGCTGGGGCGAGAAGGACGGCACCGTGACGAATTCCGACCGCACGATCAGTCGCCAGCGCCGCTTCCTGCCCGCGCCCGGTCTGGCCCGACCCGATTGGGCGATCCTTTCCGAGGTCGGCCGCCGCATGGGCTGGCCGGATGCCTTCGACTTTGCCTCGCCGGTCGAGATCCTCCGCGAGCATGCCGCTTTGTCCGGCCACGCGGCGGCACGAGGACGCGACTTCGACATCTCGGATCTCGCCGCGCTCGACGAGGCCGCATATGATGCGCTGGCGCCCCTGCGCTGGCCGGTGAGCGCCAGGAGGACAGGCGGTCGCTTCTTCGCCGACGGGGGGTTCTTCACGCCGAACGGCAAGGCGTGGATGGTGCCCGTCGTGTCGCGCGGCCCTGCGACCGCCACTGACGACCGCTATCCATTCCGGCTCAATACCGGGCGGATTCGCGACCAGTGGCACACGATGACCCGATCCGGCCGTGCCCCCCGGCTGGGCCGCCACCTCGGCGAGCCTTTCCTCGAGATCCATCCCCTGGACGCCGTCCGGCTCGGGATCCGGCCCGCGCATCTCGTCGAGGTCGAGAGCCGCGAGGGCAGGGCGATCCTGCGCGCGCTCGTGACCGACCGCGTTCGCCCCGGCGAGGTCTTCGCGCCGATGCACTGGACTGCCGAGCACGCCCCTGCAGGCCGCGTCGGCGCGCTTGTCGCGCCCGTCACCGATCCGATCTCGGGACAGCCGGAGAGCAAGGCCGGCGCCGTCGTCCTGCGCCCCTACCGCGTCGCATGGTACGGTTTCGCGGTCGCGGCGACCGATGCGCTGCCCGCTACGGACTATGCCGCGCGGGCACGGGTCGCGGGCGGCTGGCGCATGGAGCTTGCCGGCGCCGAGTTGCCCGAGGACTGGGAGGCTTTCAGCCGCGCCGCCTTCCGTCTGCCGTCAGCCGAGGCCATGACCGTCGTTGACCGCGCCCGCGGTATCGCGCGGGTGGCCCTGATTGCGGAGGGAAGGGTACGCGCCGCGCTGTTCGCGGGACCGGAACCCGTGGCGGTCTCGCGCGAGCATCTGGCGAGCCAGCTTGGAGATACCGGTCGCGAGATCCTTGCCGGTCAGGCAGCCGCCGACCGGCCCGACCCCGGCGCGACGCTCTGTTCCTGCCTGGACATCGGCGTGAACACGATCGTAGCGGCCGTCCTCACCCAGGATCTCCTGACGGTCGAGGCCGTGGGGGCGGCCATCGGCGCAGGAACCAATTGCGGATCCTGCCGGCCCGAGATCGCATCGCTCCTGAGACGCTGCGCAACCAGGGTGGCAGCGGAATGACCGGCCACCCGCATTCACGCCTGCCTTGGCGGCTCGTGTGCGACGGGTTGGCTGGTGCCGTCAGTGATCGTCGTGGGCGTGGTCGCGGTCGATGACGTATTTCTTGTCGCAATAGCCGCACTCTACGAAACCGGCCTCATGCGGGATCGACAGCCAGACGCGCGGATGGCCGAGCGCGCCCTCGCCGCCGTCGCAGGCCACTTTCCAGGAGGACACGACCTCGGTCTCAGGGGCGGGGATGGGCATTATCTGGGCTCCGTCACGAAAGTTTGCGGCATGATAGCGATTGTGGGGGGATGGACAAGCGCGCGCCGTCTGTCAATCCACCCGCTTCAGCATCGACCCGAGCACCCGGCCGCCGAGGATATGCATGTGGTAGTGCGGCACTTCCTGCACGCCATGCGTTCCGGCATTCGAGATCGTCCGGTAGCCCTGCCCACCCTCGCCGGGGCGGATGCCGAGCGTTTCGCAGACCGCGGCGGCGGTGCGCATGAAGTCGGCGATCTCCTCGGCCGAGGCCTCGGCGGCGAAGTGGTCGAAGGTGACGTATCTGCCCTTCGGGATCACCAGCACATGGACCGGCGCCTGCGGGCCGATGTCGTGGAACGCGAGCGTATGCTCTGTCTCAAGCACGGTCTTGTTGGGGATCTCGCCACGCAGGATGCGGGCGAAAACATTGGTGTCGTCGTAAACGTAGGCCATGGCTTCCTCAATCGGCGAACATGTGCTCGGTTGCCGCGATCTCGCGCGCGGCACCTTCCGAAATATCGAGAAACGCCGCCAAAGGCACGGTGTTTTCCTCGACCGACCGGCCCTCGAGTATCCGGTGGAACCGGGAAAATCCGGCATCGCGGATGCGGTCGCTCTCGTAGCGCAGGTCGTGGCGGATCGTCGGCAGGAGCCGGCTGAGCGCCTCCGAGCCGGTGTGCTCGCCCGCAAGGCCGACCCGGCGGGCGTGGCCGACGAGATAGTCATCCGAATAGCGGCAGTCGACTTCGAGGATCCGCACGGTGGCCCGGTCGGAGCAGAAATCCTGCATCAGCTCGAAGCTCGACGGATCGAGGCAGATGATGAGCCGGTCGGTCCGGTGGTACCCGTAAAGCATCCGCATCAGCGCCCGGTGGTGGCGGGCGCGCTTTTCCAGCGTTGTCTCGATGCCGCCGAGATCGGGCAGCGACGTCCCTTCCTCGTTGAACAGGTATTCGATCACCGGCACCTGTGCGACCTGCCCGGCGCGCCGGGCGAGCCGCTTGGCGACATGCCATTTCTTGCACACCACGATCATCAGTTCGCGCTCGCTGCCGATGCTCGCCTCGGTTTCCCAGAACCTCCGGGCGAAACGCCGCCCCGAGCGGCCACGCCCTGCGAGGAAGGCGTAGAGCCGCTCCCCTTCGTTCGAGATCCGGAACTGCACGCCCCGCGCGGCATAGAGGTCGCCGAGCCGCACCTTAAGTTCATGCGCATCGGGGCTGATCTTGCGGGCGAAGAGGAAGTCCTGACCGAGGAGAAGGTCGTAGTGGTCGTTGTAGAGCGTCACCGGCATCCCGTAGTCGGTGAACAGCTTGAAGGTGAGCGTGCGCGAGCGGATCTCGCGCTCTGGCACGAGGTGGCGCACCAGCGTCTGGAAGAAGGTCTCGTCGGGGATCCAGGTCGTGCGGAAGAACCGCATCACGTCGCGCCGTTGTTGCACGAAGTCGAACACCGCCTCGATGGTGTTGCGCCTGAGGCACCACCACTGGCTGCCAATCATCATCTGCAGGTCAGCGGGAGGCGCCCGCCTGAGACCGAGCCGCCGTTGCAGGTTCAGCGAGGCATAGAACAGCCGCTTGTGGCTGCGTTCGTTGAACGGGTGGCGATAGACGAGACGTTCTTCCCTGATCCCGGTCTTGATCCAGTCGGAGCCGAAGAAATCGAAGCTCTCGACATAGTCGACATCCTCCGCATCGAGGAAGGCATGTACATATTCGGCCGACTTGATCGCTATGCAGTCGCCCGACAGGAGGAGAAAATGCGTTGCGTCGGGAAACGCGTCGAGCGCCGCGCGGGTCGCGTTCAGCGTGCCCTGCACGAGGCTCCAGGCGCCCCAGCCGCACCGGACCCTGCGCCGCGCGAATGTGACATTGGGATTGCCGGCCAGTTCGGCGCGGATCCGCGCGTAGTCGGCCGGATTGGCGCGCGCGTCGAAGTGGATCGCCATGCAGTCGCCGGTCGCGGTAAGCCGCCGGGCCTGCGCGATGATCCCCTCGGGGTCCTTATGGCACAGCAGGATGAAGGCGATTCTTGCCATTGGTGAAACCTGGAAGCCGCTGCTTGGCTGTTTACCGGGCTAATTACCCTCAACGGCCGTTGAAAAGACAGTGTTTCTTTGCTCTTTATGCAGCAATTCGAGCGCGGGTTACGAGGCGGCCCGATTTTGGAGGCGATTTCATGGGTTTTCCCGGCACCTGGATGACTGAGAGCGAGAGCGTGGTCTATCGCGTGGTGCCGAAATGCGCCTGCTCCACGATCGGCCAGATCATGTTCTACTCCGATCACGGGCGTTTCTTCGACGGCGACATCCACGACTCGACCTCGGGCATGCACAAATGGGCGCAGGAGCCGAGCCAGCCCTTGATCGAGGCCAATGTGAAGGCCCATCGCAGCTACACCTTCACCTGCGTGCGCAATCCCTACACGCGGATCCTGTCGTCCTTCTTCGACAAGATCTGCGGCATCCAGAGGAACGGCAAGCGTTACCGCGGCAATCTCGTACCGCTCCTCACCCAGAAGTATGGCATCGAGGTCGGCAGTCCCGACACCGGCTTCGATTTCGACCAGGTCAAGTCGTTCCGCCGCTTCCTCCTGTTCGCGCGCGACACGATCCGCTGGAAGCGGCCGATGGACCCCGACATCCACTGGTCCGCGATGTCGGGCCATGTCGCGACGCTGATCGCCAACGGCGGGCGCTATAATTCGATCATCTTCACCGAGACCTTCAACGACGGCATGCAAAAGGTGCTCGACGCCATCGAGACCCCGGTTCCGGTCGACCTCGCCGCGATCCCGCGCTTCAACGAGAGCGAGGGCCACGGCCCGAAGCGCGCCCATCCGGTCGAAGCCTATTTCGACGACCTCTCGATGCATCTCGTCTACGAGATCTACAAGCGCGACTTCGAGCTCTTCCGCTACGATTTCGAGAACCCGGCGAACAAGATGCCGAAGGGCGAGGTCGACCTCGACGAGGTCCATGCCAAGCTCAGCGAGTAGAATGGCGGGCTATTCCGGCACGCCGCTCGCAAAGAAGCTCGGACTTCGCCCCGGCATGGCGATGGCGGTCCTGAACCCGCCCTGGCCCTATGCCCAAACGCTTGGCCTCGCAATCCGGCCGCAGGAGCCGGAACCCGATGCCGCCCTGCCACATGGGCTCGACTTCCTGCATCTTTTCACAACCTCCTGCGCCGAACTCGACCGTCGCCTTTCCGAGGCGCGCCGGACGATCGCCCCGGACGGCATGATATGGGTGAGCTGGCCCAAGAAAGCCTCGAAACGCCCCTCCGAGATCACCGAGGATACGGTGCGCGAGG
This sequence comes from Albidovulum salinarum, assembly GCF_025673475.1. NCBI lineage: Bacteria > Pseudomonadati > Pseudomonadota > Alphaproteobacteria > Rhodobacterales > Paracoccaceae > Albidovulum > Albidovulum salinarum. The sequence continues at coordinate 173,875 of NZ_JAOVQO010000004.1, read as the reverse complement.
TCGCGCTGCCCCTCGGCCTCGTCGATGTGAAGGTCTGCGCCGTGGACGAGGTCTGGTCCGGGCTGAAGCTCGTCATACGTCGCGGCCTGCGGTGACGGCGGCGGGCACCCGGCCGGGGAACATCTGACGACCGTTGGCCGCGGGTGGCGCTCGCGCGCGGATCATGCGAATAGTCGGTCACGCGCAGGACGGGGGGCGACATGACATTCGGCAAGGGCTGCCATCTGCATCTGATCGACGGCTCGGCCTTCATCTTCCGCGCCTATCACGCGCTGCCGCCCCTGACGCGCAAGTCCGACGGGCTGCCGATCGGCGCGGTGGCGGGATTTTGCAACATGCTCTGGTCGCTTCTCACCCAGAACAGCGGTAAGGACGGCCCGACCCACATCGCCTGCGTCTTCGACTATTCCTCCAAGACCTTCCGCGACGACATCTACGATAAGTACAAGGCCAACCGGCCGGACCTGCCCGAGGACCTGCGCCCGCAGTTCCCGCTTACGCGCGAGGCGACGCGGGCCTTCAACGTTGCCTGCCTCGAGCTTGAGAACTACGAGGCCGACGACATCATCGCGACCCTCGCCCGGCAGGCGACCGAGGCGGGTGGCGAGGTGACGATCATCTCGTCGGACAAGGACCTGATGCAGCTCGTCGGCGGCGGCGTCGAGATGTTCGACGCGATGAAGAACCGCCGGATCGGCGTCGAGGAGGTCGAGGAGAAGTTCGGCGTCAAGCCCGACCGCGTGGTCGACGTGCAAGCGCTGGCCGGGGATTCGGTCGACAACGTACCCGGCGCACCGGGGATCGGGGTGAAGACCGCCGCACTTCTCATCAACGAATACGGCGATCTGGAGACGCTTCTGGCGCGCGCCGAAGAGATCAAGCAGCCGAAGCGACGCCAGGCGCTGATCGACAATGCCGAACTCATCCGCATCTCCAAGCGGCTGGTGACGCTCGACGTGCATACGCCGGTCGAATGGGGGCTCGACGAGCTCGAGGTGAAGGCGCCCGAGGCGGAGCCGCTGATGGACTTCCTCGCGCAGATGGAGTTTCGCACCCTGACGAAGCGGGTCGCCGAGGCGCTGAAGGTCGAAGCCCCGGCGATCCCCGAGACGCCGGCGGTGCCAGTCACGCACGAAGCCGCCGAGGCGCCGCCGCAGGCGGTCGCCGAGGCGGTTCCCTTCGATACCGGCAAATATGAATGCGTCCGCGACGCCAAGGCGCTCGTGCGCTGGATCGCGGCGATCCGCGACCGCGGTTATGTCGCCGTCGATACCGAAACCACCAGCCTCGACGAGATGCGGGCGGAGCTTGTCGGCATCTCGCTCTCGGTCGTGCCGGGCGAGGCCTGCTACATCCCGCTCGGCCACCGGCAGGGCGGCGGCGATCTCTTCGGCTCGAACGAGCTGGCCGAGGGGCAGATGGCGCTCGACGAGGCGCTCGGGCTTCTGAAACCGGTGCTGGAGGATGATGCGATCCTCAAGATCGGCCAGAACATGAAATACGACTGGAAGATCTTCGCCCGTCACGGGGTGCGGGTGGCCCCGATCGACGACACGATGCTCATGTCCTACGCGATGCATTCGGGGCTGCACAACCACGGCATGGACGGGCTTTCCGAGCGCTATCTCGGCCATGCGCCGATCGAGATCAAGTCGCTCCTCGGCAGCGGCAAGTCGGCGATCACCTTCGACCGGGTGCCGATCGACGAGGCGGTGAAATACGCCGCCGAGGATGCCGATGTCACGCTTCGGCTCTGGCAGGCGTTCAAGCCCAACCTGCACCGGGCACGGGTGACGACGGTCTACGAGACGCTGGAGCGCCCGCTGGTGCCGGTGCTGGCCGAGATGGAGATGGCGGGCATCCGCGTCGATGCGGCGACGCTCAATCGCATGTCGAACGCCTTCGCCCAGAAGATGGCCGGGCTCGAGGCCGAGATCCAGGAACTCGCGGGCGAGCCCTTCAACGTCGGCAGCCCCAAGCAGCTTGGCGAGATCCTCTTCGACAAGATGGCGCTTCCGGGCGGGCAGAAGGGCAAGACCGGGGCCTATGCGACGGGTGCCGATGTCCTCGAGGACCTCGCCGCCGAGGGTCACGACCTGCCGGGCCGCGTACTCGACTGGCGCCAGCTGTCGAAGCTCAAGTCGACCTATACCGACGCGCTTCAGGGCCATGTGAACCCCGAGACGGGCCGCGTCCACACCTCTTACGTCATCGCCGGCGCCAATACCGGGCGGCTCGCTTCGACCGATCCGAACCTGCAGAACATCCCCGTCCGGACCGAGGAGGGCCGCCGCATCCGCGAGGCCTTCGTTGCCGGACCGGGGATGCGGCTCGTCTCGCTCGACTACAGCCAGATCGAGCTCAGGATCCTCGCCCATGTCGCCGATATTCCCGAGCTGAAGACCGCGTTCCGCGAGGGCGTGGACATCCATGCGATGACAGCCTCCGAGATGTTCGGCGTGCCGGTCGAGGGCATGGACCCGATGGTGCGGCGCCGGGCCAAGGCGATCAATTTCGGCGTGATCTACGGGATTTCCGGCTTCGGCCTCGCCCGCAACCTGCGGATCCCGCGCGCCGAGGCGCAGGGCTTCATCGACCGCTATTTCGAGCGGTTCCCGGGGATCAAGACCTACATGGACGCGACCGTGGCCTTCGCGAAGGAGCACGGGTATGTCCAGACCCTTTTCGGCCGCAAGATCCACACGCCCGAAATCAACGCCAAGGGCCCGACGGCGGGCTTTGCCCGGCGCGCCGCGATCAACGCGCCGATCCAGGGCGCTGCGGCCGACGTGATCCGCCGCGCGATGATCCGCATGCCGGGGGCGATCGCGGGCCTGCCCGCGACGATGCTGCTGCAGGTCCATGACGAACTGCTCTTCGAGGTCGAGGAGGGCGCGGTGGACAAGCTCGTCAAGACCGCGCGCGGGGTCATGGAGGGGGCGGCGCATCCCGCCGCCCATCTCGACGTGCCGCTCGTGGTCGATGCCGGGCAGGGCGCGAACTGGGCCGAGGCGCACTGAGCGGCGCTTTCGGCGCGTGCCGCGCCGCCTTGCCAGTCGAAAGGCTCAATCGGCCAGGCTTGGGTCGCCGCTTGCCCAGGCGACGCCTTCGCCGCGGTTCATCGTTCGGATCAGCGCCATGTCGGCTTCGTCGATGGAGAAGCCCGCGAGGTCGATGTTCTGCCGCATCCGCTCGGGGTTGAGGCTCTTCGGCAGCACGGCATACCCGTTCTGCACGCCCCAGCGCAGCAGGACCTGCGCCTCGGTCACGCCGTACTTCGCCGCCATCCCGGCAAAGGCATGGCCGTCATCCTTCATCGCGTCGCTCTTGTTGCTGTCCTGCCCGGGTTCGGAGCGCCATGTCGACAGCGGGACGAGGCTGCTGTAGGCGATCGGCGCGATGCCGTTCGCCTTCATGTAGGCGAGCAGATCGGGCTTTTGCGACCAGGGGTGCAACTCGATCTGGTTGGCTTCGGGCATCGGCAGCCCGGCGGCCTTGATCTCTTCCAGATGCGCCTGGTTGAAGTTGCTCACGCCGATGCTGCGGGCCTTGCCGGTCCGCTTCAGCTCCAGAAGTGCCCGCCACTGCCCGATCCGTTCCGAGCCACCAAAAGGTACATGGATCAGGTAGAGGTCGACATGGTCGAGCCCGAGCCGCGCGAGGCTCGCTTCGGCTTCAGCCAGGGTTTGCGCCTCGGTCTTGGGCGCGTCGCCCCAGGCCGGGTTGCCGGGCCAGAGCTTCGTCGTCACGAAGATGTCGTCGCGCGACAGGCCGGTCGCCTCCAGACCGGCGCGCAGACCGGCGCCGACGCCCTCTTCGTTCCGGTAGCCGGCGGCGGTGTCGATATGGCGGTAGCCGGCGATGATGGCGTTGCGAACGGCCGCGGCCGCGTCCTCGTTCGAGATCAGGTAGGTGCCGAAACCAACGGCGGGGATATCGGTGCCGGCGTTCAGGGGAAAGGTTTTGTGCAGGGCGCTCATGTCTGTCTCCGTCGGCTGTTTGCTGGCCGTGACTCTAGTGGCATGGGGGTGTCCGTGCCTGCCACATCCTCCGTTTGACCTGCCTGTTCCTCCGAAGTTCCGGGGAAATCGGTGCATGTCGCGATGGAGTCTGGTAATGCAAGGACGGAGGGTGCGTGCATGAACTTCGACCATCTGATCGCCTTGAGCGAGCGATACGCAGCCAAATACAGTGGGAAATCGGAAGGTCTGCCCGGCCTATTCATACTCCGCAAGGAAACCGTCAGCAGTTTCGAGGCGGTGATCTACCAGCCGGTGATTTGCCTGATTCTTCAGGGCGCCAAGGAAACGTTCGTCGGGGATCAGGGCGCACGGTTGCAGGCGGGCGATGCCTTGCTGGTGAGCCACGACGTGCCGGTCGTCTCGAGGATCACCAAGGCCAGTGCGACCGAACCCTATCTCGCGCTGATCCTGTCGCTCGATCTCGCGCTGGTGCGCAGCCTTTACGAACGGGTTGGCGAGGCGCTGCCGCCGGCAGACAGGGCAAGGTCGCTGTCGGCCGCGCCGGCCGATCCGGCATGGATCGACCCCCTGGGCCGCTACCTCGCGATGATGGACCGGCCGCTCGATGCCCGGGTGCTGGGGCCGGCGGTCCTGCGAGAGGTCCACTACCGGCTGCTCATGTCGCCGATCGGGGGAATGCTGCGCAACCTCCTGTCCATCGACAGCCATGCCAGCCGCATCGCCCGGGCGATCCTGCGGATCAGGGCCGACTTCCGCGCCCCGCTCGCGGTTTCCGAGCTGGCAAGAACGGCGGGCATGAGCCCGTCCTCGTTTCACGACCACTTCAAGTCGGTGACCGGCACGACGCCGCTGCAATACCAGAAGGACCTGCGCCTGATCGAGGCGCGTGGCCTGCTCGCCGATGGGCGGCAACCGGTATCGGCGGTAGCTTTCGCCGTCGGCTACGAAAGCCCGACCCATTTCAGCCGCGACTACAGCCGCAAGTTCGGTCGGCCCCCGAGCCGCGACACCCCGAACGCCGGTCCGCGCCCCGGCGGTCCGATTGGCTTGGGTGTTGGCGCCCCGATGCTGTAGACTCCGGGCCTGATGTCCAGGTCGGGGGGCTTAGACATGCTGGAGGTCGGAGCGAGGGTCACGAATCCACGGTCGGGGACCGAGTTCGAACTGCTCGACATGAGCGACACCCATTTCGTCCTGCGCTACACGATGGCGGAACCATCGCGCGCGCCGGATTTCGCGGAGCATTTCCACGTTGGCTGGCACGAGGAGTTCAAGCTTCTGTCCGGCGAGGGCACCTACCGGCTGGACGGCAAGGCCGGGACCGTGAAGGCGGGAGAGACCGCGGTCCTGCCGGAGCGGATCCGCCACGTCCATCCGATGAACACCGGCTCTGGACCGATGGTGATGGAGCAGCACGCCACGGTGACCGATCCCGCGCCGGGCGCGATCCGCGAAACGCTCGGTTTCTTCTTCTCGATCTTCGAATGGGATGCCGCGGGCAAGATCGCGCTCGACCGGCTCGGTCTGCCGCGCCATCCGATGAAGTTCGCGCTGGCGGGGCGGGTGCTCGGGCGCGCTGGCGGCTATGATGCCCGGCTGCCGAAGGGGGCGGCGGATGTCGCGGCCGCCACGGTGGGCCGGCTGGCCGAGATGCTCGGCTACGAGGTGATCGACCCGAAGTGGCGCTAGTCCCGCGCGCAGTCCGTGCGGGAGACTTCTTGCTGGAGGAAGGCCGCGAGGCTCTTGTCGCGTTCGGGGCGGAAGGGGCCGGCAGGCTCGGCCGATGCGATCCGGTCGATGCGAAACATGCGGAAATCCTTGCGCAACTCGCACCAGGCGATGAGCGTCCAGACCTTGCCCCAGAACCAGAGACCGAGCGGCCGCACCCTGCGCTGCGTCGTCGCGCCACCGGCGTCGCGGTAGTCGAGCGTGAGCGTCAGCCGGGCATCGGTCGCGGCATCGAGCCGGTCGACCATCGTGCGGTCGGCGTCAGACAGCGCCCCCGCGTCATGGGCATGGACCGCGACCCCGGCGGGGCGGTCCCTGAGATCGGGCGGCAGCACCGCCTCGATCTTGGCCAGCGCCTCCTCGGCGGCGAGCGCCATCGCCGCGCCGCCGAAGCTCCGGACCATGCGGGCGCCGGCGACCAGTGCGCTGATCTCAGCCTTCGAAAACATCAGCGGCGGCAGGTCGTAGCCTGCACGCATCAGGTAACCGATCCCGGCCTCGCCGTCGATCGGCACGCCGGAGCCGACGAGGTCGGCGATGTCGCGGTAGATCGTGCGCTCGCTGACCTCGAGCCGTTCGGCGAGCATCTTCGCGGTGAGGAGCCGACCGCCCCTGAGATACTGGACGATCTGGAAGAGGCGGTCGGCCCTTCGCATCAGCCCGCCTTCGGTTCGAAGAGCCCGATCGAGTTGCCGTCGGGATCGGTCGCGTAGACGAAGCGGCCGGCCGGGATCGCGATCGGATCGCCGAGCACGGTGCCACCGGCCTTGCGGCAGCGGTCGGCGGCGTCCTCGAGCTTGTCCGAAACCGAGATATGCACGGTCGGGCCGCTGCCCGCGCTCGCCGGCTTGCCGGGATAGAGGTGGCCGCCGATCGTCTCCATGTTGCCGCCGAGGATCGCCATCGGGTTCGGGCCGCTTTCGTCGATTGTCATCTGCCAGTCGAAGGTCGCGTTGTAGAACGCCACCGCCCTCTTCATATCGGAAACCGGGATTTCGCTCCAGACGACAACGGGTTGAGACTGCATGGGGAACTCCTTTCATGCGGGGTTGACGCGGGCGTTGTCGCACAGCCCTCCTGACAGCCTTCTGTCAGGAGCTTTGCGGGTCGCGAATTCGTGACCTCGCGTCACGGCCGCACTGACGGGGTTTTCCCGGAGGACGACGCCAGAGATGATGCAGCGACCTGCAAGAGGAGGCGGCGATGGGCGACGTGGTGCGCGTGACCCTGGGCGAGGACGGCGTGGCCGAGGTCTGCCTGAACCGGCCCGAGCGGAAGAACGCCTGGACGATGGAGATGTTCGACGCGCTCGCCGGGGCGGCCGACGGGCTGTCGCGCGAGAAGGGCCTGCGCGCGGTGATCCTGCGCGGAGCGGGCGGGTGTTTCTCCTCGGGGCTCGACCTCTCGGTGCTGCAGGGTTTCGCGGCCGATATCGAGGGGTTGAAGCGCGAGATCCTAACGCCGCCCGAGGGCGAAGCCGCGAACCGGTTCCAGAAGCCCTGCACCGCCTGGGCGGCGCTGCCGGTGCCTGTGATCGCGGCGGTCGAGGGCGTGGCCTATGGCGCCGGGCTGCAACTCGCCCTTGCCGCCGATTTCCGGATCGCGGCGCCGGATGCGCGGCTATCGGTGATGGAGGCGAAATGGGGGCTCATCCCCGACATGGGGATCAGCCAGTTCCTGCCGCGGCTGATGCGCGCCGATCAGGCCAAGGACCTGATCATGTCGGCCCGCGTCGTCGGCGCCGAAGAGGCGCTGGCGCTCGGGCTCGTGACGCGGCTCGCGGCCGATCCGGTCGCGGCGGCGCGGGAGATGGCGGCGGAGCTTGCGCTGCGCTCGCCCGATGCGCTCACCGCCGCGAAGCGGCTGGTCGAGGCGGGCTGGGTCTTGCCGCTGGGCGAGGGGCTGGCGCTCGAGGCGCGGTTGCAGGCGGACATCCTCGGCGGCGCGAACCAGATCGAGGCGGTGATGGCGGCCATGGCGGGGCGGGCGCCACGCTACCGCTGAAATGGCGGAAGTCTCGGATTTGGCTTGCATTCGCTGCGGCGCCCGCCGATCCTGAAGCCGAGCCGCCATGCTCAGGGCGGCGCGGCGAGCAGGACCAACCCATGTACCGCATTCGACTTTTCGCGATCCGTCATTCCGGCGTCTTCGAGTGGATCTACCAGCGTGTCGAGGGGGTGATGGTGGCACTCGACCCGGTCTTCGCCAAGATCGGCTACAACCGGGTGGAGCGGCCGATCGCGCTGCTGGAGCAGGGGGTGAAGTCGGTTCTCTTCGACTGCAAGATGTGCGGCCAGTGTGCCTTGTCCTCCACCGGCATGTCCTGCCCGATGAACTGCCCCAAGGAGCTGCGGAACGGTCCCTGCGGCGGTGTGCGGCCGGGCAACTACTGCGAGGTGAAGCCCTGGATGAAATGCGTCTGGGCGGCGGCCTGGGACGGCTCGACCCGGATGAAGGGCGGCCAGAAGATCCGCGAGGTGCTGCCGCCGGTCGACCGCAGCCTCAAGGGCTCCTCGTCCTGGCTGAGGGTCAGCCGCGAGAAGGCGGCGAAGCTGCGCGAGGCGCGCGAGGCGGCGCGCACCGCGGTCGCCGAGGCCTTCCCCGAAGCGCGCGCGATCGAACCCGCCGTGGCGCCCCTGGCCGAGGAGCCGGCGAGCGCGGTCAACCGGGAGGTGCTGAAGAAATGAGCACGGGCGACTATTCCGACGAGGTGCCGGTCTATGCCCCGCCGCCCGAGGGCCATGTCTCGCATTCGCGGCTGGAGCGGGTGCTGAGGGCGGGCCGTTTTGCGGTGACGGCGGAGTTGAACCCTCCCGACAGCGCCGATCCGTCGGACGTGTTCGAGGCCGCGCAGCCCCTTGGCGAGGTGGCGGACGCGATCAATGCGACGGACGCGTCGGGCGCGAACTGCCACATGTCGTCGATCGGGATATCGGCGCTTCTGACGCGGGCGGGGTATTCGACCGTCTACCAGATCTCCTGCCGCGACCGGAACCGGATCGCGATCCAAGGCGACGTGCTCGGCGCGGCGGCGATGGGGGTGTCGAACGTCCTGTGCCTCACCGGAGACGGGGTGGGGGTGGGTGACCAGCCGGGCGCGAAGCCGGTCTTCGACTTCGATTCGCTGACGCTGCTCAGGACCATCCGGACGATGCGCGACCAGGGCATGTTTCTCTCGGGCCGCAAGATCACCCGGCCGCCGCAGATGTTTTTAGGCGCCGCCGAAAACCCCTGCATCCCGCCGCATGACTGGCGGCCCGAGCGGCTCGCAAAGAAGGTCGAGGCAGGGGCGGAGTTCATCCAGACCAACTACATCTATGACATTCCGCTCTTCGAGAAGTTCATGGCGCGGGTGCGCGACATGGGGCTCGACAAGAAGGTCTACATCCTCGCGGGTGTCGGGCCCTTGGCCTCGGCCAAGGCGGCGCGGTGGATGCGCTCGAACGTGCCGGGGATCCATGTGCCCGATGCGCTCATCGAGCGGATGGAGAAGGCCGAGAAGCCGGGAGCGGAGGGCAAGAAGATCTGCATCGAGCTCATCCAGCAGATCCGCGAGATCAAGGGCGTCGCGGGGGTGCATGTGATGGCCTACCGGCGCGAGCACCAGGTCTCGGAGATCATTCTCGAATCCGGGGTTCTGGCGGGCCGGCAGCCGCGGCGCAGGTCGGAGCGGCGCTAGGGGGCGCTGCCCCGTCGCCGCTGGCGCGGCGACTCCCCCGGGGTGTTTCCGGCAAGATAAAAGCGCATCAGCGCAGCCAGCCGAGTCCCTCCGCGGTGGCGGCGGCGGGCGCGTATTCGGCGCTGACCCAGCCGGCGTAGCCCTCCGCGTCGAGGCGGGCGAAGAAGGCGGGATAGTCGATCTCGCCGCCTTGCGGTTCGTGGCGGCCGGGGAAGCCCGCGACCTGGACATGGGCCGCGCGGTGGCCGTGGGCGGCCCAGGCTCCCGGCACGTCGCCGGTGATGCGGTGGGCGTGATAGGCGTCGAACTGGAGCGCGAGGTTCGGCGCGGCGACCGCGTCGAGGACGCGGGCTGCCGTGTCGTAGTCGTGAAGGAAGTAGCCCGGTTTGTCGTGGCGGTTGATCGGCTCGATCGTCAGGCTCTGGCCGGGGGCGCGGGCGGCGGCCCAGCGGAGGTTTTCCGTGAAGGTCGCCTCGGCCTCGGGACCGTCCGCCACGCCGGCCATGATGTGGATATGGCGCGGTTTCAGCACATGAGCGAAGCGTAAAGCGCGGTCGAAGTCGCGGCGGAAGCGGTCCTCGAGGCCCGGGACCGCGGCGAAGCCCTGCGGCCCGCCGGTGGCGTTGGGCGGCGGGTAGTTCATCAGGACGAAGGTGAGGCTGTTCCAGACCAGCTGGTCGCGCATCTCCTGCGCGGCGCAGTCATAGGGGAAGAGCACCTCGACCGCATCGAACCCGGCCTCCTTCGCCGCCTTGAAGCGGTCCATGAGGGGGAGTTCGGGAAAGAGCCACGAGAGGTTGGCGCAGAATTTCGGCACTCAGGCGAGCTCCGCCGAGGGGATCGCCGGGAAGAACGTGCCGCCGGACCAGAGGCCGAACCAGCTTTGCCCCTCGTGCTCCTCGTGGGCGCCGAGCTCGATCAGCCGGTAGAAGGTCTTGCGGTCGATCAGCGCCTCGAGATTGGCGCGGACGAGGATGTAGGGCGAGGGCTCGCCGGTCTCGGGGTCGCGGGCGACGCGGATCGGGTGGTCGGGGCCAGCGGTCACCTCGTCCTCGACATTGGTAAGGAAGGTGATCGCCTGGTCGCGGCCGGCCCCGGCCGCATTGGCGTCCACCGCGACGAAGGGGGCGTCGACGACGCGGATGCCGACCTTCTCCACCGGGGTCACGAGGAAATAGTCGTCGCCGTCCTTGCGGATGATCGAGGAGAAGAGCTTCACCAGCCCGTGCCGGCCGATCGGCGTGCCGAGGTAGAACCAGGTGCCGTCGCGGCGGATCTCCATGTCGAGATCGCCGCAGAAGGGCGGGTTCCAGAGATGGACGGGGGGCGGCCCCTTCTTGCCGGCGGCCTTGGCCGCGGCCGCGAGGTTTTCCGCCGAGGGTTTCACGATCAATTGTTCGGGGTCTGTTTTTGCCATTGGTGCCGGGTTGGAATTCTGCCTTTATGCTCACAACTATAACGAAGGAGGAGGGCTTGTCATGGCCGATACCACCGAGCTTCTCGCCGGGATCGAGGCCTTGGGCGAAAAGATCGCCGAGGCGCGGCAGGCGGTGGGGCGGCGCTTCATCGGGCAGGAACGGGTGGTCGAGCTGTCGCTCGCGGCCCTGCTGTGCGGCGGGCACGGGCTTCTGGTCGGATTGCCCGGCATGGGCAAGACCATGCTCGTCGACACGCTCGGCACGGTGATGGGGCTGAAATCGGGGCGGGTACAGTTCACGCCGGACCTGATGCCGGCCGACATCCTCGGCTCGGAGGTGCTGGAGACGGCCGCCGACGGCACGCGCTCGTTCCGCTTCATCGAAGGGCCGGTCTTCTGCCAGCTCCTGATGGCCGACGAGATCAACCGCGCCTCGCCCCGCACCCAGTCGGCGCTCTTGCAGGCGATGCAGGAGCGCGAGGTGACGATCGCCGGCCAGCACCGCCGGCTTCCCGCGCCGTTCCATGTGCTCGCCACCCAGAATCCGATCGAGCAGGAGGGGACCTATCCCTTGCCCGAGGCGCAGCTCGACCGGTTCCTCGTGCAGATCGACGTCGACTATCCCGACCGCGGCACCGAGCGCGACATCCTCCTGGCGACGACTGGGGTGGAGAGTGCCGAGTCGCCGCAGGTCTTCACCGCCGCCGATCTCGTCGCGGCGCAGACCACCGTCAGGCGGATGCCGGTCGGCGAGAAGGTGGTGGAGCTGATCCTCGACCTGGTGCGGGCCTGCCGGCCGGGCGAGGCCGAGGCCGGCCGGGCGGTCACCGACAGCGTGAGCTGGGGGCCTGGGCCGCGTGCGGCGCAGGCGCTAATGCTGACGGTCCGGGCACGGGCGCTGCTGCAGGGGCGGCTCGCGCCCTCGGCCGAGGACGTGCTGGCGCTGGCGCGGCCGGTCCTCAGCCACCGGATGGCGCTCTCGTTCGCGGCGCGGGCGCGGGGCGAGAGCCTTGCCGAGATCATCGAGAGCGTGGCGCGTGACGTGACGCGGGCCGAGGCGGCATGACCGAGGCCGCGCCCCATTCCGCCCGTCCGGCGGGCCTGAGGCGCAGGGCGGAGGCGCTCGCCTCGGCGCTGCCGCCCCTGATGGCGGATGCCCGCCACCTGGCGGCGACGGTGCAGCTGGGCGAGCACGGGCGGCGGCTTTCCGGCATGGGCGACGAGTTCTGGCAGTACCGCCCCGCCCATGCCGGCGACGAGGCGCGGCTGATCGACTGGCGCCGCTCGGGCAAGGCCGATGCGCAATTCGTGCGCGAGAAGGAATGGCAGGCGGCGCAGTCGGTGCATCTCTGGGTCGACGATGCCCGCTCGATGGAATTCACCGGCGATCCGAAGCGGCAGGCCAAGGCCGACCGGGCGCGACTTCTGGCGCTGGCTCTCGCGGTGCTCCTGATCCGCGCGGGCGAGCGCGTCGGGCTCGCCGATCCGATCGCGCCGCCGCGCTCGGGCGAGGTGCAGCTTCTGCGCCTTGCGCAAGCCTTCACACGGGCCGCCGGAGAGGCCGATTTCGGCGCGCCCGAGGCGCGGGCGATCCTCGCCGGCTCGCGCGCGGTCTTCCTCTCGGATTTCATGGGAGAGCCCGAGGCGGTCGAGAAGGCGCTGGCGCTCGCCGCCGACAAGGGGGTGACGGGCGTTCTGATGCAGGTGCTCGACCCGGTCGAGGAGGCGTTCCCCTTCGACGGTCGCACGATCTTTGAAAGCATGGGCGGCACGCTGACCCATGAGACCCGCAAGGCCGGCGACCTGCGCGCGCGCTACCAGGAGCGGCTCGCCGAGCGCAAGGCGCGGCTTGCCGGCTACGCGCAGAAGGCGGGCTGGCTCTACACCACCCATCACACCGGCGAACCCGCGCAAGGGGCGCTGCTCTGGATCTACGCGGCGCTCAGGAAGGATCACTGATGCTGATCCTCGGTCCCGTCGGCTTCACGATTCCCTGGCTCCTCTGGGGGCTCGTGCTCTTGCCGGTGCTCTGGCTTCTCCTGCGCGCGATCCCTCCGGCGCCGATCCGGCGGCGGTTTCCGGGTGTCGCGCTGCTGCTGGGGCTGAAGGATGAGGAGCAGGAAGCCGATCGCACGCCGTGGTGGCTGCTTCTCCTGCGGATGCTCGCGGCGGCGCTCGTCATCGCGGGTTTTGCCGGACCGGTGCTCAATCCGCAGGAAAAGGTCGCCGGGGGCGGGCCGCTTCTCGTCGTCGTCGATGGCGGCTGGGCCGATGCGCGCGACTGGACGCGGCGCGCGGGCCGGATTGCGGCGGCGCTCTCGGAAGCCGGGCGCGCCGGGCGGCCGGTGGCGCTCGTCTCCCTCGCCGATCCGCCGGCGGGCGGCCCGGTCTTCGCCGCCGCCGACGCGGTCGCCGCGAGCCTGCCGGCGCTGGAGCCGAAGCCGTGGGAGCCGGAGGCCGGGGCGCTGGCCGATCTGGCTGCAGCACTGCCGGAGGGCGGCTTCGATACGCTCTGGCTGTCGGACGGGCTCGCGCGGGAGGGGCGGGCGGGGCTTGCCGCGGCACTCGCGGCGAAGGGCAAGGTCACGGCGGTCGAGAGCGCGCGGGACGTGATGGCGCTCTCCGGCGCGGGCTATGCCGAGGGCAAGGTCTCGGTCACCGCGCTCAGGGCGCGCCATGCCGGCCCGGCCGCAGCCGAGATCGTCGCGCGCGGGCTCGACCCCGCCGGGATCGAGCGCGAGCTGGCGCGGGCAGAAGCCACGTTCGCCGACGGCGACGGCATGGCCGAGGCGGCGTTCGACCTGCCGCCGGAACTGAGAAACCGCATCACCCGCTTCGAAGTCTCGGGCGAGGCGACGGCGGGCGCGGTGGCGCTGACCGACGACGCGCTGAAGCGGCGCAAGGTCGGGCTCGTGGTCGGCGGCGCGGGGCGCGAGGGTCTGGAGCTGCTCTCGCCCGACCATTACCTGCGCCAGGCGCTGGTGCCGACCGCCGATCTCGTTGAGGGGACCGTCGGCGACGTGCTGCTTGCCAGCCCCGACGTGATCATCCTCGCCGATGTCGCCAAGGTGGCCGAGAGCGACGCGCTGTCGGAATGGATCGAGGAGGGCGGGCTGCTCGTCCGCTTCGCCGGGCCGCGCCTTGCCAATTCCGACGTCGGCCGGGACGCGCTCGACCCGCTGCTGCCGGTGCGGCTCCGGCTTGGCGGCCGGGCGGTCGGCGGAACGATGAGCTGGGGCGAGCCGAAGGCGCTCGCGGCCTTCGCGGATGGGTCGCCCTTCGCCGGGCTGGTGCCGCCCGCCGATGTCGCGGTGAGCGCGCAGGTCCTCGCCCAGCCGGGGCCGGACCTCGCGGCGGCCACGGTGGCGACGCTTGCCGATGGCACGCCGCTCGTCACCCGCCGGACGATCGGCGAGGGGCAGGTGGTGCTCTTCCATGTCGCGGCCAACGCCGAATGGTCGAGCCTGCCCTTGTCGGGGCTCTTCGTGCAGATGCTCGAACGGCTCGCGGTGTCGAGCCGGCCGGCGCGGCCGGAAGAGGCGGATCTCGCGGGCACGACCTGGGTCGCGGAGAAGGTGCTCGACGCCTATGGCGCGCTGGGCGAGGCCGAGGACCTGCCGGGCATCCCCGGCGAGGCGCTGGCCGAGCCGCGGATCGGGCCGGAGCTGCAGCCGGGGCTCTATGCCTCGGGCGACAGGCGGCTCGCGGTGAACGCGGTCGCGCCCGACCGGGTGCTGGCGGCGGCGGAATGGTCCAACGATGTCACCGTCGAGGGGCTGGCTGTCGCGCGCGAAACGCTCCTGAAGGGCTGGTTCCTCGGGGCAGCACTCCTCCTCCTGCTGCTGGACATGATCGCGGCGCTCGCGCTCTCGGGGCGGCTCCGGGGACCGCGGTCGGGTATCGCCGCGCTCCTGCTCGCGATCCTCGCCGCCGGGCTGCCGGGCGAGACCCGCGCCCAGAACGCGGCCGAGGAACAGCTCGTCCGCGCCGCCGGCAATGTCGTCCTCGCCCATGTCCTGACCGGCGACGCCGAGACCGACCGGGTCGCCGAGGCGGGGCTTTGGGGTCTGTCGGAGATCCTCTTCGCCCGCACCTCGGTCGAGCCGGTGGAGCCGCGCGGCGTCGATGTCGAAGGCGACGATCTGGCGGTCTACACCTTTCTCTACTGGCCTGTCACCGCCGACCAGAAGGCGCCGTCGCCCGCGGCCTATGCCCGGCTCAACCGCTATCTGAGGTCCGGCGGCATGATCCTCTTCGACACCCGCGACGGCGATGTCGCGGGCTTCGGCGCGGCGACGCCCGAGGGGCGGCGGCTGCAGGCGCTGGCGGCGCCCCTCGACATCCCGCCGCTGGAACCCTTGCCGAGCGACCATGTGCTGACCCGCAGCTTCTACCTCCTGCAGGATTTCCCTGGCCGCCATGCCGGCCGCGCGGTCTGGGTCGAGGCGGCGCCGCCGGATGCCGAGCGCGCCGAGGGGATGCCGTTCCGCAACCTCAACGACGGCGTGACCCCGGTGGTGATCGGCGGCAACGACTGGGCCTCGGCCTGGGCGGTCGATGACAGCGGCCGGCCGATGTTCCGGGTGGGGCGCGGCCTCGGCGGCGAGCGCCAGCGCGAGATCGCGTATCGCTTCGGCGTCAACCTGATCATGTATGTGCTGACCGGCAACTACAAATCCGACCAGGTTCATGTGCCGACGCTGTTGGAAAGGCTGGGGCAATGACCGGGCATGTCGTCTTCGATCCGTTCCTGCCCTGGCCGCTGATCTGGGCCGCCTGCGGTCTGGCGCTGGCCTTCGTGGCAATAGCACTCTGGCGCGGTTTGTCTGGCTGGTGGCTGCGCGGCCTCGCCGCCGCGGCACTTTTGGCGGCAATCGCCGGGCCCTCGCTGCAGACCGAGGAACGGCGCAGCCTCAGCGACATCGTCATTCTCGTCGTTGACGAGAGCGCGAGCCAGAAGATCGCCGACCGCGCCAAGCAGACCGAAGCGGCGGTGGCGCGGGTCGAGGCCGAAATCGCGGCCTTGCCGAACACCGAACTGCGCAAGGTTGTTCTGGGCGACGGCGCCGAGGATGCCGGCACGCTCGCGATGACCGCGCTCGCCCAGGCCCTGGCCGAGGAGCCGCGGGCGCGCGTTGCGGGTGCGATCCTCGTCACCGACGGTCAGGTGCATGATCTGGAGCTTGCGCCCGACATGCCCGCGCCGATGAACGTGCTCCTGACCGGGCACGAAAGCGACTGGGACCGCCGCTTGATGATCAAGACCGCCCCGGTCTTCGGGATTATCGGCGAGCCGGTGCAGCTCACGATCCGCGTCGAGGAGCAGGGTCGGATGCCGGCGGGGCTTGGCGGGCGGCCGGTCATGCTCTCGGTTGCGATCGACGGCGCGCCGCCGGAGACCTATCCGGTGCCGGTGGGAGAGGATATCGACCTGCCGCTGGTGCTCGATCACGGCGGGCAGAACGTGGTGCAACTATGGGTTGAAATCGCCGAAGGCGAACTCACCGATCGCAACAACATGGCCGTGGTGCAGATCAACGGGGTGCGCGACCGGCTCAGGGTGCTTCTGGTCTCGGGCGAGCCCTATGCGGGCGAGCGGACCTGGCGCAACCTACTGAAATCCGACAGCGCGGTGGATCTGGTGCATTTCACCATCCTGCGCCCGCCCGACAAGCAGGACGGCGTGCCGGTCTCGGAGTTGTCGCTGATCGCCTTCCCGACGCGCGAGCTTTTTGTCGAGAAGATCACCGAGTTCGACCTGATCATCTTCGACCGCTACCGGCTGAGGGGCATCCTGCCCTCGGCCTATCTCGACAATATCCGCGACTACGTGCTTGCCGGCGGAGCAGTGCTGGTCGCGGCCGGTCCGGATTTCGCCTCGGCCGAGAGCCTCTATCACTCGGGCCTTGGCGACATCCTGCCCGCAAGGCCGACGGCGCGGGTGATCGAGGGCGGCTTCACGCCGCGCGTCTCCGATCTCGGTCAGCGCCATCCGGTGGCTGAGGGGCTCGAGGCTTTCGCGCCTGAGGGCGGGGCGGCCGGGACGGTCGGGGCGCCCAGTTGGGGGCGCTGGATGCGCTATCTCGAGCTTGCCGATCCTGCCGGGCAGGTGGTGATGGAGGCGCCCGGCGGCCGGCCGCTCCTGGTGCTCAACCGGGTCGCCGAGGGGCGGGTGGCGCTTCTCGGCTCCGATCAGGCCTGGCTCTGGGGGCGCGGGTTCGAGGGCGGCGGGCCGCAGCTCGAGCTGCTGCGCCGACTGGCGCATTGGATGATGAAGGAGCCCGAACTCGAGGAGGAGGCGCTGGTCGCCACCGCGGAAGGCCAAAAACTGACAATCACCCGGCGTACCTTGAGCGAAGGCGCGCGCGAAGTCACCGTGACCGCGCCGGACGGCACCGAGACAGTGTTGCAACTGACCGAAGCGGCACCGGGGCGCTACGAGGCCGAATTCGCGGCGCCCGAGATCGGGCTCTATCGCTTGACTGACGGCGAGTTGAACCGGGTGGTGGCCCTCGGTCCGGCGGCGCCGCGCGAGTTCGAGGAGACGATCGCCTCCGAGGCGCCGCTCGGTCCGGTGGCGGAGGCGAGCCAGGGCGGGTTCCTGCGGATCGAGGACGGGCTTCCGGATGTCCGCACGGTGCGCGCGGGGCGTCCGGCGATCGGGCGCGGCTGGGTCGGCATTACCCCGCGCGATGCCTACCGGACCACCGATATCCGCATCGCGCCGCTGCTTCCGGCCTGGGCGTTCCTCCTGATCGCGCTGGGTCTCAGCGTGCTCGCCTGGCTTCGCGAGGGCCAACGCTGACGCGCCCGAAAGGGCGCGTCAGGGCGTTTTCATGAGAGTGGGGTTTCGATCGCCGCGATGGCAACGCGGTCAGACCGGCATGTTGTCCCACAGGCTGTCCGGATCGTCGTTCGAGACCACGACCCGCAGCCGGCTCTGCCGGAAATTGGCCGGCGCTCCGAGACGGTCGCGCAGCAGGCGCTTCAGCTCTTCGGCACGCTCAGGCTTGGCCAGAATATCGTCCACGATCAAATCTATCTCGTCGCGGCGCTTCGCCTGGCTCATGACATCCTCCCGATTATTGGTTTTGGTTGCGCTGTGGTGCGCAAGGTGACGGCACGAGCGGAGGGTAACACAACCCAAACGATTCTTGATACGCTAAAGTCCGGTCAACTTGACGCAGCGTAAGCGTGGCCCGGAAATGCGGCGGAAATTGGCCGGATCGTTTCTCGAAGCAATTTAATCGGCAAGATCGAGCCTGACTGGTGTCGCGACCCAGCCGTCGAGGGTGCAGCGCGGGCGAATCAGCACGTGGTCGAGGCCATCGGGGACCGCCACGCCGGAGAGGCTCCGGGTGAAGGGCTGCTCCTCGACATGGGGATGTGTGAGCTCGCGGTAGCCGAGCCGGCCGCCGTCGGGCGCGAGCACCTCCCAGCCGCTGGCATAATGGTCCCAGCCGGAATCGGGATGGGTCAGCGTGACGGTGAAGGTAAGGGTGCCGCCGTGGCGTTCCGCACGCGCGCCGGTGACTTGCGGTGGGTCGGCGCAGGCCGGACCGGCTGCCAGGGCGAGGAGGACGAGACACGGGCGGAACATGGCGGCAGAGTGCCACGGCGGGACCGGAGCCGGGATCACATTGATGTGCGGGTGCCCGGTTTCTGCCCGAAAGGAGAGCTGCGCGACAAGGATTCGATTGCGTTTCACGAAAACTGGTTATAATTTCTTACCAGTTTTGAGGTGTGCCATGGATCTACCCGTCGCCGACCGTTCCGTCCTTGCCCGCAAGGCAGAGATCGTCGCGCGGCTTCGCGCGGCGATGGCGGACGGGGCGGTGATCGACGACCCTGCCGAGACCCGCGCCTATGAATGCGATGCGCTTGCCGCCTATCGCTGCGCGCCGCTCGCCGTCGTGTTGCCAGGCTCGACCGCCGAGGTCGCGGCGGTGCTCAAGGTCTGTCACGAGGAGCGGGTGCCGGTGGTGCCGAGGGGGGCGGGAACCTCGCTCGCTGGCGGCGCGCTGCCGACGACGGACAGCGTGATCCTCGGGGTGGCGCGGATGAACCGGGTGCTCGACGTGGATTACGACGACCGCTTCATCCGGGTCGAGGCGGGGCGCACGAACCTTTCGGTCACCGGCGCCGTGGAGGAGGAGGGCTTCTTCTATGCGCCCGATCCCTCCTCGCAGCTCGCCTGTGCAATCGCCGGCAATATCGCGATGAACTCGGGCGGGGCGCATTGCCTGAAATACGGGGTGACGACGAACAACCTGATGGGCGTCACGCTGGTGACGATGGAGGGCGACGTGGTCGAGATCGGCGGCGCGCATCTCGATGCCGGAGGCTATGACCTTCTCGGGGTGGTCTGCGGCTCGGAGGGGCAGCTCGGCGTCGTCACCGAGGCGGTGTTGCGGATCCTGCCAAAGCCCGAGGGGGCGCGGCCGGTGCTGATCGCCTTCGGCTCGAACGAGGTCGCGGGCGCCTGTGTCGCCGACATCATCAAGGCGGGCGTGCTGCCGGTCGCGATCGAGTTCATGGACCGGCCCTGCATCCGCGCCTGCGAGGCCTTCGCCCATGCCGGCTATCCGGATTGCGAGGCGCTCCTGATCGTCGAGGTGGAGGGCGCGGAGGCCGAGATCGACGAGCAACTCGGCCTGATCCGCCAGATCGCGGCGCGGCACGATCCGGTCGAGTTCCGCGAGAGCCGGTCGGCGGAGGAGGCGCAGAAGATCTGGCTCGGCCGCAAGTCGGCCTTCGGCGCCGTAGGGCAGATCAACGACTACATGTGCCTCGACGGGACGATCCCGGTCTCGGCCCTGCCAAAGGTGCTGAAGCGGATCGGCGAGATGAGCCGCGACTTCGGGCTCGATGTGGCGAACGTCTTCCATGCCGGCGACGGCAACATGCATCCGCTGATCCTCTATGATGCCAACAAGCCGGGGGACCTGGAGACCTGCGAGGCGCTCGGGGCGGAGATCCTGAAGCTCTGCGTCGAGGTCGGCGGCTGCCTGACCGGCGAACACGGCGTCGGGATCGAGAAGCGGGACCTGATGGAGGTGCAGTATTCGGCGGCGGACATGGAGGCGCAGATGCGGGTCAAGGACGTGTTCGATCCGCGCTGGCTGCTCAATCCCGCCAAGGTGTTCCCGCTGCACCTAAGCGCCGGGCGGCGGGCGGGGTGAGGCGGCGGCGCCGGGGGTTTTCCACCCCCGGACCCCCGGAGGATATTTTCGAGAAGGTGAAGGCAGCAGCGTGAGGGTTTCATCCGAAGAGGAGCTGGCAGAGGCGGTTCGGGGTGCGTGCGCGCCGCTCACCGTGCGGGGTGGCGGCACGCGGCCCGTCGGCTCGACGGGCGCGGGCGCGGCGCTCGACGTCTCGGGTCTGGCCGGGATCACGCTTTACGAGCCGGGGGCGCTGACGGTCGTCGCGAAGGCGGGCACGCCCTTGGCCGCGCTCGAGGCGGCGCTTGCGGCCGAAGGGCAGCGGCTGGCCTTCGAGCCGGCGGACTGGCGCGGGCTTCTCGGGACCGCCGGGGAACCGACGTTGGGCGGCATGGTGGCCGCGAATGTCTCGGGGCCGCGGCGGGTGCAGGCGGGGGCTTGCCGCGATGCGCTTTTGGGGGTGCGGTTCGTCGACGGGACCGGCGCGGTGGTGAAGAACGGCGGGCGGGTGATGAAGAACGTCACCGGCTATGACCTCGTGAAGCTGATGGCGGGGAGCTGGGGCACTCTCGGCGTGTTGACCGAGGCGGCGTTCAAGGTGCTGCCGGCGCCGGAGGCGGCGGCGACGGTCGTCATCGGGGTCGAGGGTGCGGACGCGGCCGTGCGGGTTCTCTCTGCGGCGCTCGGCACGCCCTTTGACGTGACCGGCGCGGCGTACCTGCCGGGCGAGGGCGCGCTGGTGAGGATCGAGGGCTTTGCCGCCTCGGTCGCCTACCGCGCGGAGCGGCTTGCCGCGGCGCTCGGGGCGCATGGGCCGGTCGCGGTCGAGGCGGACGCCGAGCGGGTCGCGGCGCTCTGGTGCCGGGTCAGGGAGGTGGCGCCGTTCCACGGCAAGGCGGGCGACGTCTGGCGGATCTCGGTCCGGCCCTCGGACGCGCCGGGCCTTGTCGCGCGGATCGGCGGTGCGTGGATGCTCGACTGGGGGGGCGGGCTCGTCTGGGCGCTGGTGCCGGAGGGGAGCGACCTGCGCGCGGCGCTCGGCCCGATCCGGGGCCATGCGACGCTGATCCGCGCCGCGGCGGCGACCCGCGCGCGGATCGCGACCTTCGCGCCGGAGCCGGCGGCACTCGCCGCGATCTCGGCGGGGCTGCGCGCCCGGTTCGACCCGCGCGGCATTCTCAATCCGGGGCTGATGGGCTGACCGATGCAGACGCATTTCACCGAAGAGCAGCTGAAGGATCCCGGGCTCAAGCGCGCCAACGAGATCCTGCGTGCTTGCGTTCATTGCGGCTTTTGTACTGCGACTTGCCCCACCTACCAGGTCCTCGGCGACGAGCTCGATTCCCCGCGCGGGCGGATCTACCTGATCAAGGAGATGCTGGAGACCGGGCGGCCGGCGGACGAGAAGACCGTCAAGCACATCGACCGTTGCCTGTCGTGCCTTGCCTGCATGACGACCTGTCCCTCGGGCGTGCATTACATGCATCTGATCGACCATGCCCGCGCGCATGTCGAGGCGACCTATCGCCGGCCCTGGCGCGACCGGGCGCTGCGCTGGCTTCTGGCGCGGGTGATCCCGCATCCGGGCCGGTTCCGGCTGGCGCTGGCGGGTGCCCGGCTGGCGCGGCCCGTCGCCGCCTCGTTGCCCGATGCGCGGCTGAGGGCGATGGTGGCGATGGCGCCGGAGCGCGTGCCGCCGGCGAGCCGCAACGACGCGCCGCAGGTCTTCCCGGCGACAGGGGAACGGCGGATGCGGGTCGCGCTGATGACGGGCTGCGCGCAGAAGGCGCTCAACACCGATATCAACGACGCGACGATCCGGCTTCTGAGGCGGCTCGGTTGCGAGGTGGTGGTGGCGAAGGGCGCGGGCTGTTGCGGGGCGCTGACCCATCACATGGGCAAGACCGGCGAGAGCCACGCCTCGGCCGCGGCGAATGTTCGCGCCTGGATGGCGGAGAAGCGCGCGGGCGGGCTCGACGCGGTGGTGATCAACACGTCGGGCTGCGGCACGACGGTGAAGGATTACGGGCACATGTTCCGCACCGACCCGCTCGCGGAGGAGGCGGCGGAGATCGCGGGTCTTGCTTGCGATGTGAGCGAGATTCTGGAGCGGATCGGGTTCGCCGGCACGGCGCCCGAGCCCTTGAGAGTCGCCTATCACGCGGCCTGCTCGCTGCAGCATGGCCAGCAGGTGCGGGGGGCGCCCAAGGCGCTCCTCAAGGCGGCGGGGTTCGAGGTCGTCGAGCCGGCCGACGCGCATCTCTGCTGCGGCTCGGCGGGGACCTACAACCTGCTCCAGCCGGAGATTTCGGCGGAACTCAAGCGGCGCAAGGTCGCGACGCTGGAGGCCCGGGCGCCGGACGTGATCGCGGCCGGCAATATCGGCTGCATGATGCAGATCGGTGCCGGGACTGGCGTGCCGGTCGTCCATACGGTGGAGCTTCTGGACTGGGCGAGCGGCGGGCCCCGGCCGCGGGCGCTGGCACGGTAGGGCCGGAGCGGCGCGCCCGGGGAGCGGATCTTCGCCGAAACCCCATGAAATCGGGCGCCGCGGTCCCGCGGGCGCGGCGCCCGGTTGCCCTCGGTCACAAATTTGCCTCAACGGGTGGGTAAATGCGGGATGACGGAGGGGAGACGACATGCGGACCTGGATTGCGGCGCTGTTGGTGGCCGGTTGGCCCCTCGCGGCTCCGGCGGAGGAGGCGGCGGCGCTCCATGCCCTGACCTCGGCGGATGAGACCCGCGGCTGGGAAGCCGTCGGCCGGCTCAATATCGCCGATACCTCGTTTTGCACCGGCGCGCTGATCGCGCCCTCGCTGGTGCTGACGGCCGCGCATTGCCTGGTCGATCAGCGCACGGGCGCGGACATCGATCCCGGCGAGCTGACCTTTCTTGCCGGCTGGCGCAACGGCCGGGCGGCGGCCTATCGCGGCGTGAAGCGAGCGATGGCGCATCCCGACTACGTCTACGAGGGGGAAAACCCGATGGACCGGGTCGCCTATGACCTCGCCCTCCTGGAGCTTGACCAGCCGATCCGGCTGCCCTCGATCCGGCCCTTCGACGTGGGCGCCGATCCGATGCGCGGCGACACGGTGAGCATCGTCTCCTACGCCTTCGACCGGTCCGAGGCGCCGTCGATGCAGGACGCCTGTCTCGTGCTCGGGCGCCAGCCGGGTGTTCTCGTGCTGACCTGCGCGGTCGATTTCGGCTCCTCGGGCGCGCCGATCTTCGCGGTCAAGGATGGTGCCGCGCAGATCGTCTCGGTGGTTTCGGCCAAGGCCGAGATGAACGACAAGCGGGTGGCGCTCGCCACGCAGATGACGCAGCCTTTGACCGAACTGCAGGCGGCCTTCGCCGCGGGGGAAAGCCCGTTCCAGAGGGTCACGCCCGGTCCTGGTGCATCGCCCACGGGCAAGACCGGCTCGGCCGGCGCGAAATTCGTCAAGCCGTGAGGCCGGCGGTGCGGATAATCGGCCTCGTTTCCATTGCCGTCTTGGCGCTCGCGGGGGCGGCGGCGGCCGAGGCACCGCCGCTCAAGCGGCTGACGCTCCGCCAGGATGTGCTCGGCTTCGAGGCCGTGGGCCGGGTCGAGATCGGCGCACAGGGCTATTGCACCGGTGCCCTGATCGCGCCCGACCTCGTCCTGACGGCGGCGCATTGCCTTCGCGGCGGCAGCTCGGGCACGGCGCCGGACATCGCCGGGATGCGTTTTCGCGCCGGGTTGCGCGATGGCGTCGCCGTTGCCGAGAGCGGCGTCGCGCGTGCTGTGGCGCATCCGCGCTACGATCCGACGAATCCGAAAGACCTCGACAGCGTTCGCCACGATGTCGCGCTGCTCGAGCTTGCCGAACCGATCCCGGCGGCCACCGCCGCGCCCTTCGCGATCGCGCGTCTCGGCAATCAGGTTCGCCAGATCGACGTCGTGTCCTTCGCGACGGGACGCGATGCGGCGCTGTCGTGGCAGGACGGTTGCCGGGTCGTCGGCCGCGACGTGGGGCTCATCGCCTTCGACTGCGATGTCCATTTCGGCTCGTCCGGCGCGCCGGTCTTCGATCGCACGGCCGGCCGGCCGAGGATCGTCGCGATCATCGCGGCGGGCACGCGCGAGGACGGCAAGGTGGTCTCGGTCGGCATGGAACTCGAGGAGCCGGTCGCGGAACTGCGCAGGGCGTTGCGGACCGGAAAGGGCGTGATCGTCGCCGGTGGTTCGCGCGGGATCGAGCCGCGCCGGATCCTCCCCGGCGCGAAGGCGGAAACCGGGGCGCGGTTCGTGCGTCCCTGACCCTTGAAAACCGCAAAAAGCCTTCACATGTGATGTTTGCCGGGGTGCCGCTTGAGGGCTCCGGAGTGGCAACCGCCCGTCCCGAGGAGGGAGGGCCAGAAACATCGCTCGATGGAGGATGACAATGCGAACCTATGATTTTACCCCGCTTTACCGCGCGACCGTCGGATTCGACCGGGTCGCCGACCTGATGGACCGGGTCCTTTCGGCCGACGTGGCCCAGCCGACCTATCCGCCCTACAACATCGAAAAGACCGACGAGAATGCCTACCGCATCTCCATCGCCGTCGCCGGGTTCTCGGGCGATGAGTTGAATGTCGAGGTCAAGGACGGCGCGCTGATCGTCTCGGCCCGCAAGGCCGCCGAGGACGAGGCCAAGACCTACCTGCACCGCGGCATCGCGACCCGCGCGTTCGAGCGCCGCTTCGCGCTGGCCGAGCACGTCAAGGTGACGAACGCGGTGCATGTCGACGGCATGCTGCATGTCGACCTCGTCCGCGCAGTGCCCGAGGCGCTGAAACCGCGCCGGATCGAGATCGCCCGGGGCGATACGGTCGAGGCGAAAGCCGTCGAGAAGAGCGGGGCCTGAGGTCCCGACGCGAAGGATGGACAGAGGCGCGCCCTGAAGGGCGCGCCTTTCGTTTGCGCGCGGCTGAGCATAGTCTTTCCCGCATCGCAGAAGGAGAGGCGCACATGTCCAATCCAGACCGTCCCGCGTGCATTGCCCACTGGCAGGAGATCGAGGGCGCCGACCGGCCCTATTACCGCGGCGAAGACGAACGGATGAGCATCGGCGCCCCGTTCGGCCGGCACTTCGGGCTGACCCGCCTCGGGATCCACCACGAACGGTTGCTGCCCGGCCGCCGGACATCATACCCGCACGCCGAGAGCGCCGAGGAAGAGTTCGTCTACGTCATCGACGGCGCACCCGATGTCTGGCTCGATGGCCATCTGCACCGCCTGTCGCCCGGTGACGCGGTCGGGTTCCCGGCCGGGACCGGGCAGTCGCACACCTTCATCAACAACACCGATACAGAGGTACGCCTGCTGGTCGTCGGCGAGGCCTCGAAGCCCGAGAACCGCATCGTCTACCCGCTGAACCCGCAAGAGCGTGACGGGCGCGACGACTGGTGGGACGCCGCTCCGGGCCGGCCGCTGGGGGACCATGACGGGCTGAGCGACAGGGTCCGCGACTGGCGCGCCGGGCGGCGGGCGACGCAGGATTGACCGTGTCGCCGCATCCCGCCGAGGGGTGCCTCGCAGGTGTCAGTGGAGCGGCGGGCCGACGATCTCGATCCGGTGGTCCGCGCAGATGCGGGTGAGTTCGGCCTTCATCGCCTCGGTCGGCACGGCGGGATCGGGCAGGCCTGGCCGGTCGGCAGGGCGGCTTGCCGCGCGGATCATGCGCTCGAAATCCTTACCGCTGGTGATGGCGAGGAAATGCGCGCCCTCGGCGCTTTCGACGCGGAAGCTGTGCGGCTTGCCCTTCGGCGCCATCACGGTGCCGCCGGCATCGAGGAAGACATCCGTGCCGTCGATCTGGATCCGGAGCCGTCCCTTCAGCACCACGAAGACCTCGTCCTCGCTGTGGTGGATGTGGAGCGGCGGGCTGTCGCCATGGGGCGCCCATTGCTCGACGACCGACAGGCGGTCCGCGCCAGCCTCGCACGAGACGGGGATCGCGAGGAGGTTGTTCATGAACCAGAAGAGTTCGGTCCCGGAATCCGGGGTGGAGAGCGCATTCATCGTGGGGTCCTTCGCGTCGATGCCGGAAGCGGCGGCAGTTGCAATCTAGCGCGGATTGCTTCATCCATGAAATCGCAAGTCTCTATGCAGCCGATCCATGGGATGGATTTGAACGCACTCGATCTCAATCTGATCCGGGTCTTCGACGCACTCTGGCAGGAGCGCGGCGTGACCCGCGCCGGCGACCGGATCGGCCTGTCCCAGCCCGCTGTCAGCGCGGCGTTGAACCGCCTGCGCCACGCGCTCGGCGACCAGCTCTTCGTGCGCCGCGGCAACGAGATGGTGCCGACCCCGCGCGCCGAGGAGCTGGCGCCGCGCGCGCGGGCGGCGCTCGCGGAGATCGGCAGGATGCTGGCGCCCGGACCGGCCTTCGATCCGGCGGGGCTGGAGCGGACCTTCACCTTCCTCGGGTCGGATTTCTTCTCGATGCTCCTAATGCCGCGCCTGGCCGAAAGGCTGGGGGAGGAGGCGCCGGGCGTACGGCTCAGGCTGCTCGACAGCGCCCATGGCGACGTGCCGAGACTGTTGCGCGATGACGGCGTCGACATGGCGCTGGAGCAGCCGATCGAGGTGCCCGAGGGCGTGTCGCGCGAGGTCATGTTCCGCGCGCCCTTCGTGATAGTGACGGCGCGGGGCAATCCCGCCGTGGCCGGGCTCGCCGAGGGCGCGCGGATGCCGATGAAGGTCTTCTGCGGGCTCGAACATGCGATCCGGTCGGTCGACGGCAGCATGCGGGGGCGGGTCGATGCGGCGCTGGAGGAACAGGGCCGGCACCGCCGGGTCACGCTGGCGCTGCCGCATTTCCAGGCGGTGGCGCTCGCGGTCGCGCAGGGGCGCCACCTCGCGGCCCTGCCGGTGCAGTTCGCGCGCGCCGTGCGGGACAGCGTGCCGCTCCGGATCTTCGCGCCGCCGTTCGAGATTCCGGTGCCGGAGATCAGCCTCTACTGGCATGCGCGACACGATCGCGATCCGGCGCATCGCTGGATGCGGGCGCGGACGCTCGGCCTCGTCGCCGAGCTTGGCTTCCGCGATCTTTGAGGTGGGCCGGCGGAGCGCCCTTGCGGGCGCGAGATATCTGTCGCGCCCGTTGCCTGCGCAACGGGCGCTCCGCTGCCTCCGGCGGGGGTATTTGGCGCAATGAAGAAGCCTCAGCGCGCGAGGCTTTGCGCCAGCCGCATGAGCTGCACCGCCTCGGCGCGGTAGCCGTAGGGATCGTCCCCCCTGGCGCCGTTGGCGAGCGCGATGGCGTCGTCCCAGCCCCATTGCCCGAGGTATTTCGGGTCGGAGAGGAGCTGGCCCATGCCGGCGATGGCAGCGGCGAAACGCACATCCGCGTCGGCCTCGGCGGGCGTGGCGGGGATCGGCGTCTCGATCAGCCGCGAGGTCGCCGCGCCCGGCGCCTTGTAGCGCAGCTTGAGAAAGCCAAGCTCGGCGGCGTCGCCGGGCAGCTGCGGCTCGGCGTAGCGCAGAGGATCGGTCCGGCGCGCCGGGCTGCCGACCGGCGTGATCTCGTAGAGCGCGGTCACCTGGTGGCCCGCGCCGATTTCGCCCGCGTCGACCCTGTCGTTGTTGAAGTCCTCGCGCGCCAGGGTGCGGGTCTCGTAGCCGATCAGCCGGTATTCGGCGACGGCGGCGGGGTTGAACTCGATCTGGACCTTCACGTCGTCGGCGATCGGGAAGAGGGCGCCGGAGAGCTGGTCGACGAGCACCTTCTGCGCCTCGGCGAGCGTGTCGATATAGGCCGCCGTGCCGTTGCCGTTCTGGGCCAGCGCCTGCATCGTCGCGTCGTCGAGATTGCCGCGGCCGAAGCCGAGGACCGAAAGGTAGGTGCCGCTCTCGCGTTTTTGCGCGATGAAGTCCTTCAGCGCCTCGGGATCGTGGATGCCGACGTTGAAATCGCCGTCGGTGGCCAGAAGGATGCGCCCGATCCGGCCCTCCCCGGCCATGCTCTCGGCGGTCCGGTAGGCCAGGCGCAGGCCCTCCGCCCCGGCGGTCGAGCCGCCCGCACCGAGCCGGTCGAGGGCCGCGAGGATCGCGGCGCGGTCGGCGGCGTCGGTGGGTTCCAGCACGAGGCCGGCGGAGCCGGCATAGGTGACGATCGCGATCCGGTCCTCGGGGCGCAGCTCGCCGAGCATCAGCGCGAGCGACTGCTTCAGGAGCGGCAGTTTCTTCGGATCGTCCATCGAACCCGACGTGTCGATCAGGAACACGAGGTCGAGAGGCGGCCGGTCGTCGGTCGCGGGAAGCTCGCCCTGCAGGCCGATGCGGAGAAGCCGGGTCTCGGCGTTCCACGGCGTCTCGAAGAGGGTCACCGCGGCGCGAAACGGGGCGTCGCCCTCGTCCGGCGCCGGGTAGGCATAGGGGAAGTAGTTCACCATCTCCTCGACCCGCACGGCCTCGGCGGGCGGCAGATAACCATTGGTGAGCGAGGAGCGGAGCACCGCATAGGAGGCCGTGTCGGTGTCGATGGAGAAGGTCGATACCGGCTCCTCGGCCGTGACCTTCAGCGGATTGGGGTCGGCTTCGGGATAGGCCTCGGTGAGCGGCGCCGGTGCCAGCACCGTCTCGGCCTCTGGCAGGACGTAGCCCGCGACATCGCCAGAAGTGGCGGACCGGAACGCTTCCTCGGTCATGATGCCGGTCTGCGCGGTGATCGCCTCGGCCGCTTCTTTCCGCGGCGCGGGCGGCGCGGCCGCTATGGGCATGTCGGCGAGAGCGTCGGCTTCCGGGGCGGCTTTCGGCGTTGGGGCCGCGGCGATCGCCGGCGCGGTGGATTCGAGCGGGGAGGCGGTGCCCGCGTCCCGTCCGACCTCGGGGAAGGATTGCCGCGCGCGGGCCTCGCCGGTCTGGGCTTCGCCGGTCGCCGTGGCGACAGGGGACGGCGCCGAAACGCTCCGCCGCAGTTCGGGGTAGACCGTGATCGCCACACCGATGGCGACGACGGAGGCGGTGGCGGCCAGCGCCGGTCTCGTGGTCAGTCTCGACATCATCTCGCGTACTCCTTTCAGAACACCCGCCCGTGCAGGGCGGTCCTGATTGGGACGCGGCGCTTGCGCGCTTCCTTGGTGGCGGTCGAAATTTTCCATCGCCCGCCGCAGGGCTTCGGCCTTCGCCGCCCCGTCGGGGGCGGGGTGCGACTTCAACGCGGCGCGCAGGCGGTCGAGATCGTCGGTCATAGCATGCCCTCCGCCCGCGCCATCTCGCGCAGGCGTTTCTTCACTTCGCTCATCCGCCAGGCGACCGTGCCTTCGGAGAGCCCGAGCACCTCGGCGGCCTCCTTCTGGCTCAGTTCCTCCCCGAGCGTGAGGGCGACGGTGTCGCGCAGTTCCGGTGTAAGCCGCGCCATTGTCGCGGCGAGCCAGTCCCCAGCCTGGGCCGCCTCGGCGATCCCGGCGCGGCGGTTGATCTCCCAGTCGCCCCAGCCGTCGGCGGCCCGCGCATGGGCGGCCATTCGGCGGCGGCGGTCATGCGCGGCATTCACCGTGACCCGGTAGAGCCAGGTCGTGAACCGCGCCTCGCGCCGGTAGCTCCCGAGCTTCGCCGGGAGCGCGAGGCAAATGTCCTGCGCGAGATCCTCGGCCTCGGCCCGGCTGCCGGTCAGGCGGAAGGACAGGCCGTGAAGCCGGTCGTAATGCCGCGCGAGAAGCGCCGCGAAGGCGTCGCGGTCTCCTCCTGCGGCGGCTTCGGCCAGGTCCTCGTCCGGGGTTTGCATGCGCATGACGGAACTATGACGCGGGCGAGGCGTCAATCCTTGGCGGTGGTGGAGAGTATTTTCGCCGAACCGGCGGGGGCAGCCCACTGGGCGCAGGGAGAGCGCGGGTGCCGCGGCTCTGCCAAGGGGCGCAGCGGGCGCGGTCGACATGCGCCCGCCGCTCGGGTGTCTCATCCTGCCGGGAAGCGCGGGCCTCCCAGCCGGGTGGCCTCAGCGCAGAAGCCGGCCGTAGAAGTCGTAGGCGCCGGCCACCGTGGTGAGCTCGGTCGTGCCTTGGGAGTCGCCGGCGAACGCGGTGACGGCACGGTAGGTCATCGGGCCGAACGAGCCGTCGATGCCGCCGTTGTAATAGCCCCACTCGGACAGACGCGCCTGGATGCGCCGGCGGTCCGAGAGCGGATAGCTGTTGAAGGCGCGCGCGGCCGGGGTCGAATAGACGTCCGAGGAGCCGTAGCTCGGCTGTTCGTAGCGCGCGGGCTGCTGGTAGGACGGCTGCGGGTAATAGCTGGACTGCGGCTGCCGGTAGCTGGTCTGCGGCTGCCGATAGCTGGTCTGCGGCTGGTAATAGCCGGTCTGCGAACGGGCCGGCTGCTGAGCCTTGGCGCGCGAGTTCATCAACAGATAGCCCACCGCCGCCGCCGCGGCGGCGCCCTTGAGCATGTCCTGCTCGCGCTGGCCCCAGGCGCTTGCGGGTGCGGCGGCCGTGGAAGCGATCAGGAGCGCGGCAATGGCGGAGGTGCGGAACTTGTGCAGCATCGAGATTCCCTCGTTGAGATCGAATATGTGGCAGCAATGGAGCCGGCGCGCATGATAGGCAACATCGGGCTTCGGTTATTCGATAACCATCGGCAATTCGGTGCCGAACGCGCCCGTCACGCCTCCGCCCTCCGGGTCGAGGCGGCGCGCCACGCGACGACCCCGATCGCGATCAGCGCAAGCCCGAACGCCGCCGCCGTGATCCGTGCCGCCGCGAGACCGCCAAGGGGGCTCAGCCCGGCGCCGAAGGCGAGCGCGGTGACGATCAGCGCCAGGGCGGGCACGCGCGGCATGATCCCGGCGCGGAGCCAGGCAGCACCAAGGGCCGCGTAGCCAAGGACCGTGAGCAGGCCGGCCAGCGGAAAGGCCACGGCCACGGCGCCCATCGCGTCGCCGGCGCCGTGATCGGCGATGACCTCGGGATAGTGAAGCGCGAGATAGGGCGCGATCAGCACCTCGTAGTAGTCGAGGCCGAAGATCATCATCATGCCGATATAGAGCGTCACATAGCCGGCGAGGCCGAGCGCCCCGCTGCGCAGAGCCGTCGCGGCATAAAGCGCGGTCGTGCCGAGCAGGCCGAGCACGAGCGAGAGCGCGAAAAGCGCGTGGATCGCGATCCAGCCCGGGCTGGCGATGGTCTCGGGTGTCATGTGGTGCGGATGCGAAACATAGGAATAGCCGAGCGCCGCACCGGCGACGATCATGCCGGCGGCACCGGCGCGAATGAGCGTTTCACGGGTCATGGTTCTCTCCTGTTCCGGAATGGTCAGATCGTTGCCGTGCGGCGCAGCCGCCGCAGCAAAGCGAGCGCGCCGAACAGCGCGACAAGCGCGGGAAGCCCGACAAGCGCCATCTGCGAGACGGCCGCGAAAGCATTCATGCGCAGACGGATCGCCTGCCGGACCGGCGCTTCGCCGAGATCGACGGCGACCGCCTCCCAATCGGGCAGGCCGAAGCTCGTCCAGACGCCGTTCGAATAGCCGTAGGGTTCCTGCGGCAGGCCGAGGAACGGGCGGTTGAGCGCGCCGTCCCCGTCGCGGTCGTGATGGGCGATGATCGCGTAACGGCCGGGCGGCAGGTCGTCCGCCCGCCACTCGGCGCGACCGGCGCGGATCGGGACCGAGGCTATCTGGGCGACCGGGATCTCGCCGCGATAGCCGGCCTCGCCGTCCATCACGACGATGCGTGCGAGGCCGGTGTCGTCGCCGAAGCCGGTGATGGTGAGGTCGATGTCGGCGGCCGCGGCGGCGCCGGTGCCGAGTGCCGCGATCAGGGCGCAGAGCGCAAGCTTCTGTTTCACTTGATGTCCTTTCGTCCGAGTGGATGCCGGTTGCGATGGAGGCAGCTCTGGCGTCCTCGCCCGGCCCGTTCCAGCCGGCTTTCGTGATCCGGCACGGTTGTTTCGCCAATCCCGCCGGTGGTACGCTTCGCGAAGCGTGAACCGTACCGACCCCTCTCCCCGATCCGCAGCGCAACGGATCCTCGACAGCGTCTCCCTGCGCTACCTGATCGCGATTCTCTCGACGGCGGCCTTCATGGTCTGGCAGGCCGGGGACGCGGTGCGCGCGGGGGAAGACCTGCGCGGGCTCATGCTGTTCTGGACTGCCTCGGTCACGCTCGGCTGGCTGCAGATGATCCTGATCGCGCGCGGGGTGCGCGCGTCCTTCGGGGCCGGAAACTGGCCGGGCTGGGCGCTGCTTCTGGCCTCGGCCTTTCTCGGGGCGGTGCCGCTGACGTTCCAGGTTCGCTGGCTGATGGAAACGATCGTCGCGCCCGAAGCCGGATTGCCGGCGCCCTGGGCCACCTATCTCAACGTGGTGGTCATCAACACCGTCTTCTCGGTGATCCAGTACGTCCTGATCGAGCGCTGGCCGGTCGTCGGCACCGCGCAGCCGAGCGCGGCGCCAGACCCCAGCCCCACGATGCCGACGCTGCCGACCGTCGGCATGCTGAGGCGGCGGCCCGACGGGCTGACGGGTGTGATCCGGTACCTGCAGATGGAGGATCACTACCTCCGGGTGCACACGGACGCGGGCGACGGCCTCGTGCTGCACCGCATGAGCGACGCGGTCGAGGACCTCGCCGGGTGCGAAGGCTTGCAGGTCCACCGGTCCTGGTGGGTGTCGCGCGCCGCGGTCGCAGACACGCTCCTGGAAAACCGCAAGCGCTCGCTCGTCGCGACCGATGGGACCGTGATCCCGGTCGGGCGGTCGTTCGAGAAGACACTCCGTGCGGCGGGCTGGTTCTGACCGCTCAGCGTATCATTCGGGCAGACCGGCGACGGCCAGCCCGTCCCTGAGCCGCGCCGCGTCGCGCGGGCGCTGGAACGGATAGGCTTCGAGCAGGGTCGTGATGCGCAGACCCGGATCGCTCAGGCGGAGCCGTTCGACGACCTGCCGCGCGTCCTTGACCCGGCCGGACCGGGCGAGCGCCGCGGCGAGGATGCAATGCGCGACCTGGTAGCTCGGCCGCAGCCGGATCGAGCTTTGCGCCCAATGCACGGCCTCCTCGTCCCGCCCGGCGAAGAAATGGGTGCAGGCCATCGCCCCGTGGGTCGTCGCGGCATGGGGGTCGTGCGGGCTGAGGCGGATCGCGCGGGAAAGGTCCGCGATTGCCTCCTCCGGCCGGCCCGCCCAGGCATTGATCCAGCCGCTGAACCCCCAGGCCATCGCGAGATTGGGATTGAGCTCCAGCCCGCGCGCGATCAGCGACCCGCCGCCACCGATGTCGCCGCAAACGAATGCAAGGCCGAGCCCCGCCGTCGCGAGCGCGACGGCATCCCCGCCGCCCGTCGCGATCGCCCGCGCCGCAAGGTCGCGGACCGCGCGCTTCTCAGCGGCGGGATCGGTGACCCAGCCGCAGGCCTTGCGCTGCGAATGGCAGCGCACCGCCATTCCGTAGGCGGCGGCGAAATCCGGGTCGCGCTTGACCGCCTCGCCGAACATCGCGATGGCCGTCGCGTTGCCGTCCCGCGTCCACAGGTGCACCGAGGAGAGCCCGCGCAGGTAATAGTCGTAGGCATCGAGCCGGGCGGTCGGCTTCTGTGTCGCCCGGTCGATCTCGGCCTCCTCGATCCGGGGCGCGATCTCGCCGACGACGCGGGCGGTGATCCGGCCCTGCAGGTCGAAGATGTCGCTCATGACCCCGTCGAAGCCGTCGGCCCAGAGCTGCAGGCCGGTCCCGGCGTCGACGAGCCGGGCGGTGATCCGCACCTGATCGGCCGCCCGGCGCAGGCTGCCTTCTAGGACGTAGCGCACCCCCTGCTCGCGGGCGATCTGCTTCACGTCGATGGCGCGGCCGCGATAGGTGAAGCTGGAACTGCGGGCGATCACGAACAGCCAGCGGATGCGCGACAGCGCCGTGATGATCTCCTCGACGATTCCGTCGGCGAAATAATCCTGATCGGGATCGCCCGAGAGATTGGCGAACGGCAGCACCGCGATCGACGGGCGGTCGGGCAGCGGCGGGTAGGGCGCCGCGGCACCCGGTGCCCGGCCGGCACCGGTGCGGATCTCGGCCTCAAGCGCCACGGTGTCGCTGTCCGGCTCGGTCTGCATCTCCTCGGCCAGCCGGTCGCGAAGTTCGGCAAAGAGCCGCAGCGCCGCCGCGCGTTCGCCCTGCGCGGCGTGGAGCCGCATCAGCGCGCGCACGGCTTCCTCGCGCAGGGGATCGAGGCCGAGCAGCCGCATCGCTGTGGATCGCGTCGCCTCTTCGTCGCCCTTGGCTTCGGCCGCGGCCATGAGACGAGCCGCAATCGACTCGGCCGTGGCCCGGAACTCCAGCCGTCCCTGCCGAAGCCAGTCGTCGAAAGCCGGATCGCGCACCGCGATCCCGTCGAGAAGATCCCCGCGATAGAGGGCGAGGCCCTCGGTCCAGCCGGTTTCGTCCTCCGTTACTGCGAGACGCCGGAAGGCGACGGCGTCGACCTCTAGCCGCGCCAGATCGAGCCGCACCGACTGCCGGTCGCTGTCGATGAGCCCTGGTGCGAGCGCGTCAAGCGCCCGCCGCAGCCCCGCCAGAGCGTGTTTAAGACTGTCGCGTGCCTGCGGCGCCGCGCGGTCGCTCCACAGGAGTGCTGCGATCTGGTCGTGCCCGAGGCGTCCATCGGGGGCCAGCGCGAGCGCCGCGAGCAGGGCGCGCGGCTTGGCACCGGCCGGGGCGCAGTCGCCGCCCGCCGTGTCGGTGAGGGCGAAACCTCCAAGAATCGAGAGGGTTGCCGCGGCCACGGTGCGATTTCCCCTTCTACAGTGCCGAATTCCCGATCGTTTCCCGCCGCGTTCCCGTCCGGCTCCCGCATCCGGGCGCATGCTGGGTTTAACAGATGGCACAGGCCCTCACGATAACAGGAGACGACGCGATGCTCAGCAAAAACACATCCCCCCGCGAAACCGATCAGATGACGCAAATTCCGGTCCTGCCGTGGGAAATCGTCGCGAACGGTGCGAAGAGCCACGGGGCCGAACGGATGCCCGGGGCGCAACGGTCGGTCTATCGCCTGATCTGCGCGCTCGGAGCGTTCCGGGACTGGCTCGGTTCCGGGAACGCGTCGAGACCGGCCTTCCGCAGCCCGTCGCGCAAGTGGTCCTCGTCGGCCGGATCGGAATAGACGAACAGCAACCGCCAGTAATCCCTGTCGCCGGCCGGCGCGAGCGCGGCAAGCTGTTGCCGCACCGGTTCGACCTCCGGGCTGCCGAGCTGTCCGAGGCTTGCGAGGATGACCAGCGCGATGAACGGCTGGCGCCGGAGCGCGAAGGCCTTCCGGGAAAACTCCAGCGCCCTGCCGTAGTCGCGAAGGTGGTAATGCGCGAGGCCGATGCGGCTCAGGAACAGATAGGTCAGGGGATCGCGCGGGCTGAGGCGGAGCGCGGTCTCGAGCGGATCGAGCGCCTCGGCGAAGCGGCCGTTGGCGATGCGTGTCCAGCCAAGCGCGTTCTGAGCCAGAGCCAGGTTCGGATTGAGGTCGGCCGCGCGTTCCGCCGCGGCCAGCGCCTCGACCGGGCGTTCATCCATCAGGCAGGCGAGGCTCATCGCGTAGTGCGAATAGCCATCCCCCTCTTCCAGCGAAACGGCCTTCTCCGCCGCCGCCATCAGCTCGGCGCGGTCGCGGGCGATGTCGTCGCTGAAGCCGAAGAGGCTCCGGGCATAGAGCGCCCGCGCGAGGACCATGTAGGCGCGCGCGAGGCCGGGGTCGAGCTCGATAGCGCGGCGCTGCCAGTGGAGCGCCTGCGCGAAATCCTCTGCATCCTGCTGCCGGTTGTGAAACCACATGCCCTTCATGTGGCAGTCATAGGCGGCCAGCTGCCCGGCGGAGCGGTCGAGCGCACGGCGGGATTCGCCAACCAGAAGCTCCGGCTCGATGGCGCCGACGATCCGGCGCGTCAACTCGTCCTGAATGACGAAGATGTCGGTCAGGTCGCGGTCATAGTGGTCGCCCCAGAGCTGGATTCCGGTGTCCGCCTCGATCAGTGCGGCCGAGAGCCGGATGCGGCTCCCGGCGCGCCGCAGGCTGCCGGTGGCGACGTAGCGAACACCGAGTTTCTGGCCGATCTCTGCGATCGGCATTTCGCTGTTGCGGAAGGCGAAGCTCGAGTTGCGGTTGATCACGAAGAACCAGCGGTACCGCGAGAGCGCGTTGATGAGGTCCTCCACGACGCCGTCAGCGAAGTAGGCTTGGTCCTGGTCGTTTTGGAGGGTGTGAAAGGGAAGCACCGCGATGGACGGGCGGTCGGGCAGCGGCAGGCCGGCCGGGGCGACGCTGGCGGCGATCCGACTCTCGCGGATCGCGGTGCCAAGGGCTTCGGTCTCGGAGGAGGGCTCGATCTGCAGGTCGGCTGCGAGCCGTTCGCGCAATTCCTCGAGGCACCGGAGCGCGGCTGCCCGCTCGCCAGCCTCGGCGTGCAGGCGCATGAGCGCGCGCACCGCGTCCTCGCGCAGCGGATCGAGACCGAGGAGCCGCGTGGCGGCCTCGCGGACCGCCGCGTCATCCGCTTCGGCCTCCGCATCGGCGAGGAGCAAGGCCGCCGTCGACTCCGCGAGCGTAGCGTAGGTGGCCCGCTCCTGCCTGAGCCAGTCGTCGAAGGCCGGGTCGCGCACGCTGACACCGTGGAGAAGCTCACCGCCGTAGAGTTCCAGCGCCCGTGATTTCGCCTGCGGGTCCGCGGCGCCGGCGAGGGCCTTGAACTCGCCCGCATCGACGGCGATCCGATTCAGATCGAGCCGCACCGACTGGCGGTCGACCTCCAGCGCGTCCAGCCCGGCGGCGGCGAGGCGGCGGCGGAGGTCGGCAAGCGCGTGCTTGAGGCTGTCGCGCGCCTGCGGCGCGGCGCGGTCGCTCCACAGGAGCGCGGCGATCTGGTCATGGCCGAGCCGCCCGTCCGGCGCGAGCGCCAGCACGGCGAGCAGTCCGACGGGCTTTGCGCCGGGGATCTCGCAGGTCGTGCCCCGTGCGTCCCGCAGGCTGAAACCGCCCAGTAGTGTCAGACGTGCCTCGGCCAAGGGTACATCTCCGATATCGTCCGCGAGGCCGACCAACAGGCCTCTGAGGACACGATAACAGCAGATGAGCCGCCGCTCACACAAAACGAAACCGGCCGCAGGATCTGCATCCCGCGGCCGGTCCCGGTCGTTGCTGTCGCCTCAGACGGAGAGGCAGATGTATTTCATCTCGAGGTAGTCCTCGACGCCGTGATGGCTACCCTCGCGGCCGAGGCCGGATTGCTTGACGCCGCCGAACGGTGCCACCTCGGTGGAGATGAGGCCGGTGTTCACGCCCACCATGCCATATTCCAGCGCCTCCTGGACCCGCGTGATGCGGCCGATGTCGCGGGCGTAGAAGTAGCTCGCAAGCCCGAAGATCGTGTTGTTGGCATGCGCGATCACCTCTTCCTCGGTCTCGAACCGGAACAGGGGCGCGAGCGGGCCGAAGGTCTCCTCGGTCGAGACCTTCATGTCCGGAGTGATGCCGGTGACGACCGTCGGCTCGAAGAACGTGCCACCGAGCGCGTGGCGCTGGCCGCCAGTCACGACCTGCCCGCCACCGGCGAGCGCGTCGGCGATATGCTCCTCGACCTTCTCGACCGCCGCCTCGTTGATCAGGGGGCCGGTGGTGACGCCGTCCTTCAACCCGTCGCCGACGTTGAGCTTCTTTACCGCCGCCGCGAGCTTTTCGGCGAAGGCGTCATAGACGCCGGCCTGCACATAGATGCGGTTGGCGCAGACGCAGGTCTGGCCGTTGTTGCGGAACTTCGAGATCATCGCGCCCTCGACCGCCTTGTCGAGATCGGCGTCGTCGAACACGATGAAGGGCGCGTTGCCGCCAAGCTCCATCGAGCACTTCATCACCTGGTCGGCGGCCTGGCGCAGGAGGATCCGGCCGACCTCGGTCGAGCCGGTGAAGGTGAGCTTGCGCACGATCGGGTTCTCGCAGAACTCCTTGCCGATGTCCGACGACCGCTTCGAGGTGATGACCGAGAAAAGCCCCGCCGGAACCCCGGCGCGTTCCGCGAGCACCGCCATGGCGAGCGCCGACAAGGGCGTCTCGGCCGCCGGCCGCGCGACGAAGCCGCAGCCCACCGCGAGCGCCGGGGCCACTTTCCGGGCGATCATCGCGTTCGGGAAGTTCCACGGCGTGATCGAGGCCGCGACCCCGATCGGCTGCTTGATCACCGTGATGCGCTTGTCGGGCTGGTGGCCGGGGATCGTCTCGCCATAGACCCGCTTGGCTTCCTCGGCGAACCACTCGACGAAGGAAGCGCCATAGAGGATCTCGCCCTTGGCCTCGGCCAGCGGCTTGCCCATCTCGGCGGTCAGGATCGCGCCGAGATCGTCGGCATTGGCGACCATCAGGTCGTGCCACTTGCGCAGAACGCCGGCGCGCTCCTTGCCGGTGCGGGCGGCCCAGGCCTTGCGCGCCGCCTCGGCGGCGGCGATCGCCCGGGCGGTCTCCTTGCGGGAAAGATCGGGCACGGTGCAGATCACGTCGCCGCGTGCCGGGTTGGTGATTTCGAACGTTGCGCCGTCGTCGGCGTCGATCCATTCTCCGGCGACATAGGCCTGCGTGGCCAGAAGCGACGGGTCTTTCAAGAGCGACCGGAGGTCGGTGACGGAATCGAGCATGGAATCCCCCTGTATTGGCAATTTGATCAAATGCACGAGACCGGCACGAAAGTCCAGCGTCCTGCCGGGTAGCGGTGGTTGCACATGAGATATGACGACGCTTACGCGAATGCAAAGTTTATCCCCGGCGGCGCCGATTACCCGCCGCGCTGGGCAAAAGGCGCGGCGACGTTCCGCGCGGCACTCGGGCAGCGAGCGCGGCTCGGGCTGCGCTACGGCCCCGCCGAAGCCGGCTGGTTCGATCTTTTCTTGCCTGATGCGGAGCCTCTGGGGCTGATGGTTTTCGTTCATGGCGGCTATTGGCTGGCCTTCGGGCCGCGCGACTTCTCGCATCTCGC
The DNA here is from genome assembly GCF_025673475.1 of Albidovulum salinarum. Classification (NCBI taxonomy): domain Bacteria; kingdom Pseudomonadati; phylum Pseudomonadota; class Alphaproteobacteria; order Rhodobacterales; family Paracoccaceae; genus Albidovulum; species Albidovulum salinarum. The sequence goes on along the minus strand of NZ_JAOVQO010000004.1, from coordinate 134,958 downwards.
CTCCGGCGCGCTGGCGCGCGGCTGGGCCTGCGCGATGCCCGCCTACACGCTCGCGCCCAAGGCACGGATTTCGGAAATGACCGCCGAGATCGCGGCCGCGCTGCCAATGATGGCTGGTGCGGTGGCGGGCCCCGTGGTCCTCACCGGCCACTCGGCGGGCGGGCATCTCGCGGCGCGCATGGCTTCCGCCGATGCCGCGCTGCCGGTGGTCGAGCGACTCACCCGGATCGTGCCGATCTCGCCGCTCGCCGATCTGCGGCCGCTGATCGAGACCGCGATGAACGCCGATCTGCGGCTCGATCAAGCCGAAGCCCGGGACGAGAGCCCGGCGCTTCACCCGCGCCGCCCCGGGACCAGCGTGCATGTCTGGGTCGGTGGCGACGAGCGCCCGGCCTTCCTCGATCAGGCGCGCAGGCTCGGCAATGCCTGGGCCTGCCCGGTGACGATCGAGCCGAAGCGCCACCATTTCGACGTCATCGAGGGGCTCAAGCCCCCCGACAGCCCGCTGATGGCGGCGCTTCTCGGTTAGGGGGCGAACTTCTGCCGCCAGCTCGGCAGGAGGTCGCCCGGACGCGCTTCCGCCGCATGGACACCCCGGGCGATGGCGCGGGCGAGGCAGCATGCGGCGGCATGGCCAAGCGCGAAGAGGTCGGCGACCGGATCGGCGAGCGGCCGCGCCCCGGTTGCCGCCGCGAAGACCAGATCGCCGTCAAGGAGCGTATGCGCGGGCACGATCGCCCGCGCCATGCCGTCATGCGCCGCCACCGCCACCCGATGCGCCTGGGCCCGGTCGAGCACGGCATCGGTGGCGACGATGGCGATCGTGGTGGCCTCACCGGGGCGCTTCGCGGGCACCGGCTCGGCACCGGGCGCGAACACGCCGGGCAGGCCGAGCCCGCCATATTCCGCGCCCATCTCCCAGGGCGCCGCCCAGAACTGCGGCCCGCCCCCCACCGTCACCGCGCCGAGCGCGTTGACCGCGACCAGCGCGCCCACCGTGACGCCATTGTCGAGCACCGCCGAGGCCGAGCCGAGCCCGCCCTTCAGCCCGTGCACGGTGGCCCCGGTCCCAGCGCCAGCCGTGCCGAGCGCGAACTCCGCCCCGGCTGCGTCCAGCGCCGCCCGGCCGAGCCGCCGGTAGGGATCCTCGGCCCAGTCCTTGTCGCCGCCATTCAGAAGGTCGAAGAGGATCGCCCCCGGCACGATCGGCACCCGCGCCTCGCCCACGGCAAAGCCACGACCTGCCATACGGAGCCCGTCCGCGACGCCCGAACAGGCATCGAGCCCGAAGGCCGAGCCGCCCGACAGGACCAGTGCGTCGACCTCGCTCACCAGCCGGTCGGGCGCAAGCAGGTCGGTCTCGCGCGTGCCGGGGGCGCCCCCCATCACATGCACCGCCGCGACGAAGGGCCGCGCGCCCAAAAGCACGGTCGCGCCCGAGCGAAGCCCGTGGTCCTCGGCATTGCCGACCACAAGCCCTGCGACATCGGTGATCAGGTTGCGCGCACCCGGCCGCATCAGATCCGCTCCTTGACCGCCGCCGTCGCCGGATCGCCGGTATTGGGCGTGTTCCGCGGCTCGATCAGCAGCACCTGCGCCTCGCGCTCCGCCCGTGGCCGGTGGCGCACTCCCTTCGGCACGACGAACAGCTCACCCGGACCCAGCCGATGGGTCTCCTCCTCGACATCGAGGAGCACCTCGCCCGCGAGAACCAGGAACAGGTCGTCGGTGTCGGGATGTTCATGGAACGGAAACTCGCCCTGGAACTTCACCACCATGATGTCGTTGCCATTGTAGTCCGCCACGACCTTCGGCTGCCAATGCGCATCGAACTGCGCGAGCTTCTCCGCGAGATTGACAACCTTCATGCCCCCATCCCTTCTTCTTTTCCGAAATATCCCGGGGGTCCGGGGGCAGCGCCCCCGGCTCCGCGCTCAGATGCAGCGCCCGCCATCCACCTCGAGCGCCACACCGGTGATCATCGCCGCCTCGTCCGAACAGAGAAAGCACGCCGCATTGCCCATGTCCTCGGGTGTCGAGAACCGCCCGATCGGGATCGTGGAAAGGAACTTCGCCCGCATCTCCGGCGTGTCCTCGCCAAGAAAGCTCTTCAGAAGCGGCGTCTCGCCGGCGACCGGGCAGATCGCGTTGACCCGTACGCCGGTCGGTGCCAGCTCGACCGCCATCGTCTTCGTCGCGGTGATCATCCAGCCCTTCGAGGCGTTGTACCAGTTGAGCCGCGGCCGGGGCGAAAGCCCGGCGGTCGAGGCGACGTTGAGGATTGCGCCCGCACCGCGTGCCTTCATCGCCGGGACCAGCGCGCGGGCGGTCAGGTAGACCGCCTTGCAGTTCACCGCGAAGACCCGGTCGAAATCGGCTTCGCTCACTTCTTCGAGCGGACTCGGCAGATGCGTCACCCCGGCGTTGTTGACGAGGATGTCGACCGCGCCGAAGGCTTGCGCCGCGGTCGCGGCCATCTCCGCCACGCTCTCGGCCGAGGCGACGTCGACGCGCCGGGCGATGCCGCCGATCTCGGCCGCGATAGCCTCGGCGGCCGTCGAGTTGATGTCGGCCACCATCACTCGCGCGCCCTCGGCCGCGAACTTTCGCGCGATTCCCGCGCCGAAGCCCGATCCCGCGCCGGTCACGATCGCCGTCTTGCCTTCGAGTCGCATCGCCGCCCTCCCGCCATCCAGCCTGCCGATTGCGGGCGTGAACTCAACCGCCATCTTGAGGCATCGCCGCCTCAAGGCGGTCGCGCAGAGCAGGAAAGGCCGCCTCGAGATCGGCTAGGGCGAGCGGCTGGCCCTGGGGGTCGACCGCCACGATCCCGTCCTTCGTGCAGATCACGATCGCGACCGGCCGCTTGGCGCCGGCGGCCCCCAGAGCGCCGGGCAGGCGCCATCCGTGTGCGCCCGTCTCGCAGAGCGCGGCAACGACGATGCCGCCAAGGCGGCGTGGCGGATCGAGGCGGAGCGTCATCGCGGCACCACGAATACGTCCCAGCCGAAGCGGAGCACCGGCCCGAGAAGGGCGATCGGGGTCAGGTACAATGCCACCTCCGCCTGCCCGGCGAGGCTTGGCCCGGTGAAGTCGGGACGCAGGTCGAGCGCGACCCGGGGCGGCCGCGGGGCATGGATAAGCAGCGCCAGCCAGCCATAAAGCTGCCCGGTCTCGGCCGGATCTGCGAGGCCGAACACGCCCGTGACCGCGACCCGGTCGAGATGGACCCGCCGCAGCACCCCGCCGAGCAGACGGGGCGCGGCGCGGACCATCCGCAGCGCGCGGCCACGCCCGCCGGCGTCGGGCTTCCGGCGCCTCTTGCGTCCCGGCGCTGCCGCCGAGGGGCGGCCGGGTGCGGGTCGGGGCTTGCGCCCTCCGGTGCTGTCGAAGACCGGCAGGGCCGGCGTCAGCCCGGCGACGAGCCGTGCTTCGGCCCTGAACCGCAGCGCGGCGCCCGCCTCGGCCCGGAGCCTGAGATGGACGGGCAGGGCGATCACCGCGAGAAGGGCGAGACCCGAAAGCAGTAGCAAGCCCCAGAGAAGGGCAGTCATCGCCCCTCAGCCCCCGGCTTTCGCCGCCCCGGCCGCGCCCGCGGCCTTTTCGATCGCTTTCGACGCGGCCTCGCCGAGCATCTGGGCGATTGTCGACATTGCGCCGTGGACGCCTTCGACCCGCGCGCCCTCCTTGTCGATGATGATCGCGCCCAGGGGCTTGATTCCGCCACCGCCGCCGGTACCACCGCCCTGGCCCTTCTTCATATCCGCGCCGCCTCCTGCACCGAAGGCGAAGCCGTAGCTGACGATCGGGATGATCGTCGCGCCGTCCTTCTCGATCGGGTCGCCGAGTACGTTCTTGGCGCTGAGAAGCCTTTCCAATTCTTCCACGGTTCCCTTGAGCAGGCGTTCGACATCTTCCATTGCTGTATCCTCCTGAAAGCCCGAGCCGCCCGCAGGATAGGCAAGGAAACGTGCCGAAGTCTGATCGTGGTCAATGACGCCGTCAGCCGTGGCGCGCAGCGACGGTTTTCAGGACCGAGAAGCCGTAGAGCGCCTCGAATCCCTTCTCGCGGCCGTGGCCGGAGCGGCCGACGCCGCCGAACGGCAGTTCGACCCCGCCGCCCGCGCCGTAGTTGTTGATGAAGACCTGGCCCGCGCGGACCCGCTTCGCCATCCGCATCTGGCGGGCGCCGTTGTCGCTCCAGACCGAGGCGACGAGTCCGTAATCGGTGCCGTTGGCGATGGCGACGGCCTCGTCCTCGTCGTCGAAGGGGATCACGACCTGCGCCGGCCCGAAGATCTCGTCGCGGGCGAGGATATGGTCGGGGCGGACATCGGCAAGAAGCATCGGCGCGACGTAATGGCCGCCTCGCGGCGCGCTCGCCGCGATCTCGCCGCGCGCCGCGACGGTGAGGTCGTCGGAAGCGGCGAGATAGCTTTCGACGATCTTCTTCTGGCGCGCGGAGATCAGCGGGCCGAGCTCGAGATCGTCGAGCGCGCGCCCGACGCGAAGCGCGCGGTAGCGCTCGGCCATGCGCTGGACGACCTCCGCGTAACGCGGCCGCTCGACGAGGATTCGCGAGGAGGCAGAACAGGTCTGGCCGGCATTCTGGATGCCGGCATTGACGAGGAAGGGCAGGGCGGCGTCGAGATCGGCGTCGGCGAAGACGATCTGGGGCGACTTGCCGCCGAGCTCCAGAGTCACGGGGACGACGTTCCCGGCTGCCGCCGTCTGGACGAGGCGCCCGACCGGGACGGAGCCGGTGAAGCTCAGATGCCGGACGCCGGGATGGGCGGACAGCGCGGCACCCGCCTCCTCGCCGAGGCCGGGAACGACGTTCAGCGCACCGGCGGGCAGGCCGGCCTCGGTGGCGATGCGGGCGAAGGCAAGGGCGGTGAGCGAGGCCTCCTCGGCGGGTTTCAGGACGCAGGCATTGCCCATCGCGAGGGCCGCGCCGACCGAGCGGCCGATGATCTGCATCGGGTAGTTCCAGGGCACGATATGGCCTGTGGCGCCATGCGGCTCGCGGAGGGTGTAGACGGTGTAGCCGTCGAGATAGGGGATCGTGTCGCCCATCACCTTGTCGGCCGCGCCGCCGTAGAACTCCATGTAGCGCGCGAGGGCTGCCACATCGGCGCGGGCCTGCTTCAGCGGCTTGCCGACATCGGTGGATTCGAGGATCGCGAGGTCCTCGGCGCGCGTCTCGACGATGCGGCCGATCTTCATGAGGACGCGGCCGCGCTCGGCCGCCGTCATCCGGCCCCAGTCGCCGGTCCTTGCAGCCTCGGCAGCGGCGACTGCTTCGTCGATCTCCGCCGCCCCGCCCTTCGCCAGGGCCCCGATCTCGGACCCCGTCGAGGGGTCCTCGATCGGCAGCGTCTCCGACGCTGGGCGCCAGGCCCCACCGGCGAGCCATTCGGTCGGGTCGAACCAGAGCCGGTCAATCGTCATGGGCCTCCTCCTTCCAATTGGCCGGGATCACCGGTGTCGCCGCGACGAGTTGCCGCGTATAGGGGTGGGACGGGCGGGTGAAGACGGTCTCGGTCTCGCCCTCCTCGACGATCCGGCCGGACCGCATGACGAGGACCCGGTCGGTGACGGCGCGCACGACCGAGAGGTCGTGGCTGACGAAAAGGTAGGCGAGCCCGTGGCTGTCCTGCAAGCGCGCGAGGAGGTCGAGCACCTGGGCGCGGACCCGGACGTCGAGTGCCGAGACTGCCTCGTCGAGCACGATAAGGTCGGGGCGGATGATCAGCGCGCGGGCAATGGCGACGCGTTGGCGCTGGCCGCCGGAAAACTCGTGGATGTATTTCGTCATGTCGCCGGCCTCGAGCCCGACCTCCTCAAGTGCCGCCGCGACGCGATCGCTTGCGTCCGTCGGGGTGCCGGTCAGGTGGAACGGCTCGGCGACGAGGCGGCCGACGCGGTGGCGGGGATTGAAGCTGCCGTACGGGTCCTGGAACACCACCTGCATCCGGGCGCGGAGCGCGCGCGGCATCGTCCGTCCCGCCGTCACCTCGGCCCCGCCGAGTCGCACCCGGCCCGACTGGATCGGGTCGAGCCCGAGGATCACGCGGGTCAGCGTGGACTTGCCGCAGCCGGATTCGCCGACGAGTCCAAGGCTTTCGCCCCTGCGGATCGTGAGGCTCACGCCGTCCACCGCGCGCAGGCGCGGATGCGGGGCGAAGGCAGTGGGGCGGGGGAGAGCATATTCGCGCACGGCTTCCTCGACCTCGAGGAGCGTCTCGGGCCGGGTCCGGGCCGTGCGCGCGGGCCGGTGCCCGGAAGCCGCGAAGAGCTTGCGCGTATAGTCGTGCGCGCGGGTGCGGAACACCGTCCCGGTCGCGCCGTCTTCCACGATGCGGCCTTGTTGCATCACAGCGACATGGGTTGCCATGCCCGCCACGACTGCGAGGTCGTGGGTGATGAGCATGAGCGCCATGCCTTCCTCAGCCGTCAGCCGCTTCAGGAGGTCGAGGATCTGCGCCTGGGTGGTGACGTCGAGCGCAGTCGTCGGCTCGTCGGCGATTAGGAGCTTCGGCCGGAGCGCGATGGCCATGGCGATGGCGACGCGCTGGCGCTGGCCGCCCGACAGTTCGTGCGGGTAGAGCGAGAGCGGGAACCGCTCCTCGGGCAGGCCGACGCGGGCGAGCCGGTCGCGGGCGGCGGCGCGGGCCTCGGCGCGGCGGGCCGCGCGGTGGATCAGGAGCGTCTCGGCCACCTGGTCGCCGATCGTCTTCATCGGGTTGAGCGCCGTCATCGGTTCCTGGAAGATCATGCCGATCTCGTTGCCCCGAAGCGCGGTGAGCCGTCGTTCGGGCAGGGAGAGCAGGTTTTCACCGGCGAAGCGCACCTCTCCCGCGGCAACCGTGCCGCTCGGCAGGAGGCCCATCACGCCAAGCGCGGTCATCGACTTGCCGGAGCCAGATTCGCCGACGAGGCCGAAGGTCTCGCCCGGCGCGATGTCGAAGGAGACCTCGGCGAGGATCGGCGTCGCGTCGATGGACAGGGACAGGCCCCGGACTGAGAGCAACGTCATCGGATCCGCCTCAGCCTTGGGTCGAGATGATCGCGCAGGCCGTCGCCGAGGAGGTTGAGACCAAGGACGGTGAGGACGATGGCGAGGCCGGGGAAGATCGCGACATGGGGCGCGAGCGTCACCATGGTCTGAGCCTCGGCGAGCATCCGGCCCCACGAGGCGGTCGGCGGCTGCGCACCGAGGCCGACATAGGAAAGCCCCGCCTCGGCGAGGATGCCGAGCGAGAACTGAATCGTGCCCTGCACGATCAGGAGGTTCGCGAGATTGGGCAGGATGTGCTCGACCGAGATCCGCGCGGGGCCTTTCCCCGCGACCTCGGCGGCGCGGATGAAGTCGAGCGTCCAGAGGGACAGCGCCGCCCCGCGCGTGACGCGGGCGAAGACGGGCACGTTGAAGATGCCGATGGCGAGGATCGCGTTCAGGGCCGAGGGGCCGAAGACCGCGGTGATCAGGATCGCGATCACGAGCGAGGGAAAGGCGAAGACGAGGTCGTTGAGGCGCATCACCGCCTCGTCGATCAGGCTGCCCCGGTTGGCGGCGGCGATAAGTCCGAGCGGCACGCCCGCGCCCATGCCGATACCGACTGCGACGAGAGCCACGGCGATCGAGGTCTGCGCCCCCGCCATCAGCATCGCGCCGATGTCGCGGCCGAAATGGTCGGTACCGAGCCAGTGGGCGGGGGAGGGCGGTTGAAGCCGCTCGGCGATGGCCATGGCGGTGATGTCGTAGGGCGTCCAGACCAGCGAGACGACGGCCGCGAGAAGTGCGGCCAGCGACAGGGCCAGGCCGAGGAGGAGCGGCAGCCTCATGCCCGTTTCCTCAGGCGCGGATCGATCGCGGCATAGGCGAGGTCGACGAGGAAGGTCACGAGGATCACCGCGAAGACGAGGATCATCACCACGCTTTCGACGACGATCAGGTCGCGTTGCGTGATCGCTTGGAAGATCAGCCGCCCGAGACCGGGCAGGTAGAAGACATTTTCGATGATGATTGCCCCGGCGATCAGGAACGAGAACTGCATGCCGAGGATTGTCAGGACCGGGATCATCGCGTTGCGAAGGGCATGGCGCAGGATCGTCTGGCCGCGCGTGAGCCCCTTGGCGCGGGCGGTGCGGATGTAGTCCTGGTCGAGCGTCTCGATCAGCGCCGAGCGAAGCACGCGGGCGAGGATCGCGGCCTGCGGCAGGGCGAGCGCGATCGCGGGCAGCGTCAGCGCCCTGAGGCCCGCGCCGACGCTCTGCCAGCCCGGAAAGCCGCCGGCCGGGAAGATCTGCCAATGGAGCGCGAAGACGAGGACGAGAAGCATCGCGAACCAGAAGTTTGGCAGCGCGATGCCGATCTGCGTCGCCCCCATCACGGCGGCATCCGCCGCCCGCCCGCGCCGCGCGGCGGCGAGAAGCCCGGCCGGGAAGGCGATCAGCGTGGCGAGCGCGAGCGCATAGGCCGCGAGCGGCAGCGAGACCGCGAGGCGCTGGGCGACGAGATCGGCCACCGACACCTTGTAGGTGTAGGAAAGGCCGAAATCGCCCCGCGCCATGCCGGTGATCCAGCCAAGATAGCGGATAGGTGGCGCGGCGTTCAGCCCGAGCCTCTCGCGGAGCGCCGCCACCGTGTCCTCGCTCGCGTTGAGGCCGAGCATGTAGGCGGCGGGATCGCCGGGCACGACCTCGATCACGGTGAAGATGACGAGGCTCGCAACCAGAAGGCTCAGGCCGAGCGAGATCAGGCGTCCGAGGAGATAGCGCAGCATGTCCCGCCCCTTTCCGTCGCCGAGGCTAGGGGGTGGCGCCGATCCGGTCCAGAGCCGGATTACGCTGGCGCGACCAGACGGTCGGGCGCGAGCTTCGCCTCGGCTTCCGCCTGCAGGCGCCGGTAGGCTTCGATCACCACCGAGCGGATCCAGCTCCCGGCGGCGTCATTGGCGAGCCGCGCGCTCCAGAAGAAACGGACCGGCACCGGGTCGAGCGCGACCGGCGGGCGCAGCGCGCGGAGGCCGTACGCCTCCATGTCCCAGGCGAGCAGCATCGCGGGGAAGGTCGCGAGGAAATCCGACTGGGCGAGGATCGAGGCGACCCCGGCCGAGTCGCCGATGAGCGCGGTGACCCGGCGCCCGCCGGCCGGGCCCCCGGCGGTCTCGGCGAAGGGGTTCTGGGCGGCGCGGGTGACATTGACCATCAGGTGCGGATAGCGGCGCCAGGCGTCGAGCCCCCAGTTCCGGACGGCCGGATGATCCTGCCGCGCGAAGGTCACCCAAGAGAAGGGCTCCACCACCTGTTCGTTCAGGCCGTCGGGCAGGCGCGGCGTGCCGCCGAGATGGGCAAGGTCGATGAGCCCCTCGCTGAGGGCGGCGTAGACGTCGTGATGCGGCGGCAGCCACTCGATTCGGACATGCGGCGACTCGCGCGCCACCCGTGCCGACACCTCGGCGATCAGCCGGGTGAGCGTCGGGATCGCGATGCGGAACACCCTGTCGCTGGTCGCGGGATCGAAGAGGTCGCGGGGCGCGATCACCCGCCGGATGCCGCGCAGGATCGGTCGGACATCCTCGATCAGCACCTCGGCATAGGGGCTCGGATGCATGCGGCCGCCGACCTTCACCAGCAGCGGATCGCCGAGCTGCTGGCGCAGGCGCGCGAGCGCATGGCTGATCGCGGACTGGGTCTTGCCGAGCCTGTCGGCCGCGACGGTGACGCTGCGGGTCTCCATCAGGACCTCGAACACGACCAGGAGGTTCAGGTCCACGTGGTTGAGATTAATTTCATTCATGATGCATGAAATCGTTTCGTTGGATTATTTAGGGCTACTGGCGCAGGATCTCGCGTGAAAACCGATCATTCGACGCGCATCGTCAGTTTCATTCATAATGGAGGGACGCGCACATGGCACTCAAAATCATCGGTGCGGGGTTCGGCCGCACGGGCACCTATTCCCTGAAGCTCGCGCTCGAACAGCTCGGCTTCGATCCCTGCCATCACATGGCCGAGGTGATCGGCAATCCGGCGCAGGTCGCGCTCTGGACCGAGGTGGTGAACGGGCGGCCGGATTTCGGCGCGATCTTTTCGGGGTTCGGCGCCGCGGTCGATTTCCCCGCCGCCGCCTACTGGCGCGAGATCCACCAGGCTTTTCCGGAGGCGAAGGTCGTCCTCTCGGCGCGCGATCCCGAACGCTGGTACGAGAGCTTCTCACAGACGATCCTGCCGGTCTTGACCGACCGGGCTTCCTGGCCCGATCACGCCAAGCCCTGGTTCGAGATGGTCGAGGCGGTGGTGATCGGCAAGGCCTTGGCCGGACGGACCGACCGCGACGGCATCCTCGCGGCCTATCGCGAGAACGTGGAGGCGGTGCGCCGGCTTGAGAAGGAGGGCCGCGGCTTGAGTTTCGCCGCGTCCGAGGGCTGGTCGCCGCTTTGCGCCTACCTCGGCTCCGAGGTTCCGGGCGAGCCCTATCCGCGCACCAACGCAAGGGAGGAGTTCTTCAGCGCCTTGAAGGCGGGCCTCGAAGCCGAGGCATGAGGCGCCATAGCGAAGGAACGGCAACGAGCGGGCTGGTCCCGCGACTTCTGGAAAGGGAGGATCGAGAATGTCCAGTGAAAGCGATGTCCGCGCCGCTTCGGAACGGTTCTACGCGGCATTGAACGCGATGGCCAATGGCGACAACGGCCCGATGGCCGATGTCTGGTCGGCGAGCGAGGGGGCGACCGCGCAGCATCCGATCGGTGGCCGCAATCTCGGCCGGGCTGATGTCGTGGCCTCCTTCGGCGCGGTCGCGAAGGCGGCCACGGGGGGTGAGGTCGCGCTGCTCGACCAGAAGATCGAGCTTGGCGGCGACATGGCGGTCGAGACCGGGGTGGAGAAGGGCAGGGTGACACTTGCCGGGCACGCGGCGGAGATCGAGCACCGGGTGACGAATGTCTACCGCCGCGAGGGCGGGGTATGGAAGATCGTTCACCACCACACCGATCTCTCGCCGGCACTCCTCGACGTGCTGGATAAGTTGAAGGCCGGAGGGTGAGCTAGCGGCGGCCGGCCGGGGGCGCTGCCCGTCGTCCATTGGCTCTCGAAGCAATGGCGCACCAATGGACGACCCCCGGGATACTTCTGCAATGTAGAAGGAGGAGCGGTCGCCCGGGGGACGCAATGTCGTTTTTCGGCTAGCCGGGGGCGGGACGGTTGCGCTAGAAGGCGAGCGAGCCGTGGCGATGGCGTCGCCACAGGGGCATCTGCCCCGCCGCTTGCGGAGCGATCCGCCGCAGTCCTGTACGCCGGGACCTTTCGGGGTTCCTGTGCCTGAGGTCCGGACCCCATCAAGTGAGGTCTGTAGAAATGACGGAACGTCCCCAGCAATACCGCTTCCACCAGGGCGAGAAGACCCTGCCCTTCGCCGCGTCGGAATACGACGCGCGCCTCGGCGGGCTCCGCGCGATCATGGATGCGCAAGGCGTCGATGCGGTCGTGCTCACCTCGATGCACAACATCGCCTATTATTCCGGGTTCCTTTACTGCTCTTTCGGGCGGCCCTACGCGCTCGTCGTCACCGCGACCGAGGATGTGACGATCTCGGCCGGGATCGACGCGGCGCAGCCCTGGCGGCGCTCTCACGGTGACAACATCACCTATACCGACTGGCAGCGCGACAACTACTGGCGCGCGATCGTGTCGGTGACGGGGCCGGGCAAGGCCATCGGCTACGAGGGCGATCACCTGACGCTCCTGCAGTCCGACAAGCTGAAGGCGTTCCTCGCGCCCGCGAAACTCGTCGATATCGCGCCGGCGACTATGAAGCAGCGGATGCACAAGTCCGCCGCCGAGATCGCGCTGATCAAGCATGGCGCCAATGTCGCCGATGTCGGCGGCTTCGCGATCCGCGAGGCGGTGAAGGCCGGCGCGCGCGAGATCGACGTGGCGATGGCCGGGCGCGACGCGATGGAGCTGGAGATCGCCAAGCGGTTTCCGGAGGCCGAATACCGCGACACCTGGGTCTGGTTCCAGTCGGGGATGAACACCGACGGCGCGCATAACCCGGTCACCGCGCGCGAGCTTCAGGTCGGCGACATCCTCTCGCTCAACACCTTCCCGATGATCTCGGGCTATTACACCGCGCTCGAGCGCACGATGTTCGTGCGCGAGGTGGACCCGGCCAGCCTAAAGATCTGGGAGGCCAACGTCGCCGCCCACGAATACGGGATGAGCCTTCTGAAGCCCGGCGTCTCCTGCGCCGAGGTCACCGCGAAGATCAACGACTTCTTCGAGGAGCGCCAGCTGCTGCAGTACCGCACCTTCGGTTACGGCCATTCCTTCGGCGTACTCTCGCACTACTACGGCCGCGAGGCGGGGCTGGAACTGCGCGAGGACATCGATACGGTGCTCGAACCCGGCATGGTGATCTCGATGGAGCCGATGCTCACGATCGGCGAGGGCCAGCCCGGTGCCGGCGGCTACCGCGAGCACGACATCCTCGTCATCACCGAGGATGGCAACGAGGATATCACCAAGTATCCCTACGGGCCGGAGTTCAACGTCGTCGGCTGAGCCGCTTGACGGCGTGACGCGACGGGTTAGAGTGGAAGGTGGCGGCCGGCGACGGTGCGCCACCTTTTCCTTTCATCGCAACGCTCTGGCGCACCGCACCGATGGTGCGATGGCGGCCTGCGTCGACTACAGGAGGTATTCTTGCCCGATCTGATTGCCCGTGCCGAGGCTTTCGCCCGGCAGGCCCACGCGGGCCAGACCCGCAAGGGCGCCGCGTCCGAGCCCTATGTCATTCATCTCGAGGAGGTCGCGGGCTTCGTGCGGCGTCACGGCGGCGACGAGATCGCGCTCGCCGCGGCCTGGCTGCACGATACCGTCGAGGATTGCGACGGCGTGACAGCGCGCGACATCGCGCGGGTCTTCGGTGCGGCGGTGGCTGCGGTCGTCGCCGAGCTGACCGATGACAAGGCGCTGGCGAAGGCTGAGCGCAAGCGGCTGCAGATCGTCCATGCCGCATCGAAGTCGCCGCGCGCGGCGCTGGTGAAGCTCGGCGACAAGACTTCGAACGTCCGCTCCGTCGCGGCCTCGCGGCCCGTGGGCTGGAGCCTGGACCGCTGCTGCGCCTATGTCGACTGGGCCGAAGCCGTCGTGGCGGCGCTGCCGGAGGCGCCGGAGGCCGCGCAGGTCGAGTTCCTCGCGGCCGTCGCGGCGGCACGCCGGACCTTCGGTTCGTGAACAAGGGCAGCGCGCCCGGTGCCGGAGCGGTGGCGCCGAACGGACACGGGTCGCTGGCCGGCGGATCAACGGGCTTTTGCAAAAGCCGTTTTCGATGTTAGGGTTAGGCCAAGAAACGCGATATTGGATACCTGATGCGAGATTTCATTCCGACCCGCCGCTCGTTCCTGGCGCTTGCGGGGAGCACCATTCTGTCGGCCTGTGCCAGTAGCTCGGACGAGGTCTTTTCGGAGACCTCGGGCGACGGCAGCCGGAACTACGGCTTCACCCCGGTCGAAGGCTACGAGGCGCTGCCGGACAACGGTTACCTGCTGCCGCCGGTGCCGCCGCGCTACCTCGACTGGCCGAACCGCCGGCAGCTCGTCTACTACGAGGGCCGCGAGGCGCCGGGAACGATCGAGATCGATCCCCACGCCAAGTTCCTCTACTACATCCTGAGCGACGGCACCGCCTGGCGCTACCCGATCGCGGTCGGCCGGGCCGGCCTCAGCATGAAGGGAACGACGGTCGTCCGCCAGAAGAAGGAATGGCCGGGCTGGCAGCCGACGGCGAACATGCTCCGCACCCAGCCCGAGGTCTATGGCGCGTTCCGTAATGGAGTGCCGGGGGGGCTTGCCAGCCCGCTCGGCGCGCGGGCGCTCTACCTTTACCGTGGCAAGCGCGACACCCATTTCCGGATCCACGGAACCAACGACCTCGGCTCGATCGGCAATTCCGGGTCGGCCGGCTGCATCCGGCTCTTCAACCAGGACATCATCGACCTCTACAACCGGGTGTCGGTCCCGACCACGGTGAACGTGCGGACCTACGAGGACTCGCTCCGGCTCGTCGGCCCCGGCTACAGCCCGCGCGGGCGCGAGCTGCCGCCGACGATCGTCTCGCCCGAGACGATCTACGGTGCGACCGCGGTTCTGCCGGTCGGGATCGACATCGGATCCTGACCGGCCGCAAGCGGTCAGGACAGGATGACGTATTCCTTGCGGAGCGTTTCCAGCACTTCCCAGGTGCCGGTGAAGCCCGGGCGCAGGATGAAGCTGTCGCCGGCCTCGAGGTGGTGCTCGGTCCCGTCATCGGCGGTGATCACAGAACGTCCCTCGAGGATATGGACATATTCCCACTCCTCATAGGCGATGCGCCACTTGCCCGGCGTCGCCTGCCAGATGCCGCAATAGAGCCCGTCGCGGTCCTCGACGTTCCAGGTGGTGAATTGCGGGTCGCCCGAGATCAGCTTGTCGGCGGGCGGGGCGTCGTATTCGGGTTCGGCGGCCGAGGCGGTGAGGCGGAGGAAATTGGGCATCGGAGCATCCTGTCGCTGTTGGAAACCTGTGGATTTCTCTCCCGGTTCCGCCTGCCTTTGTCAAACGGCTTCTGTCGCGCGCGCCCGTCACGGTGAGCAGGCGGGCACCCCGCTCACTCGGTCCAGCGCACCGCCGTGAGGTCGTTGGCCTGGGTGGGCGAGTTTTCCCACAGGCCCTCGATCCTCGCGTCCGCGACGCCGGTCTTGGCGAGCTGGAAGAGATAGCCGTTGACATGGTCCCTGGCGATCATCTCCTGCGCTGCCTTCAGGATCGCCGAGCGGTCGCTGGTATCGGTCGTGAGCGTGAGCCGGTCCATCAGCGCGACGAAGTCCGGCCTCGCGTACTGGAAGTAGTAATCGGGCCGTGCGTAGATGTTGATGTCGGCGGGCTCGGTATGGCTGACGATGGTGAGGTCGAAATCCTTGCCCTTGAAGACCTGTTCAAGCCACTGCGCCCATTCGACATTGGTGATCTCGGTCTGGATCCCCACCGCGGCGAGCTGGGCCGCGACGATCTCGCCGCCACGGCGCGCGTAGGTCGGCGGCGGCAGGGCGAGGCGGAGCCTGAGGTCCGCGACACCTGCCTCGGCGAGAAGCGTCTTCGACTTCTCCGGGTCGTAGGCCGAAATCGATGTCAGGTCGACATAGTCGGGATTGTGCGGCGCGAAATGCGTCCCGATCGGCGTGCCATAGCCGAACATCGCACCGTCGATGATCTCCTGCCGGTTGATCGCATGGGCGATCGCCTCGCGCACGCGCACGTCGTCCAAGGGCGGCTGCCTGTTGTTCATGGCAAGGATCGTCTCGCCCTCGGTGGAGCCGACGATGACCTTGAAGCGCGGATCGGCGGCGAGCTGGGCGAGCGTCTCCGGCGCGGGGAAGTTCGGGAAGGCGTCGACATCGCCCGCCATCATCGCGGCGAAGGCCGCCGTCGGGTCGGAGATGAAGCGGAAGGTGGCCTTCGTAATCGCCACGGGTTCACCCCAGTAGTCGGGGTTGCGCTCGATCTCCACCCGGTCGCCCTGGGTCCAGCCCGCGAAACGGAAGGGGCCGGTGCCGACCGGATGTGTCGCCGCATCGGCGATCGTTTCCGGCGCGACGATCACCGCGTCGCCCCAGGCCATGTTGAAGGGGAAGTTGCCGTCCGGCGCGGTCAGCGTGACCTTCACGGTCTGCGGGTCCGTGACTTCGACGCTTTCGATCCCGGCGAAGAGCGCCTTTTGCGCATTGGCGCTGTCCTCGGCCCGGGCGCGGTCGAGCGAGAACTTCACGTCCTCGCCGTCCATCGCCGTGTCGTCGTGGAAGGTCACGCCGGTCCGCAGATGGAATGTGTAGACCTTGCCGTCCTCGGCCACGTCCCAGCTTTCGGCCAGGGCGGGCCGCACCGATCCGTCCGGGCCGAAGCGGGTGAGCCCCTCGAAGACATTGGCATAGACCACCTCGTCGATCGCCGCCGCGGCGCCTGCCGTCGGGTCGAGCCCGGGCGGCTCCAGCACCATGCCGATCGTGATCGAGTCCTCTGCCGCGAGTGCGGCGCCACCCATCAGCGCGAGCGCGGCGGCGCTCCTCATCAGCCGGTCGAGCATCTTCTCTCCTCCCGTGTGATCCGCATGGCGCGGCCGGTTCTTTGGCAGTATCTTTGGCCGGTTTCCCATTCCGATCAAGCGCGGGGCGGGCGATCGAAGAGAAAGCTGGAAACGATGCTGCGGTGCAGCTAAAAAGAACCAGCGACAGGAAGGGAGGATGGACGGATGAGCGCCACGACCGAGATACGGCGGCCGGTTCCGCCCGATATCCGCGCCCGCAAGGGCGGCACGCCGCTGGTCGTTCTGACCGCCTACACGACGCCGGTGGCGCGGCTCGTCGATCCGCATTGCGACATCGTTCTCGTTGGCGACAGCGTCGGCATGGTGCTCCACGGCCTGCCCTCGACGCTTCATGTGACGATGGAGATGATGGTGCTCCACGGCCAGGCGGTGGCGCGCGGGCTGTCGCGCGCGATGATGGTCATCGACATGCCGTTCGGGTCCTACGAGGAGAGCCCCGATCAGGCGTTCCGCAATGCCGCGCGGCTCATGTCCGAGACCGGCGCGGCGGCGGTGAAGCTTGAGGGCGGCGAGCACATGGCCGGGACCATCGCGTTCCTGACCCGGCGCGGCATCCCGGTCATGGGTCATGTCGGGCTGACGCCGCAGGCGGTGAACACGCTCGGCGGCTACCGGGTGCAGGGCCGGGGCGAGGACGCCGACCGCATCCGCCGCGACGCGGCCGCCGTGGTCGAGGCCGGGGCCTTCGCGGTCGTGCTGGAAAAAGTGCCGGACGCGCTCGCGCGCGAGATCACCGGGGCGGTCGCGGTGCCGACGATCGGCATCGGCGCCTCGGCCGATTGCGACGGCCAGGTGCTGGTGGTCGACGACATGCTCGGCCTCTTCACCGCGTTCCGGCCGAAGTTCGTCAAGCGCTATGCCGAGCTCGGGCAGGAGGCCGACCGCGCCATCGCCGCCTATTCGGCCGAGGTGCGGGCGCGGACCTTCCCGGCGCCCGAACACGTCTTCGGCGAGGAGCCCGTGCGCAAATGAGAACCCTGCGTGACGTCAAGGGCCTGCGCAGCGTGGTCGCGGGCTGGAAGCGGGCGGGTCAGAGCGTCGGCGTGGTGCCAACGATGGGGGCGCTGCATGAGGGGCATCTGAGCCTCGTCGCCGCAGCGAAGGCGGGCGCCGACCGGGTGATCGCGACCGTCTTCGTCAACCCGATGCAGTTCAACAATGCCGAGGACCTGGCCAAGTATCCCCGCACCGAGGACCGCGACGCGGCGATGCTGATGGAGGCGGGCGTCGACCTCCTGTTCGCGCCCGCGCCCGAAGTGGTTTATCCCGATGGCTTCGCCACCACGGTCGGCGTGTCGGGCCTCAGCACCGATCTGGAGGGCACCTTCCGGCCCGGCCATTTCGACGGCGTGGCGACGGTGGTGACCAAGCTCCTGATGATGACCGGGGCCGACCGGGCCTATTTCGGCGAGAAGGACTGGCAGCAGCTGCAGATCGTGCGCCGCCTCGTGCGCGACCTCAACATCCCCGCCACGATCACCGGCTGCGCGACCCGGCGCGAGGCGGACGGGCTCGCGATGTCGTCGCGCAACCTGCGTCTTTCTGCCGAGGAACGCGCGGTCGCGCCGGCGCTCCATAATGCGATGGCGGCGGCGGCGGCGGCGATCCGGGGCGGCGCGCCGGTTCCGGCCGCGCTCGCGACCGCGCGGGACGCGGTCGTGGCGGCCGGTTTCGCCGAGGTCGAGTATCTCGAGCTGCGCGAGGCCGAGGGGCTCGCGCAGCTCGACCGTCTCGACCGGCCGGCGCGGCTTCTGGCGGCGGCCTGGCTCGGGCCGGTGCGGCTCATCGACAATATCGCCGTCGCGCCCTGAGACGGGTTTCCGGGGCTGACGCCCCCAACCCGGCGGGGGCGCGGCCCCGTCGTCCATTGGTTCTCGAACCAACGGCGCACCAATGGACGACCCCCGGGGTATTTACGCAATGAAGAAGCCGGTGGCGGATTCAGGCGGCGAGGAGCTCGGCGAGGACCAGCGCCATGACCCGGGCGCTGTCCTCCATGTCGGCGATGCCGACCCATTCGTCGGGCTGGTGCGCGAGGTCGAGGACGCCCGGCCCGTAGGCGATGCAGTTCTTCAGCCGGCCGATCCGGTCGATGTGCTTCTGGTCATAGGTGCCGGGAGAGACGACGAAAGCCGCCTCTCGGCCCAGGACCTTCTCGATCGCGGCGGCGGTGGTGCGGACAATCGGCGCGTCGCGGTCGGTCATCGTCGGGCGCACGTCGAAGAGGTCGCGGATCTCGTAGTCGAAGGAGGGCCGCGCCGTCTTGATCCGCTCGAGCATCCCGGTGACCTCGCGCTTCACCTCCGAAAGATCCTCCTCGATCAGGTAGCGCCGGTCGATGGTGATGCGGCAGCGGTCGGGGACGCAGGGCGCGGGCAGGCCGGTGTAATCGTCGTCAGGTTCCGCCGCGCCGCCGTGGATCGCGTTGATGTTGAGCGTCGACTGTTTCGCGCCCTCGGGGACCACCGGCATTTCGGTGCGCCTGGTGGCGAGGAGCGGAAAGAGCGTCGCCTCCATCTCGGCGAGGACCGCGCCCATGTGGCGCACCGCGCAGTCGCCGAGGAAGGGCATCGAGCCGTGGGCGATGCGGCCCTTCGTCTCGATCTCGGCCCACCAGACGCCCCTGTGGCCGAGGCAGATCCGGTCCTTGTGCAGGGGCTCTGGGATGATGACGTGCTGGACGCGTTCGGGGTCGAAGCGGCCCTGTTCGGCAAGGTAGGCGACGCCGCCGAAGCCGCCCGATTCCTCGTCCGCCGTGGCGCTGATCTCGATCGCGCCGGCGAAATCGGGGCAGGCGGCGAGGAAGGCCTCGGCGGCGATCACGCTGGCGGCGAGGCCGCCCTTCATGTCGCAGGCGCCGCGGCCGTAGATGCGGCCGTCCTCGATCTCGGCCCCGAACGGGTCGCGGCTCCAGCCGTGGCCGACCTCGACGACGTCGTGGTGCGAGTTGAAATGCACGCAGTCGCCGGGGCGCGTGCCCTCGGTCCGCGCGACGAGGTTCCAGCGCGGATGGACGTCGCTGTCGCCGAGCGCGCCCTCGGCGCGGATCAGTTCGACCGTGAAGCCCGCGGCTTCGAGACGCGCGGCGAGGTAGTCGCAGATCGCGCGGTAGTTCCGCCCCGGCGGGTTGAGCGTCGGGATGCGGATCAGGTCCTGCGTGAGGGCGATCAGCGCCTCGCGGCGGGCCGCGATCTCGGCGGCGATGCGGGTCTCGAGGGCGGCGGTCATGGCGCGAAGGCTAAACGCGCGCACGCCTCGGTCGCAACGGTAAAAGCGTTGGCGGCGATTGCGGGATGACGGGGGGCAAGCTTTTTGCGATAAGATTTCGACAACCGGGGGATGACAACCGCTTGGCGCATCCCCATCATTGTAAAAGATATTAACATCGGGGAGCGTCCATGTCAGATTTCGATGCCCAGATCCGCGAGAGCCAGAAGCAGGTTTCCGAGGCGCAGGCCAAGATTTCCGAGCTCACGAGCCGGATCGAGACCGCGCGGTCGAAGCTGAAGGCGGGGGACGATGTCTCCATCGACATCGAGAACGCGACGCTCGACGACGTCCACAAGCATGCCGAGGTGATGAACGCCAACATCGCCGAGCTGATCATGGGGCTCGACGACGTGACAGCTGGATTCTCGCGGGATTTCGACGAGATGCGCTCGAAGACCGGTTGGGAAAGCTTCGTTGGCATCTTCGCCAAGGGCAAGTCCGAGGCGATGCGGCAGGAGCGGCTGCGCGGGGCCTCGATCGACGACAAGCTGCAGGATCTCATCGGCAAGTCCGACGTGATCGTAAAATTGCTGGAGGGTCAGCTCAATGTGCTGAACCAGCACAAGGACAAGGTCGAGGCGAACCTGACCGAGACGCTCGGCGATCGCGAGGTGACAGTGGGCGAGCTCGAGGCGCTGCGCGCCGATATCCAGAAGCTCGATCCCGAGATCATCAAGATCGAGAACGCGATCAGCGTCGAGCAGGACGCGGCGGCGCGGACCAAGCTCGAAAGCCAGCTCGCCGAGCTCAACAAGCGTTACAACGCGATGGTGCAGGACGAGCAGGTGAAGCTCGCGAAATCCCAGACGCTCGAGCGCTACATCGAGAAGGGCAAGACCTGGGTCGACAGCCTGCAGAACCAGGCAGCGACGCAGATGGTGCTGATCAACAAGCTGCAGACCGACACCAAGCAGCGGGTGGTGCTCTACGACGCGCTGACGAAGTCGCTGAAGACCGCCCAGCAGCAGGACGTGGCGCACAAGATCAACGAGATCGGGGTGAAGACCGA
The DNA here is from genome assembly GCF_025673475.1 of Albidovulum salinarum. NCBI lineage: Bacteria > Pseudomonadati > Pseudomonadota > Alphaproteobacteria > Rhodobacterales > Paracoccaceae > Albidovulum > Albidovulum salinarum. The sequence goes on along the minus strand of NZ_JAOVQO010000004.1, from coordinate 114,533 downwards.
CCAGGAGGCGCAGGCGGCGATGGCCGGGATCGGCGTCGCGACCAACACCCGGATGGCCGAAATGCTGGAGAAGCACGAGGACCAGATGGTCTTTGCCCGCAAGGTGCTGGAACAGAAGGCCAAGGCCGACGAGCGCTTCGCCCGGCGCTTCGCGGCGATTGTCGAGAAGCATGACAAGAACCTTTATGGTGGCTAAGTGCCCGAGCTTGACCTGACCACCGACCACAAGGCGCTCGACGACGATCTCGCCGCGCGGCGCTACTTCGCGAAGTTCGAGCGCATCACCCGGCTTCTTGGCGGCGTCGCCGAGGCGATGGAGAAGGAGCGGGGCTTCTCGGCGATGGATGGCGACGTGCTCGACGCGTACGTCCGCGCGATCGCCGCGACCTTCAAGGCCCTGAGCCTCAAGTATCTCGTCTCGGGCCGGCTCGAGGGGATCGGGCAGAAGCACCTGACCATCGACCTCCATGAAAGCGGCTTTCCGATCTACCAGGAGCTGGTGACGATGGCGAACGATGCGGCGCAAGCGGCGCGGCATCTGGAGGGCATGGCCGATGCGGGCCGCCTCAAGGACGAGATGGTGCGCCAGATCGTCGGCGAGCGGGTGGTGCCGACGCGGTTGCAATATGCGCTGTCGCAGCGGCTCTATTACGAGGTGCTGCAGCGCGGCGGGCTCTACTTCGCGCAGATGCATCCCAAGGCGGAATGGATCGCCGATGTCACCGGCGGGCGGCGCGGGTATCTCGTGCATTGGGGCACCTATGACAGCCAGCTCAATGTGCCGGTCGTCTACCTGATGGAGGTGGTGGATTCCGGGCGGAAGGCGCTGCCGCTTGATGAACGGCGCTGGCCCGCCGTGCAGGCGCATCTGATGGCGCAGTCGGTGGGGGGGCTGAAGCTCCTGACCATCGCCAAGGGGTTCGACACCGATTTCGACGACCTGCATCCGAAGCGGCTGCGGCGGCTTCATCTCGGGCCGATGTATTCGAGCGCGTTCACGCTCCAGACCGGGCCGATTCGCGAGGTGCTGGAGGAGGCGAAGTCACCCAAAGGCGAGGACTGGGCGCTCGCCTGGACCGTCGAGGAGCTGGAAAGCGAGCGGGTCGAGGTCGAGAAGGGCTGGTTCTCGGAGGTCGAGCGGGAGGTGTTCCGGCTCGATCCCTTCGCCGGACGCGGGGTCGATACCGGGGCGACGCGGGTGACGCGGTCGCTGATCCTGCCGCAAAGGCCCTTCCAGGTCTTGGCCGAGAAGGATCCTGCGGGGTTCCGCGACGTTCGGAAGTTCGTGGTCGGCAAGGAGGGCAGGGTGCTCGTCTACGGATGAGCCGCGAAGCGGGGGCGCCGCCCCCGCACCCCCGGGGGTATTTGGGCAATGAAGAAGGACAAGGGGTTTCGATGAGCGCGCCGCGGAACGAGATGGAGCTGAAGGAAGAGGAGATCCGGGCGCATTACAATGCGGCGACCGAGATGCTGATGGGCGTCGATCACGCGCCGCGCATCGCGACGCCGAAACTGACCGTGACGGGTCCCGAGAAATCGCCCGACGTGGCGGCGATGCAGCGGCGTTTCCGGTCCACCACGCCCGGTCTTGTGACCCGTTCGATGGTACGGACCGAAGGCGTTCGGTTGATCGACCGGATGGCCGGGACGGATGACGACGATCCGCTGACTTCGCCTTTGCAGGCGGCGACGGCGCATGCTTTGCGGCGGGCGCTTTCGATTGCCTTGGCGATGGGCGACTTGTTTTCTGGGCAGACGGGTCTGGTTGAACTGAAGAAGGCCAACCTGGAAAACCGCCTGCCCGCGGCACGGGCCACCGAGTTCACCGAATTGCTGGCGGCCGAGGCACTGGTGGTGCTTTCGGTTTTCGCCAACGCGGTGGCTTTCTTGCTGGCCGAACATGCGACCGAGGCCTCGGTGGAGATCGGACCGGTGGAGGAGGTGCTGACGGACAATGCCCAGCTGGCGCTGCATGGCGCGCTTTGGGAGCTCGATCAGGACATCGCGGTCTTCGCCAAGGACGAGCCGCTGCTGATCGCGACCGTGCTCGCCTATGCCGAGCAGCTGATGCAGAAAGTCAAGCTGCGCGCGGCCTCGGCCCCCCGGCTGGAGGCCTTCTCCGGGGCGAATTACCGCGTCGAGGCGGATGATTTCCCGATCTCGGGTTTTGAACCGGCGCGCAAGGCGAAGGGTTCGACGCTGGTGATGACCTTCAAGAAGCCGCATGAGGTCGTCGGCAACCATATCGCCAAGTACCAGGCGATGCGGCTCGCCAAGATGCTGATGGCCTATGATTTCGAGCAGAAGCTCAACCCCTTTGCCGAGATGGGCGGCTTCATCTTCACCTTCATGGGCGACGGCAAGCCGGGGACGGGGAAGACGACTCTGATCCAGATGATGGCGGGGCTCTTGAACGACTACTGCAAGGTCGCGGGCTATCCCTTCCGCTACCAGAACCTGTCGATCGACAACGTGGATTCCTATCAGGGCAAGTCCGGGCAGAACGCCAAGGCCTTCATCAACAACGTGATGGACCCCGCGGTGATCGGCTTCGGCACCGTTGACGACATCGACCAGGTCGCGGGCAAGCGCGGCGACCGGCAGTCGAGCGCGGGCCAGCAGGAGATCACGGCGGTCCTGATGGAGGCCTTCGCCGGCGCGAACACGGTGGTGCGCGGCAACTGCACCTTCGGCATGTTCTCGAACTACCCCGAGAATGTCGACGACGCGCTGCGCCAGCGGGCCGGGGCGCGGTTCCTCGTCGACGGGCCGCAGACGCGGGAGGACTACATCGACATCCTCGCGCTGCTTCTCGGCAAGAACCACGCGATCCCGCTCGGCGACCACGAGCTTTACGCCGCGCAGGAGATCAAGCGGGCGGTCGCGGCCTCGTTCGAGGGCCATTCGCTGCCGCATGAGGAAGGGCTTAAGGCGGTCTGGGCCGAGGTCGAGGGGCGGATCGGCAAGCTCGACACGATCGCCAAGCTCGGGGCCTATCTCAAGGCGATCCAGGACGCGGACGAGCGCTTCACGGGGCGCGCGATCAAGAACATCACCGACGCGGTGAAGGTCCGGGCGATGGATTTCGAACTGCCGGATGTGTGGATGGAGGCGCCGGATCTGTTCCTCTTCAAGAGCTACGACGAGAAGAAGGCGATGATTTCGGAGCTCAGGAAACCGATCACGGTCGAGATGGTGGTGCAGGAGATCAACCGCTACGCGGATTCGGAATTCCGCTATGCCGACAAGTCGGACGAGGTGGCCATCGAGGGGGCCGTTCGGGACATGCGGCGGATGGAAGAGGCCAAGCGGCGGTATCTGGAGGAAAAATGACCGTACCCATCGCGCTTTTACTTTTGGTTGCCTATCTGTTCTATCTAGTGTGGACCGCCGGATTGTCGGGCCTGATCGGTCTTTGCGTTGCATTGTACATGTCGTCGCCAAGCGTCCGGGAAACGTTGGGCGTGGCGCGGACCTATGCAGTGGGCATGGCCTTGACGGTTGCGCTCTCGTTTGTCGTGTTTTGGATCGTCACGCCGACCGATCCGCCTTTCAGCAGCTGGCTCGGTCTATTCGCGGGGTGCGGTACCTTCTACTGGCTCGCGCAGCGGCTTCGGAAAAAGGACGAAAACACTGCTTCAGAACTCGCGGCGGTCGCCGAGCCTTCCGTTGAAGAAAGCCAATGATCAGACTGTCGAAATTGGGGCGCACGCGTACGGAATGGCGCTCGAGCGGTCGTGCAGCGATGTGTTTCTGGCCGCGAAGTTTCACCGATTCTTGCCAAGGCTCGGTGGGCGGGAGACGGGCCGAATCCGGCCAATTCGAGGCCTGCCAACCCCCACGCCACTACAACGCGTTAAGCCGTGTTGCGCCTCCCCTCCCCCTCGTGGGGAGGGGAGGGGGGTGGGGGGCTGTCACATGACCAGCATCGCTCCCCATACCCGTGCCAATGCCCGCAGGCTCCGCAACGAGCCTACCCCACAGGAACGCAGGCTCTGGCGGAAGCTCAGGGAACTCGACCGCATGTTCGGCACCCATTTTCGCCGGCAGGCGCCGGTCGGCCCCTATATCGCCGACTTCGCCGAGTTCGGGCGGCGCCTTGTCATCGAGGTCGATGGCGGCGGGCATGGCGGGCCGCGGGATCAGGAGCGGGACGCGTGGTTTGCGGGCGAGGGTTTCACGGTGCTCCGGTTCTGGAACGCCGAGGTTGACGGCGATATCGAGGGGGTGATGCAGGTCGTGCTGGATGCGCTGGAGGCGTGCCCCCCACCCCCATCCCCTCCCCACGAGGGGGAGGGGAGCCGCGATACGGCGGGCGCTGTGTCGGATCGAAAGCGGGGGGGGGCCGTGACCTGTCGCAACATCTCTGTTTCCCTGTCCGACACTCTCACGGCGGCAGGTCCCGGCGCCTCCCCTCCCCCTCGTGGGGAGGGGATGGGGGTGGGGGGACGCTCCGGCAGGAAAGTGAAGGGTTCGCCATGAAACGCCTCATCGAAAAAGGCCTGATGTTCGGCAACCTGATCCCGGTCGAGAGCCCCGCGCTCATCGAGCGTTACAACCGCGCGCTGAAGGCGCTGACGGGGAAGGAGACGAAGCTCGCCGATTTCCATGTCGACATCTCGGGCTATTCGCCCGAGGTGGGCGATGAACTGGGCGATCACCTCTACCTCAACGCCAATGGCTGCAACCGGCAGTTCATCCTCCTGACCACCGACCAGAAGACCGCGCCGCTTCTGAACGCCAAGTTCTCCACCTCGCGCGGCATTCTCGCCCGCTTCATCGCGGAGAACGAGGCGCAGCTCTTTACGCTCACCGCGCGCGACGCGGTGGCGGGGGAACTCGAAAACACCGTCTACGACCTCGAAAGCCCGGCCCGGCTCTTCGACATCCGCCGCATCACGGTCACCGCCGACACGACCGGCAACCATGTGGCCGAGGGGCAGAAGCTTGCCGGCCTCATCGACCGCTTCCGCAGCGAGGAGGACGGCTGGTGGGATGACGTGCTGATCGCCGAGATGATCGGGCTCGCGGACAAGACCGGCGACGTGACGCGCAATCCGGTCGCGCTCAAGTCCACCACATTCGACCAGGGTAATTTCTGGACCGCGCATTTCGGCGGCCTCTACATCTTCCGTGACGTGGAACATCCGGCGGCGATCGCGGTCGGGCGGAAGGAGGCTTTGGGGGCGCTGCCGATCAAATACGTCTTCGACCTCGAGGACCGCAACCAGATCGCCAAGTTCCTCGAGATCAACGACCTCGTGGAGCCGATCGTCAATGCCCGCGGCGCCGATGCCGCGGCGATCCTGCGCCAGAAGATGGATTTCATCGTCGTCGCCGCCGCCGCGAGCCTCAGGCTCGAGATCGGCCACGGGGCGCGGCGCGACCTGAGGCAGGCCGCGTCGGCCATCGGCGCGCGGCTGCCCGAGGAGTTCCACGGGCTCGCGGCGCTTCTCAGATGGGTCGAGACGGGCGGGCCCTGGCCGCGCATTACCTCGGCGCATCCGGCCTATTTCTACACGCTCCGCGCCAAGGCCCATGCCGATCGCGACCTCGTCAACATGCTGCTTTCCGAACTGTCACCCCTCGACGTGCGCCAGCTCTTCATCTGCCACAAGGAGCTTTTCTACGATCTCTACCGCTCCTGGCCCGAGGCGAAGAAGGCCTATGTCGCCGACTATCTCGAACGCGAATACCAGATCGACAAGGCCGGTGCGCGCGAGGCTCTGTTCGGCCCCGAGCCCGGCATGCACGAGCCGGGACCCTGGAGCCGCTCCGGTGCGCCCGAGAGCCGCAAACCCGACATTCTCGACATCGTCGGCCCCTGGGGCGCGGTGAGAAAGGAGCGCCGATGATCGCCTTCCTCCGCCTTGCCGTCTTCGGCTTCATCGCGATGACGGTGATGTATCTGCTCCTGTCGATCTATTCCCGCTCGGTCGAGCGCGAGCGGCTGGAGAAGGAATGGGACGGCGAGCACGACGGGGGTGAATCCCCGGCCCGAGACGCCTATATCGAGGCGGGCATGCGGGATTACGAGAAAAGCCTGAGGCGCAAGCTGATCTGGCTCGTCTACGTGATCCCGACGCTCGGCGTGCTGTTACTGATCTACCTGACCAATTACTGAGGCGAAGATGAAATACGCGAAATGGACCGTGCTGACGCTGATTGCGCTCATCGTCTTCGGCTTCTTCCACTACACGCTGCCGCAGCATGACATCGTGCGGGTGGTCAACACCTATCAGGAGCGGCAGGACCTCAACGACTGGACGCGGATCTTCTGGGCGAAGCCCGACGACCAGTCGACCGGGCTCATCAACCGCGACGTGCAGTTCATCCAGACGGTGAAGGCCAACAACAAGCCAATGGTCTATCGCAACGAGGATACCGGCTGGTCCTGGCCGCCCTATTTCAAGTTCGACACCGCGAACCTGCAGACCGAGGCGGAAGATGCGAAATCCACCGCCGCGGCGCCGGAATGGGTCTCGGTCACCCATTACGGCTGGCGGATCGAGTATTTCTCGGCCTTCCCGAACGCGATCTCGATCAAGCGGGTCGAGGGGCCGGACGTGACGATCATCCCCTGGTTCAACATCTTCTTCTTCGTCTTCCTCGGCTTCGTTCTCCTGATGCTGCGCCGGATGTGGCTGCAGTTCCGCGAACGCTCGATCGACCCGGTGCTCGCCGATGTCGAGGAGGCCTGGGACAGCGTCGACCAGCGCGCCGACGAGGCGGCGGAGCGGGCGCGCGGCGTCTGGGGCCGGTTCCGCGCCTGGCTCGGCACCTGGAAGGGCAAGCCGCGGCGGTGAACGTCTGAAATTTGACCCTGTGGTCAAAATTGGATTGCCGAGACCGGAGACAGGCGTTAGCGTCAGGCGCTATGATCGGTTGACGCCGCCAGCCAGGACAGTCCGATGCCCGAGATTCATGCCCTTCCCAACATCGCGCGGAATCCAGGCGTTCCCCTGCAGCTCGACTGGTTCGACCAGATCGCGGTGAACACGCCCGCGGCCGAGCGCCGGGCCGCGACGCTGACCACGCGTCGCACCGTTAAGAAGGAATGGCAGGCCGCCTGGCTCGTCAACGCGGTCCGCTGCATGGACCTCACCACGCTCGCCGGCGACGATACGCCCGAGCGGGTGCGCCGACTCTGCGCCAAGGCGCGGAGCCCCTTGGCCGACCACATCCTCGACGGGCTCGGGCTCGCCGGGCTGACGACCGGCGCGGTCTGCGTCTATCCGACGCTTGTATCGACCGCGGTCAAGGCGCTCGACGGCACCGGCGTCCCCGTCGCCTCGGTCGCCACCGGCTTCCCGGCGGGTCTCATGCCCCTCAACCTCCGCCTCGCCGAGATCCTCTACGCCGTCGACCACGGCGCGGATGAGATCGACATCGTCATCACCCGCGCCCATGTCCTCGACGGCAACTGGTCCGCGCTCTACGACGAGGTCGCGGAGATGCGCGAGGCCTGCGGGGCCGCGCATCTCAAGGCGATCCTCGCGACCGGTGACCTCAAGACGCTGCGCAACGTCTACAAGGCCTCGATGGTGGCGATGCAGGCGGGCGCGGATTTCATCAAGACCTCGACCGGCAAGGAGGGCGTGAACGCGACGCTGCCCGTGAGTCTCGTCATGGCCCGGGCACTCCGGGATTACGGCGCGCGCACCGGCCAGAAGATCGGCTTCAAGCCGGCGGGGGGCATGAAGACCGCGAAAGACGCGATCGCCTGGCAGATCCTGATGAAGGAGGAGCTCGGCGACGACTGGCTGAAACCCGATCTCTTCCGGCTCGGCGCCTCCTCGATGCTCGCCGATATCGAGCGCCAGCTCGAACACCACCTGACCGGACGCTATGCCGCGTCCTCGCGCCACGCCATTGCCTGAGGGACCGATGCCGACAGTGACCGAGATACTGGAGACGATGGACTACGGCCCGGCGCCTGAGGCCTCGGGCGAGGTCATGGGCTGGCTGAAGGCAAGGGGGACGTTCGGCCACTACATCGACGGCGCCTTCACGAAGCCCGCGAAGACCTTCCCGAGCGCCGATCCCGCGACCGGCGCGGAGCTCGCGAAGGTGGCGCAGGGCTCGGAAAAGGACGTGGCCGCGGCGGTGAAGGCCGCCCGCGCCGCCTTACCCGGCTGGTCGAAGCTGCCCGGCCACGAGCGCGCGAAATGGCTCTACGCCATCGCCCGCCACGTCCAGAAACGCGAACGCTTCCTTTCCGTGCTGGAGACGCTCGACAACGGCAAGCCGATCCGCGAGAGCCGCGACATCGACATCCCCCTCGTCGCGCGCCACTTCTACCACCACGCCGGCTGGGCCGAGATGCTGGAGGAGGAGTTTCCCGGCGCCGTGCCCGTCGGCGTCTGCGGCCAGATCATCCCGTGGAACTTTCCCCTCCTGATGCTCGCCTGGAAGATCGCGCCGGCGCTCGCCGCCGGCAACACCGTGGTCCTGAAACCTGCCGAATACACGCCGCTGACCGCGCTTGCCTTCGCCGAGATCTGCGCCGAGATCGGCCTGCCGAAGGGCGTCGTCAACATCGTCACCGGCGATGGCGAGACCGGGGCGGCGCTGGTCGGCGCGGAGGTCGACAAGGTCGCCTTCACCGGCTCGACCGAGGTCGGCCGCGCGATCCGCAAGGCGACGGCGGGCACGGGCAAGAAGCTGACGCTGGAACTGGGCGGCAAATCGCCCTTCGTGGTCTTCGCCGATGCCGATCTCGACGGCGCGGTCGAGGGCGTGGTCGATGCGATCTGGTTCAACCAGGGCCAGGTCTGCTGCGCGGGGAGCCGTATCCTCGTGCAGGAGGGCATCGCCGAGACCTTCGTGACACGCCTCCGCGCCCGGCTCGCCAAGCTCCGCACCGGCGACCCCCTCGACAAGTCCACCGATATCGGCGCCATCGTCGATCCGGTCCAGCTCGCCCGCATCCGCGACCTCGTCGCGAAGGGCGAGGCCGAGGGCGCGGTGCTGCACCAGGCCGAGGGTCAGCTTCCCGCGACGGGCTGCTTCTTTGCGCCCGGCTTCATGACCAATGTCGCCCCCGCCAACATCGTCTCCGAGGTGGAGATCTTCGGCCCGGTGGCCACGCTCACCACCTTCCGCACCCCCGACGAGGCGGTCGAGTTGGCCAACAACACCCGCTACGGGCTTGCCGCCTCGATCTGGTCGGAGAACATCAACCTCGCGCTCGACATCGCCGCGAAGGTCAAGGCCGGCGTCGTCTGGGTGAACGCGACCAACATCTTCGATGCCGGGGCGGGCTTCGGCGGCTACCGCGAGAGCGGCTTCGGTCGCGAGGGTGGCCGCGAGGGCATGCGCGAATACCTCTCGGGTCCGGTCCCTCGGGCGAAGCCCGAGACGGCACCGGCGCGGCTCGATGCCGCGCCGGTGCCGGGCGCGCCATCCACCGGCACGGCCCCCATCGACCGCACCGCGAAACTCTATATCGGCGGCGCCCAGAAACGCCCCGACGGCGGCTATTCCTACGCCGTCACCGGCAAGTCGGGCCAGATCGGCCTCGCCGGCCTCGGCAACCGCAAGGACATCCGCAACGCGGTCGAGGCCGCGCACAAGGCGGGCGGATGGGGCAGGGCGACCGGCCACAACCGCGCCCAGGTGCTCTACTACCTCGCCGAGAACCTCGCCGCGCGCGAGGCCGAGTTCACCCGGCGCCTGAAGTCCGCCGGCACCCCGAAACCGGCCGAGGAGGTGGCGGCCTCGATCCGCCGCGCCTTCTACTACGCCGCCCAGGCCGACAAGTTCGACGGCGCGGTGCATGCGACGAAATCGGCGCATGTCACGCTCGCGATGCCCGAACCCTTCGGCGTGATCGGCATCGCCTGCCCGAACGACGCGCCGCTCCTCGGCTTTCTCAGCCTCGTCCTGCCGGCGATCGCGATGGGCAACCGCGTCGTCGCGATCCCGGCGCAGGCGATGCCCTTGGCCGCGACCGACCTCTATCAGGTCTTCGACACGTCCGACCTCCCCGGCGGGGTGGTCAACATCGTCACCGGCGCCCGCGACGAACTGGCGAAGACCCTCGCCGGACACGACGACGTCGCCGCGATGTGGTATTGCGGCTCGGAGGAGGGCGCGAGGATGGTCGAGTCCGAAAGTGCGGGCAACCTCAAGCTCACCTGGTGCCCGCCGAACCGCGACTGGTCCGGGCCCGGCGGCCAGGGCCGCGACTTCCTGCTGCGCGCGACGCAGGTGAAGAACATCTGGGTCCCTTACGGCGAATGACCAGGCTCGTGTTCCCCGCCTCCGACCCCGTCACCGTGCCCCTGCACGGCGAGGACGCCGCCTTTCCGGTCACCCGGATCTTCTGCGTCGGGCGCAACTACGCCGACCACGCGAAGGAGATGGGCGCCGAGGTCGACCGCGAGGCGCCGTTCTACTTCACCAAGGCGCCCGCGCATCTGACCCTTTCAGGTGCCACGATCCCCTATCCGCCGGGCACCGCCGATTTCCACCACGAGATGGAATTCGTCGTCGCCCTCGGCGCCCCAGCCTTCCGGATCCCGCAGGAGAAGGCGCTCGACGCCATCTTCGGCTATGCCGCCGGGCTCGACATGACCCGCCGCGATCTTCAGGCCGCGGCCAAGGACAAGCGCCGGCCCTGGGACACCGGCAAGGATTTCGAGAACGCGGCCGTGATCGGCCCGATCACCCGCGCCGCGGCCTTCGGCGAGCCCGGCCCGCAGGGGATCTCGCTGCTCCTGAATGGCACGCCCGTCCAGCGCGCCCGTCTCGCCGACATGGTCTGGTCGGTGGCCGGGATCGTGGCCCATCTCTCGACGCTCTATCACCTGCGCGCGGGCGACCTTATCTTCACCGGCACGCCGGCCGGGGTAGGACCGGTTCGCCCTGGTGATATCCTGCACGGAGAGATCGACGGGCTTGCGCCCGTGGACCTCGAGATTGCGCCCGCCGATTGAGCTAGAACGAGTTCTCCCGGCTGTGACGTGCCTTGATCTGGCACGGATTGTGCCGGTGATGCGCGTCGAGATGGTTGAGCCGGTGGCAGGCCGGGCACAGCGCGATCGGCGTGAGTACGCGTTCCCCGCTCATGATGTCGGACGCAAATTCCTCGGCGCAGATTTCAAGATGCTCGCCGTTTTCCAGCAGTGCCGCCGCCGAGACCCGGCAATGCCGGCACTCAGCTTCCGACAAGGCAGTCGTCAGTTCGCGCGCAGTCATCTTGCGCTGATAATTGCACTCCGTTCCCGCCATTCCGGCCGCCGCCCCTCATTGCTTGCCCGGGCTGGTCGGATCCCGGGTCGGCGTCGGCAGGATAGCCTCAACCGGCCCGCGTAGCCAGTAACAGTCCCGCGCGCAGACCGACACATGGAACGCGGTCATTGCCGCCTCGCCCCGATTGCGGCATGGTTCCCCGAGCCGAGAAGGGAGCATCATCCGTGCCCGATTTCCGCCTGCGCAAGCTGAGCCTCATCACCGACGAGATCCACCACGACGGCGGCGCGGATGCCGCAACCCCGCGCCGCCGCGCGGCGGTGCTCGCGGTGGTGTCGAATCCCTTCGCGGGGCGCTTCGAGCCCGACCTGCAGCCGGCGATGGAGGATCTCAAGCCGCTCGCCCTGATGATGGGCGAACGGCTGATCGCCGCCCTCGGCGGGGCCGAGGGGATCGACGCCTATGGCAAGGGCGCGCTCGTCGGCCTGATGGGTGAGCTGGAACACGGCGCGCTCTGGCATGCGCCCGGCGGCTACGGCATGCGCGCGCTTCTTGGCGAGACCAAGGCCATCGTGCCCTCGGGCAAGAAGGTCGGCCCGGCAGGCTCGACGCTCGACCTGCCGCTCGCCCATGTCAACGCCGCCTATGTGCGCAGCCATTTCGACACGATGACAGTGATGGTGCCGGACGGGCCGAAACCCGACGAGATCGTCTTCGCGCTCTGCATGGCGAAGGGGCCGCGCATCCATTCCCGTATGGGCGGGCTCGAGGCGCACCAGATAAAGGGCGAGGATGGCCTGCGCTGATGCGCGGCCTCGCGGTCCTGCTGGCGCTCCTGCCGGGTCCGGCCCTCGCGCATGCCTCCGAGCGCATGGTGATCCTCACCCTGCCGACCGGCTGGTACATGGCCGGCGCCGCCGTCGCAGTCGTGCTGACCGCGCTCGCCGGGCTCGACGCGCGCCGGCTGCCCCGGTTCGCGGCGCACCAGCTCTTCGAGCGGCCACGCCTCGTGCCGCGCGCGCTAGCCGGATGGCTCGCCACGGCGGGCTTCTGGGGGCTCGTGGCCGTCGGCCTCTTCGGCACCCGTGACCCGCTGGAGAACCTGCTGCCGCTCATGCTCTGGACCGTGCTCTGGGTCGGCCTCACCCTCGCATCCGTCCTCTTCGGCAACCTTTGGCGCGACATCGAGCCGTGGTCGGCCCCGGCCCGCGCCCTTCGCCGCCTCTTCGGCATCAGCGGCAGCATCGGCCTCTCCCGGCTCGGCCACTGGCCGGCTGTCGCGGGCTATATCGGCTTTGCCTGGTTCGAGATCGTCTCGCTCGCCCCCGGAGATCCCGCCGTCCTCGCCCGCGTGGCGGCGGGCTACTACCTCGTCATCCTTCTTCTGGCCGTTGCCGAGGGCGAGGACTGGCTCGATCGGGGCGAGTTCCTGACCGTCTATTTCGGCTTCGTCGCCAAGATCGCGCCCTTCTGGGCCGAGCCGGCGGGCGACAGGCTCCGGGTCTTCGCCGGTCTGCCCGGCGCGCAGGTGCTGCGCCTCGCGCCGCTCTCGGCCTCGGCCGTCGCCTTCGTTACCCTCGTCCTCGCCTCGGTCAGCTTCGACGGCCTGACCGAGACCTTCTGGTGGCTCGTGCGCCTCGGCATCAATCCCCTCGAGTTTCCCGGCCGCTCGGCGGTGCTCGTCGCGAACAGCATCGCGCTGCCCCTCTTCTGGCTGCTCAGCGCCGCGCTCATCCTCGGCGCGATCCGTGCCGGCCTGCCCGCCGGGCGGTTTCGCGACGCGGCGGGGCCGATGATGCTCGCCTTCCTGCCGATCGCGGCGGGCTACCACGTCGCGCATTACCTCATCGCTCTCCTTACGAACGGCCAATATGCGATCGCGGCGCTGAACGACCCCTTCGCGCGGGGCTGGCAGCTTCTCGGCCTCTCAGAGCACTGGGTCTCCTTCGGTTTCCTCGCGACCCGCGCCGGGGTCCGCATGATCTGGATCGCCCAGTTCGCGACGATCCTCGGCGCGCATCTCCTCGCCGTCCTCATCGGCATGAAACTCTCCGAACGGATTGCCGGCGGGCACTCGTTTCGCGCCCACCTGCCGATGACGGCACTGATGGTCGGCTACACCGTCTTTGGCCTCTGGCTGCTCTCCGCCCCGGCGGTCGGATGAGAAATCCTTGCATTCGGGGCACTTCCCGTGTTCCGATCTCGCACGAGACCCGGGCGCGCGGCCAGAACGCGCCAGATCCAACAGCGGAGATGTCCCATGACCGGAAGACCGTTCACCACGACCCCGACCCGCCGCACGATCCTCAAGGGCATGGCCGGCGCCGGCGCGCTCGCCGCCGTCCCGCGCTTCGTCCTGGCGCAGTCCTCCGAGCCGATCCGCATCGGCTTCCAACTTCACCGCACCGGCATCGGCGCCTCCTACGGCCGCTGGTACGAGCGCACCGCCTCGGCCGCCCTGAAGGTGCTGAACGAGGCCGGCGGCATCAATGGCCGCCCGGTCGAGATCCTCTTCGAGGATGACGGCACCGACCCCAAGCGCGGCGCGGAAGTGGTGGAGAAACTCACCACCCAGTCGAACTGCGATCTGGTGATGTGAACGCTCTTTTCCCACGTCGTGATCGGCTCGGCCCCGCGCGCGGGCGAGCTGAAGGTGCCCTATCTCGTCTGCTCCGAGGGCCATCATGTGGCGAGCGGCATGCTCAACCGCTGGACGCTCCAGCCCGGCATCACCGACGTGAAGAGCCAGGTCCAGGGCATGGCGCCCTTCGTCTCCTCGAACCTCGGCAAGAAGGTCACGATGATCTTCCCCGACTTCGCCTTCGGCCACGATCACCGCGACTTCTTCACCGCCGCGATGGCCGCGCAGGGCGGCGAGGTGATCCAGCAGATCGCGATCCCGCCGACCGAGACCTCCTTCACCCGCTACTTCCCGCAGATCCCCTCCGAAACCGAGGTGATCTATCACGTCATGGTCGGCCCCGCCGTCCTGACCTTCGTGAAGGAACTGGGCGAATTCTACGGCTCGGGCGACCGGCCGCAGCTTTTCGGCTTCATCGACTCGCTTGAGGCCGTCGACATCAACTCCCCCGGCCTCGAATTCCTCGACGGTTCGCATTTCTGGGAAGGCCATCCGCGCTACAAGCAGGCCGATGCCTCCGAGCACGAGACCTTCTACCGCGAGGCGGTGGGCGTCGACGACAACGGCGCCTCGGTTTCCGACCCCGCCGATATCGCGACCTACGCCCACATGTTCTCGACCTGGGAGACCTTGTTCGTCATCAAGCATGCGATGGAGGCGGCGGGATACACCGGCCCCGCCGACCGGCAGAAGATCGTGGAAGCCATCGAGGCAATGACCGATTTCGCCGAAGGACAGGCGCATCCGCAGGGGCCGAAGGTCTTCAACGGCAAGACCCACCAGGCCTTCGGGCTCCAGTCCATCACCAAGGTCGAGGGCGGCAAGCTCGTGCGCGTCCACCAGACCTCGATGGAGGACGGGTTCTATCCCGACGAGGTCGACTACACGACGATGAGCTTCTGATACCGGGACGGGCGGGGCGTAATCCCCGCCCGATTTGTGCGTGGATTTCGGACCCTTCCTGCTTCTCGCCCTGATGGAGGGCCTCGTCACCGCCGCGGTCCTCGCGCTGACGGCCTCCGGCCTGTCATTGGTGTTCGGCATCATGCGGGTGGTGAACGTCGCCCATGGCGCCTTTTTCATGCTGGGCGCGGTGCTCGCGTGGTTCGTGTCGCAATGGGTGCCGGGGCCGGCGGCTCTGTCCTTCGCGGTGGCGATCGTCCTCTGCCCGCTGATCGTCGGCGCGATCGCGGCGGCCGCCGATACCGCCGTCCTGAAACGGCTGAACTACGAGCCCGAGGCGACCATCGTCGCGACGATCGGGCTCCTCTACATCCTCGAACAGGCGGCCTTGAGCTTTTTCGGCCCCGACGCGCGCCCGGTCCCGGCACCGCTGAACTTCCGCATCCAGCTGCCGTGGTTCGGCTATTCCGGCTACAAGCTCGCGGTTGTCGCCGCGGCGGCATTGGTGCTCTTGGCGGTCTGGCTGATCCTCAGGCACACGCGCGCCGGGCTGATCATGCGGGCCACCCAGATCGACCGCGACACCGCGCGGGCCTTCGGCATCAATGTCGACAGGGTCTATGCCGGGGTCTTCGCGATGGGGGCGGGGCTCGCCGCCATCGCCGCCGTCCTCATCGTGCCGATCCAGCAGGCGCATTACCTGATGGGCGGCGATCCTCTGCTCCTGTCCTTCATCGTCGTCATCATCGGCGGCTTGGGCAGCTTGCGCGGCACGCTTGTCGCGGCCCTTGTCATCGGGCTTTCGGACGGCGTCATCTCCACCTTCTTCGCGCCGACGCTCGCCAAGATCGTGGCCACGCTCGCCGTCGCGCTGATCCTCGTCCTGCGTCCGCAGGGCCTCTTCGGAAAGCGCGCGGCATGAAGCTCGACCGGGCGCTTCTCCTCCACCTCGGCCTCCTCGCCGCACTTCTCGCGTTCCATGTCGCGGCACCCGCCTATCACCACACCAACATCGCCCGGATCATGGTGCTCGCGATCTACGCGATGGGCTACAACATCGCCTTCGGCTACACCGGCCTCCTGAGCCTCGGCCACGCGCTCTTCTTCGGCGCCGGGCTCTATGCCGCCGGGCTTCTCGCCTATCATGCCGACGGGACGGCGGCGACGGGCCTGATCGCCGGGCTCGCCGCCGGGGGGCTCGTCGCCTTCGCGCTCGGCCTCTTCGCGCTCCGCACCGCCGGGGTCGCCTTCATGATCGTGACCCTGATGTTCGCGCAAGCGGGCTACCTGACGGTGCTCTACTTCGGCAGCTACACCCGCGGCGACGAGGGGATCGTGATCCCCAAGGCCGGCCGCATGCTCGGGAGCCTCGATCTCTCCGACGACAACACCCGCTACCTCGTGGCCTTCGCGCTCTTC
The DNA here is from genome assembly GCF_025673475.1 of Albidovulum salinarum. Lineage (NCBI taxonomy): Bacteria > Pseudomonadati > Pseudomonadota > Alphaproteobacteria > Rhodobacterales > Paracoccaceae > Albidovulum > Albidovulum salinarum. The sequence goes on along the minus strand of NZ_JAOVQO010000004.1, from coordinate 98,374 downwards.
GCGGCCGCCCTTCTCGTCAACCTCTGGCTCGCCCGCTCGCCGCGCGGCCGGATCATGGTGGCGATGCGCGAGAACGAGGAGCGAAGCCGCATGCTCGGCTACAACCCGTTCACGGTGAAGCTCGCGGCGCTGACGATCTCCGGCCTCTATTCCGGCCTCTCCGGCGCGGCCTACGCGCTGATGTTCGGCTATGCCGGGGCGAGCCTCGCCTCGGTGCAATACTCGATCCTGCCGCTTCTCTACGTCCTTCTCGGCGGCGCGGGCACGGTGATCGGCCCGTTCCTCGGCGCGCTCCTGATGTTCTACCTCATCGACTACGCCTCCTCGGTGACCGACGCCCACCAGTTCGTCACCGGCGCGGCTCTGGTCCTGCTCATCCTCTTCGCGCCGAAGGGCATCCTCGGCACGCTCCGCGAACGGGGGCTCAGATGGCTGCCGTGACGCTTCTGGAGGCGCGCGGGCTCACCCGCCATTTCGACGGGCTGAAGGCCGTCGACGGGGTGGATTTCGACCTTGAGGAGGGCGAGATCCACGCCCTCATTGGCCCGAACGGCGCCGGCAAGACCACCTTCGTGAGCCTCCTTTCGGGCCGCATCCCGGTCCAGTCCGGCACGATCCGCTTCGCCGGGCGCGACATCACCCGCACCCCCGCCCATGCCCGCGTCCGCGCGGGCATCGCCTATACGTTCCAGATCACCCAAGTCTACGGCGCGCTCACGGTCTTCGACAACGTCGCCCTCGCGGTCCAGAGCCGCCATTCCCGCCGTCTTGCCGAGGACACGACCGAGGCGCTGACCCGCGTCGGGCTCGAGGCGCGCGCCGACCAGATCGCGGGCACCCTCAGCTACGGCCACCAGCGGCTTCTCGAAGTGGCGATGGGCCTCGCGCTGAAGCCAAAGCTCCTGATCCTCGACGAGCCGACGCAGGGCCTCGCGCAAGGCGAGATCGAGACCTTCAAGGACATCGTGCGCGGCGTGGTGCCGGAGGCGACGGTGCTCCTCATCGAGCACAACATGGACGTGGTCATGGACCTCGCTCACCGTATCACTGTGCTGAACTTCGGCGAGGTCTTGGCGACCGGCACGCCGAAGACGATCCGCGCCGACAAGGCGGTGCAGGCGGCCTACCTGGGGGATCCTCATGCTGCGGCTTGAGGGGATCGAGGCGGGCTACGGCGCCGTCCAGGTGCTGCGCGGGCTTTCCCTCTCCGTCGCGGCGGGCGAGGTCCTCTGCCTGATGGGCCGGAACGGTGCGGGAAAGTCCACCACGCTCAAGACCATCATCGGTCAGCTCCGCGCCAGCGCCGGGACCATCGTGCTTGACGGCGCCCGGCTCGAAACCCTGCCCGCGCACGAGGTGCCGCGCCAGGGCGTCGGCTATGTGCCGCAGGGGCGGCGGCTCTTTGGCGACCTGACGGTGGCCGAGAACATCGAGATCGGCCTGATGACCCGCAAGCGCGACGCCCGCACCCGCGACCGGGTGCTGGCGCTCTTTCCCCGGCTCCGCGAGCGAATGGGGCAAGTCTCGCGCACGCTCTCGGGCGGCGAGCAGCAGATGCTCGCCATTGCCCGCGCGCTCTGCCTCGAGCCAAAGGTCCTCCTTCTCGACGAGCCGACCGAGGGGCTGCAGCCCTCGATGATCGCGCTGATCCGAGACACCGTGGTGGCGCTCAAGAAAACCGGCGTCGCGACGATCCTCGTCGAGCAGCGCGTCGATGCGGCCCTGTCGGTCGCCGACCGCATCGCCTTCATGACGGGCGGCAGCGTCGCCGAAACCGTCCCGGCGGCCGGCCTTCGCGCCGATGCGCCGCAATTCGCCGCCTATGTCGGCGTCTGAGCGGGCAGGCCGGTCGCGGCCCGGAATGCGCGGCCCAAGACCGGCATTCCCTTTTGCCGCCGCTGGCTTAGAATTTTCTTGCGCGAATCTGAAAAAACTTTACCAATTGATAAAAATTTTCGCGAGGGAGTGCAACAAACCGACAGGGAGTTGAACATGACTGGAAGGATCAAGCCGGCCGGGCTGAGCCGGCGGCACCTCATGGCGAGTGCGGGCGCCGTCGCCGCGACCGGGATCGTCGGACTGCCGAAACGACTTCTCGCCGCCGACCCGATCAAGGTCGCGGGCATCTACACCGTGCCGGTCGAACAGCAATGGGTGAGCCGCATCCATGTCGCCGCCGAGGCCGCCGTCGCGGCCGGTGGCGCCGAATACACCTTCACCGAGAACGTCACCAACACCGACTATCCCCGCGTCATGCGCGAATATGCCGAGCAGGGCGCAAAGCTCATCATCGGCGAGATTTTCGGCGTCGAGCAGGAGGCGCGCGAGGTCGTCGACGAATATCCCGAGACGGCGTTTCTCCTCGGCTCGTCGTTCCTCCATGACGAGGCGCATCCGAACCTCGCCGTCTTCGACAACTACATCCAGGATGCTTCCTATCTCTCCGGCATCATCGCCGGCGCGATGACGCAGTCGGGAAATATCGGCGTCGTCGGCGGCTTCCCGATCCCCGAGGTGAACCGGCTGATCCATGCCTTCATCGCCGGCGTGCGCGAGACGAAGCCCGACGCCACCTTCCAGGTGAGCTTCATCGGCTCGTGGTTCGACCCGCCGAAGGCCAAGGAGACCGCCTTCGCGATGATCGATAACGGCGCGGACCTCATGTATGCCGAACGCTTCGGCGTCTCGGACGCGGCTCAGGAACGCGGCATCCTCGCCGTTGGCAACGTGATCGACACCCAAGGGGACTACCCCGAGACCGTCGTCGCCTCCGCGCTCTGGCATTTCGAACCGACGCTGAACGCCGCCCTCGCCGCCGTCGCCGGCGGCAGCTTCAAGGCCGACAACTACGGCACCTATTCCTTCCTCAAGGAAGGCGGCTGCTCGCTCGCCCCCCTCGGCACGTTCGAGGGCAAGGTGCCCGCCGAGGCAATGGCGCTGGTGGCCGAGCGCGAGGCCGCGATCAGGGACGGCAGCTTCACCGTCGAGATCAACGACGAAGAGCCGAAGTCCTCCTGATGGCTGGGGGCGAGGGGGCGGAGGTCGTCCTCCGCCTCGACGGCATCACCAAAAGGTTCGGGGCGCTTCTCGCCAACGACGCGATCTCGTTCGAGCTGCGGAAGGGCGAGGTCGTCGCCCTTCTCGGCGAGAACGGCGCCGGCAAGACCACGCTGATGAACATCCTCTTCGGCCACTACACCGCCGATGCGGGAACCGTCGAGGTGTTCGGGCGGCGGTTGCCGCCCGGCCATCCCCGCGCCGCCCTCGCGGCGGGGGTGGGCATGGTGCACCAGCACTTCACGCTCGCCGACAATATGACGGTGCTGGAGAACATCCTCCTCGGCACCGGCTCGCTGCTCTCGCCTCGGCTCGACACCGGGGCGGCACGGGCGAAGGTCGCCAAGCTCTCCGCCGATTTCGGCCTCGCCGTCCACCCCGACGCCCGCGTCGGCGCGCTCTCGGTCGGCGAACGCCAGCGGGTGGAGATCCTCAAGGCGCTCTACCGCGATGCCCGCATCCTGATCCTCGACGAGCCCACAGCGGTGCTGACCCCGCAGGAGACGGCGGCGCTTTTCGAGACGCTGCGGAAAGCCGTTGAACTCGGCCTCTCGGTCATCTTCATCTCGCACAAGCTGAACGAGGTGATGGCGATCTCCTCGCGCGTCCTCGTGCTGCGCCACGGCCGCCTCGCGGGCGAGGTCGCGACCGCCGACACCGACCGCCACAGGTTGGCCGAGATGATGGTCGGCGCCGAGATCACCGCGCCGAAACTCGCAGAGCGTGACCCGGGCGCCCCGCTCCTGACGTTGCGGCGGGTGACGACGGCCCGGCGCGGCAATGCGCCGGGGCTCGCGGGCATCGACCTGACGCTCCGCGCGGGCCAGATCACCGGCCTCGCGGGCGTCTCCGGCAACGGTCAGGCCGCGCTTGCGGATCTCATCGGCGGGCTCGACGAACCCGCCAGCGGTACGATGGACCTGACCCCGCCGCATCATGGCGACTGGTCGCCGCGCGCCGCCCTTGCCGCCGGCATCGCCCGCATCCCCGAGGACCGCCACCGCACCGGCACCGTCGCCGATTTCTCGCTGACCGAGAACGCGGTTCTCGAAAGCTACGAGGCCGCCCCCTACAGCCGGAAGGGCTGGATGGACTGGGCCGCCGCCGAGGGCTTCGCGCGGAAGATCATCGACACCTACGACGTCCGCTGCCCCGGACCCTCGGCGCGGATCCGGCTCCTCTCCGGCGGCAACATGCAAAAGCTGATCCTCGGCCGCGCGCTCGAAGCGGGCCCGAAGATCATCCTCGCCAACCAGCCGGTCCGGGGCCTCGACATCGGTGCCGTCACCTTCGTCCACGGCCAGCTCATCGCCGCCCGCGACCGAGGGGCGGCGGTCCTCCTGATCTCCGAGGACCTCGACGAGATCATGGCGCTTTCCGACAGCATCCATGTGATCTACGAGGGCCGGCTCTCGCCCGCCTTCCCGCGCGGCACCAAGACCCCGGCCGAGCTCGGGATCTGGATGGCGGGGCAGGGCTTCGACGGAGGCGCCGATGCGGCTTGAGCCGATCGCCAATCCCACGGCGCTCCGCCGCTTCGGCCTGCCCGCCACCGCGCTGGCGCTCACCGTGCTGGTCGCCTCGCTCCTCGCGCTCCTTGCAGGTGCTAATCCTTTTGCAACATTGGGGCTGATCCTGAAGGGCGCTGCGGGGTCGAAATTTGCACTTCTCGAAACTTTGAGCCGCGCGACGCCGCTCATCTTCACCGGCCTCGCCGTCGCCGTGGCGTTCCGAGCGAAGCTCTGGAACATCGGCGCTGAGGCCCAGCTCTACGCGGGCGCCATCGTCACCGTGCTCCTCGGTACCGGGGCGCTGCCGCTGCCCTCGGCGCTCCTCCTCCCCGTTATCGCGCTCGCCGCGATGCTCGCAGGCGCGCTCGTCCTCCTCGGCCCGGTGCTCCTCAAGACCCGCCTCGGCGTCGACGAGGTCGTGACCACGCTCCTCTTCAACTTCATCATGCTCCTCTTCGTCTCCTACCTCCTCGAAGGGCCGATGAAGGACCCGATGGGCATGGGCTGGCCGAAATCCCCCGCGCTCGAGAAAGCCGCCCGCCTGCCGCGCATCGTCGACGGGCTGCGCCTGCACTGGGGCTTCGCGCTGGCGATCCTCGCGGCCATCGCGGTCTGGGTGATCCAGACCCGCACCACGCTCGGCTACGAGATCCGCGCCGTCGGCCTCAACGCCGAGGCCGCGCGCTTCGCCGGCATCCCGGTCGGCCGCGTCATGGTCAAGACCGCGCTCCTCTCCGGCGGGCTGGCGGCACTTGCGGGCTTCTCCGAGGTCGCGGGGCTGAAGGGCAACCTCACCTTGGACCTCTCGCCGGGCTTCGGCTACACCGGCATCATCGTCGCGATGCTGGCGCTCCTCAATCCGCTCGGGGTGGTGCTCTCCGCGCTCTTCGTCGCCGGCGTCTTCGTCGGCGCCGACAGCATGAGCCGCGCCGCAGGCGTGCCGACCTACATCGCCGACATCCTGACGGCGACCGCGCTCCTGACCATGGTGCTGGCGCTCCGCCTCACCCGCGCCCGGATCAGGTGGCGCTGATGGAGATCCTCGACATCCTCCTCACCGCGAGCTTCTGGGCCGCCGCCGTCCGCATCGCCTCGCCCTTGATCTTCGCCACGCTGGGCGAGCTGATCTGCGAGCGCGCCGGGGTGCTCAACCTCGGCATCGAGGGGATCATGGTGATCGGCGCCTTCGCCGGCTGGATGGCGGTCTATCTCGGCGCGGGGCTCTGGGCGGGCGTCCTCGTCGCGATGCTGGCGGGCATGCTCTTCGGCCTCCTCCACGCGACGCTCACCGTGCCCTTCGGCCTCAGCCAGCATGTCGTCGGCCTCGGCGTCACGCTTCTGGCCACCGCGAGCGCGAGCTTCGCCTACCGGATATCGCTTCCCGAAGTCACCTCGCCGCCGAAGATCACGCCCTTCCAGCCCTTCGCGATCCCCTACCTTTCGGAGATCCCGCTCATCGGCCCGGCCGTCTTCGCCCAGACCCCGCTCACCTACCTCGCCTTCGCCCTCATCGCCGTCGTCGCCTTCACCCTCTACCGCACGCCGCTCGGCCTCGCCCTGCGCGCCGCGGGCGAAAACCCGGCCTCGGTCGAGGCGCAGGGCCTCTCCGTCACCGCGATCCGCATGGGCGCGGTGATCGTCGGCTCCGGCCTGATGGCGGTGGGCGGCGCGTTCCTCACCATGTCGGCCTTCTCGTCCTTCTTCTTCGAGATGGTCAACGGCCGCGGCTGGATCTGCATCGCGCTCGTCGTCTTCGGCGCCTGGCGGCCCGGCAAGGCAGCCCTCGGCGCGCTCCTCTTCGCCGCCTTCGACGCGCTGCAGGTCAGGCTCCAGCAGACGCCGATGGGCGCGGTCGTGCCCTACCAGGTGTTCCTGATGGTGCCTTACGTCCTATCGATCCTCGCCCTCATCCTGATGTCGCGCCGCGCCGAGGTGCCGGCCGCGCTGATGGTCCCGTTCAACAAGGGGGAACGCTAGATGTTCGACCTTCTGATCAAGGGGGGCACGCTCCCCGACGGCACGGTCTCCGACATCGCCATCGCCGGCGACCGCATCGCCGCCACCGGCCGGGTGGAGGCCGGGGCGAAGGAGGTGATCGACGCCACCGGCGACCTCGTCTCACCGCCCTTCGTCGATCCGCATTTCCACATGGACGCGACGCTTTCCTACGGCATCCCGCGGGTGAACGCCTCCGGCACGCTCCTTGAGGGCATAGCACTCTGGGGCGAACTCCGCGCGATCGCGACGGTCGAGGAGATGGTCGCCCGCGCGCTCACCTATTGCGACTGGGCGGCCTCGATGGGGCTTCTCGCGATCCGCTCCCATGTCGACACCACGCCCGATCATCTGCGCGGCGTCGAGTCGCTCCTGGAGGTGAAGAAGAAGGTCGCCCCCTATATCGACCTCCAGCTCGTCGCCTTTCCCCAGGACGGGCTCTACCGCACCAAGACGGGCCGCGAGAACCTGATCCGCGCGCTCGGCCGCGGCGTCGACGTCGTCGGCGGCATCCCGCATTTCGAACGCACGATGGAGGAGGGCCGCGAGAGCGTCGCCGACCTCGCCCGCATCGCCGCCGAGCGCGGTCTTATGCTCGATCTCCACTGCGACGAGACCGACGACCCGATGAGCCGCCATGTCGAGACGCTGGCGCGCGAGGTCACCCGCCACGGGCTGAAGGGCAGGGCGGCCGGCTCGCATCTCACCTCGATGCATTCGATGGACAATTACTACGTCTCGAAGCTCCTGCCCCTGATGGCCGAAAGCGGCATGGCGGCGATCCCCAATCCGCTGATCAACATCACCCTTCAGGGCCGCCACGACACCTATCCGAAGCGCCGGGGCCTCACGCGGGTGAAGGAGATGCAGGCCCACGGCATCACCGTCGGCTGGGGTCAGGACTGCGTCATGGACCCATGGTATTCGCTCGGCACCGCCGACATGCTCGACGTCGCCTTCATGGGGCTCCACGTCACGCAGATGACCCATCCGGATGAGATGGCGCGCTGCTTCGACATGGTGACCAATGCCAACGCCCGGATCATGGGGCTTCAGGGCTACGGGCTGAAGAAGGGCGACGTCGCCTCGCTCGTCATCCTTGACGCCGCCAGCCCGACCGAGGCGCTGAGACTCCGCGCCGCCCGCCTCGCGGTGATCGCCAAGGGCAAGGTGATCGCCCGGAGCGCGCGCGGCGACGCCCGTTTGTCACTCCCCGGCCGCCCGGAAACCCTGCGCCGCCGCCACTGAGGCGAGCGGGGCGCCGACCGCGACAGTCGATGCCCTCGCGATCGAAAGAAACGCTTCCCTCCCGGGGCTCCGCGAACGGAGCTCCGGGGGCAGGGCGCGTACCGGAAGCGCCCCCGGTCAGGGCGCGATGTTCTGGTTGATCCGGAACAGGTTGTCGGGGTCGTAGCGGCGCTTGATCTGGACCAGCCGCTCGTAGTTGCCGCCATAGTTGTCCTGCACCCGCCCGCTGTCGTCGTCGTCCATGAAGTTGATATAGCCGCCGGGCTCGGAATGCGGCGCCACGGCGTCCGAGTAATCCCGCACCCACTTGGTATGCGCGGCATCATGCGCCGGATCGTCCGAGGCGGCGATGATGACCATGGAGAAGTTCGCGTCGCGGTGGCCGAAGGCCGTAGCATCGGCGGCCACATCCTGGCAGGCGCCGTCGATCGGGTAGAGGTGCATGGTCGAGCTGACGGTCGGCGCGTTCGGCCCGTGCTTCACATGGGCGGCGATCGCCTCGTCGGTCAACTCCTTGACGAAGTTGCCCTTCCAGTACTGGCGGATGCCGGTCGGGAACAGCCCGTCGAAGGCGCCGTTGATCGCCGGGTAGGGCAACGGGCCGACCATCTCGGCCTTGACCTCGGCGACTTCGTGGAACGCCTTGAACTGGCGCTCACCCTCCGCCGGGTCACCGGACCAGCAGGCCACGATGGCGGCGAACATGTCGCCGTGCCGGTTCTCCGGGATGAAGGGCAGCGGCGGCGCGATCTGGAACGCCGGGAAGCAGCCCATCTCGCGCGGGGCCGTCTTGATGTAGTCTCGGTAGAACTTGAAGATGTTCTCGGTCTCCTCGATCTCGTAGAACATCGGCCCCCAGTAGACGTTCTGGAGCGGCTGCAGCTTGTATTCGAGCGAGGTGCAGACCCCGAAGTTTCCGCCGCCGCCGCGCAGCGCCCAGAAGAGGTCGGCATTCTCGTTCTCGCTCGCGATCACCATCCTGCCATCGGCGGTCACCACGTCGGCGGAGATCAGGTTGTCGAGCGACAGCCCGTGCCCGCGCGACAGATAGCCGATGCCGCCTCCGAGCGTCAGCCCGGCGATGCCGGTTGTCGAGATCACGCCGCCGGTCGTGGCCAGCCCGAAGGCATGCGTCGCGGCGTTGAAATCGCCCCAGGTCGTGCCGCCCTCCGCCCGGACGGTCCGGGCGACCGGATCGACCCGGACCCCGCGCATGCGGGAAAAGTCCAGCACGACCCCGCCGTCATTGGTGCCGAACCCCGGTCCGCTGTGCCCGCCGCCGCGAACCGACAGGTCCAGGCGATTGTCGCGGGCAAAGTTGACGGTCGTCATCGCGTCGCCGGCATTCGCCACGCGCACGACGACCGCCGGACGCTTGTCGATCATGCCATTGTGAACCTTGCGGGCCGCTTCGAACTCCGCGTCGTCCGGAACGATCACGTCGCCCCTGATGAGTTCGCGCAGCTCGCTCGCTGTCCTAGCGGTCATGATATCCCCCCCGAGGATGAATCCTCTTATTCCTGCGCCGGGACCGTCCCGGAGCAATTTTCAATTTTACCATAAATACTTGGGTGAATGGGACGCTTCGACTCAACCCTAAGGCAGACATGTCGAACTCGACGGAGCAGCCTCTTGAGGGTGGCCCTGACGACACCCGCGCCCGTTACCGCAGGCCGATCGAAAGCGCCCTACGCTTCTGTCTCTCCTCATCGCTGCCATGAAGAATCGGAATCGGACCTCAGGTCTCTTGGGAGCCCCAGAGGTTCACATGAGCATCGTCCCGCACCAGATGCCTTAACGCACCGCCTCCAGCAGCGCGCCGGGCATCCGGCAGTCACGCGCCGCGTCGGCGCCACAGGGCCGGAAGCCGAGATCGCGCGTGAGACAGATCCGCGCCTCCTGGATCCGCCCGGCCTTGCAGGTGATCGTGATCATCGGCGGCGCGAGTCCGGGATTGGCCTCGATGAAGGCCTCCTCGACGACCTCCGCCGGCAGGCGCAGGTCGCGGTCGAGCCGGGCCAGCAGCTCTGGGATCCGGACCTGCCCGTAGGCCCGTCGCGCGGTGTCGAAGTAGGCGTCCGGGGCGAGGCCCGAGCAGCGGCCATGTTTCTTCCACTGATACCAGGCGAGCCCGGCCGAGCCCATGATGTCGGCCATCGCTCGCGTCTCGCGGCGCGAGGGATCGCGCTCGGCGGTGCGGCAGTAGCTCGGCCAGCCGCTCTCGAACTGCGGCCAGAGCCCGTGCAGGGTGAAGCTGAAAGCTTGGCCCGGATCACACTGCTTGTCGCCGCGCGCGTCACCCTCCAGCGCGCAATAGCCTGGCGACCAGGAGAGCGACAGGATGTAGTAGTCGAACGCGCCCGCCGGCTCGCCCTCGGCGAGGGCTGGTGCGGCCAGCAGGGCAAGGGCGGCAAGCCAGCGCATTTTCTCTTTCCTCCTTTGCCCGGAAGGACTATATAGCCGCTGAACTTCCCCGAAAACGAGGAAAGGCGGCCCGAGGGTCGCGGCCGTTTTCCCGGCGCGGGAGAGATTTGTAAAGGAGACGCCTATGACCAAACCGCTCATGGCCAAGGCCACGGCCGTCTGGCTGGTGGACAACACGACGCTGAGCTTCAAGCAGATCGCCGATTTCTGCGGCCTGCACGAGCTCGAGGTGCAGGGCATCGCCGATGGCGACGTGGCCGCGGGCGTCAAGGGATTCGACCCGATCGCCAACAGCCAGCTCGACGCGTCCGAGATCGAGAAGGGCGAGAAGAACCCGCTGCACAAGCTGAAGCTGAAGTTCAACCCCGCCTCGGTGGGCGAGGAGAAGCGTCGGGGTCCGCGCTACACGCCCTTGTCGAAGCGGCAGGACCGGCCGGCGGCGATCCTGTGGCTGGTGAAGTTCCACCCCGAGCTCGCGGATGCCCAGATCGGCAAGCTCGTCGGCACCACCAAGCCGACCATCGCCTCGATCCGCGACCGGACGCACTGGAACATCAACCACATCACGCCGATCGACCCGGTAGCGCTCGGCCTCTGCCGCCAGTCGGAACTGGACGCCGCCGTCCAGAAGGCCGCGAAGAAGCGCGCCGCCGAGGGCTCGGTGATGACCGACGACGAGCGTCGCAAGCTGGTATCGACCGAGCAGTCGCTCGGCATGTCGACCGAGCCGAAGATCCCCTCGTCGATCGCGGGGCTCGAGAACTTCTCGCTGTCAAAGTCCGAAGAGGACGACGAGGAGAAGAACCCGGCAGACTATTCCAATGCCGACAGCTTCTTCAACCTGCCGCATGGCGATGACGACGACGAAGACGACGACAAGTGATCCGCTGAAAACCCCGGCCCCGCGCCGGGGTTTGTCTTGGCCGTTCGGCGTATTGGTCCGCAATGGGACGCGTTCCGTCCCATTGTCCGCCCGGTCTCGGCTGGCGCGGCTTACACCTCGCTTCCCGGCATCCAGCGACGTGTGACCTCTGTGCTTCCATCAAATTGCGCTTCGAATATGGGCGAAGCGAGAACGGCCAACATGTGCAGTTCGCCGTCGCCGCAATTGCGGAACCCGTGGCGTCGTTTCGCAGGTATCAGCGCTGAGTAACCTGCATTCGCACGAACCCGTTCGCCGTCGATCCAGATCTCGGCCACGCCGGACAACACCGTCAGAACCTCTTCGGCCGGATGCCAATGGGTGGGGGCGCCGAGTCCTGGCTCACACCACTGTTCAAAGATTGAAAGCGCCGAGGCGTCCGTCAGCGCCGAGACGCGCATGCGCGTCAAAACGCCTGGACGCCATTCGCGGCGGGGCTGGCTGCAATGATTGATCAGCTCCATAGCAAGTCTCCCCTTTTCAGCGGTTGGTACATGCGGAAGACGACGTGGCCTTGAACGCGCTCGGCAATCTTGGACAGGTGATTGCCTCTGCAATGCCCCGCATGTCGTACACTGCGCGGCCTCGCACGAAGATCGGTTGCGCGTTGGTTCGAAGCCAGGCTTGACCGCTAGCGTTTCGATCCGCAGCCGTGTCGCACTTCCCGATCAGGCAACTGTACCGGCCGAACCGGCATCGAGCGCGACCAAAGTGCTTGTGGCCGAGCGGAAGCGAATGTCCCGAACCGGCGCGTAGTCGGCGCAGTTGTACCATTCCTTGAGCGCCGCCATGCTGGGAAACTCAATAATGACCATGCGATCGGGCGTCCAATCTCTCCCCGCCTCCAGTACTTCCAGATCTCCTCCACGAGAAAGGAAGCGCCCGCCGTATTTGCTGATCAAAGGCAAAACCGCCCGCTTATACTCTTCGAAGACGGCCGGGTCCGTGATTGTCTCGTCGGCGATAAGATATGCAGGCATGCGGTCACCCATTCCCGAACACATTCGCAAGCCAAGCGTAGCCTTGGGGTTCGCGCCGCGCAAATTCCGAATATCACAATGGGCAGAAGACCGAACGGCTAACTGCCCGGAGCCAACGACCCGTCCCAGCCGCCTCAGTCGGCATCCAGGCAGTCGGCGATGGCGGTGCCGAGGTTTTGCAGCAGCGCCGGGTAGAGTTCCGCCCCGGTCGCCTCGCCGCGCCCTTCGGGGTCGAGCGGTGCGCCGATCCGGACCGGCGTGCCCTCGGCGAGTGTCTCGACCGGGGCCGGGTCGCGCCCGATCTCGGCGAAGATGCAGTCCGCCACGCCGGCTTCGAGGTGGCCGCGCACCTCGGACAGATGCGCGGCGCCCGGTTCGTGCGCGTCGCCCGACGCGAGGCTCGCGGTGACCGTCAGCCCGTAGTGCTCGGCGAAGTAACCGTAGGCGTCATGGGCAACCACGAAGCCCGCGTCGCCATGCGGGGCGAGGCGCTTGGCGAGCGCCTGGTCGATGGTCTTGATCCGCATCAGCGCCAGCGAGGCATTGGCCCGGTACGCGACCGAATTGCCGGGATCACGGGCCACGAGCGCGTCTGTGATCAGACCGATCCAGAGCGCGGCGTTGTCGGGGTCGAGCCAGGCATGGGGGTCGATTCCCTCCGCGCCGTGCGCGTCTTCGCTGTGCGTCGATCCGTGATCCGCATGCGATACCTCGGTGGTCGGCTCTTCGCCGTAATGGTGCAGATGCGTGGACTTGTCGTGGAGGAGCGATACCGTGGTGACCTCGGGGGCGGCGGCGAGTGCCCGCTCGAGCCAGGGGGTCATCTCCGGCCCGACCCAGATCACGAGCTCTGCGCTCTGCAGCGCGCGAACTTGAGAAGGGCGAAGCTGGAAGTCATGCGGATCGGCCCCGGCCTCCAGAAGCAGCGCCGGCGTGCCGAGATCGCCCATCACCAGCGCGGTCAGCGACTGCACGACCGGGATGTCGGTCACGACCGCGAGCGGGCCGGCCTTGAGCGGCGTGGCCGCGAGCGTCAGGGCGGCGAGAAGGGGCACGGTCAGGCGCATCGGGGATCCATCGGGGATTGCGGCTCGGGTGGGTGTCTTGTATGTTATAGCATAACATGTCAACCCGAAAGTCCCCTCAGATGACCGATCCGCGCAGATTCTCCGACCCGGGCCTCGCCTTCGAGGCCCATGATCATGCGGATTGTGCTGGCGATGTCCTGCGCCGCGCCGAGGCGGTGAGCGCGGACCGCGGTGCCCGGCTGACGCCGGTCCGGCGGCGGGCGCTCGAGATCCTGCTCGAATCGCATCGCGCGATGGGGGCCTACGAGGTGCTGGAGCGGCTCGCCGAGGACGGGTTCGGCAACCAGCCCCCGGTGGCCTACCGGGCGCTCGATTTCCTCGTCGACCAGGGGCTCGCGCACCGGATCCGGCGGCTCAATGCCTTCGCCGCCTGCATGCATCCGGGCGAGGCGCACAGCCCGGCCTTCTTCATCTGCCGCTCCTGCAGTGCGGTCGCGGAAGCCCCGGCCGAGGCGGTGCGGGCGGCGATGGACAGCGCCGCCACGACGATCGGCTTTTCGGTCGAGCGGATGAACATCGAGGCGCTCGGCCTTTGCCCGGCCTGCCGGGAGACGGCGGCATGACCCTGATCGAGGCGCGCGGCCTCGCGGTCCGCCACGGGGCGCTCCCGGTGCTGCGGGATGTCGACATCGCCGTGCGGGCGGGCGAGATCGTGACGATCCTCGGGCCGAACGGCTCGGGCAAGTCGACGCTGGTCCGGGCGCTGATCGGGCTCGAGCCGGCGGCGGCGGGCGCGGTCGTGCGGCGGCCAGGGCTGCGGATCGGCTACGTGCCGCAGCGGCTGCAGATCGATCCGGTGCTGCCGCTGACGGTGCGCCGCTTCCTGTCGCTGCCGCGCCGCGTCGCCGATGCCGAGGCCGCGGCGGCACTGGAGCGGACCGGCGTCGGCGGGCTCGGGGCGCGGCAGATGTCGGCCCTGTCGGGCGGCCAGTTGCAGCGGGTGCTCCTGGCGAGGGCGTTGCTTGGCCGGCCCGAGATCCTGATCCTCGACGAGCCGACCCAGGGCCTCGACCAGATCGGCGAGGCCGCCTTCTACCGGCTTCTCGAGGAGGTGCGGCAGGAGAGCGGCGCGGCGGTGCTGATGGTCAGCCATGACCTGCATGTGGTGATGAGTACCTCGGACCGGGTGATCTGTCTCAATGGCCATGTCTGCTGCGAGGGTGCGCCGAAGGTCGTGTCGGCGGCGCCGGAGTACCGGGCGCTCTTCGGTCACGGCACCGGCGGGGCGTTGGCGCTCTATCGCCATGAGCATGACCATGACCATGACCACGGCGAAGGGCCGCACCATCATCACCACCACGATCACGCGCATGAGGCCGAGGATGCCTGACGATTTCCTGATCCGGGCGGCCCTGGCCGGGATCGGCCTGATGCTGGCCGCGGGACCCTTGGGAGCCTTCGTCGTCTGGCGGCGGATGGCCTATATGGGGGATGCGACCGCCCATGCCGCGGTGCTCGGCGTCGCGCTGGCGCTGGCGACCGAGCTGCCGGTGGCCTTCGGCACCGGCGTCGTGGCGCTCGCGATGGCGCTTGCGGTGGCGGGGCTGAGCGGGCGGGGCCGGACCGCCGATACTGCTCTCGGCGTACTCGCGCATTCAGCGCTCGCGCTCGGGCTGGTCGCTGTCTCGTTCCTCAAGGGAGTGCGGGTCGACCTCTCGGCCTATCTCTTCGGCGACGTCCTGTCGGTGACGCGGGGCGACCTGGTCTGGATCTGGGGTGGCGCGGCGGCTGTGCTGGCGCTCCTCGCTTGGCGCTGGAACCGGCTTCTGACCGCCACCGTGAACGAGGAACTGGCGCAGGCCGCCGGGCTCGATCCGCGGCGCGAGAAGCTGGTGCTGACGCTGGCGCTGGCGCTGGTGGTGGCAGTGGCGATCAAGATCGTCGGCGCGCTTCTCGTCGCGGCCATGCTGATCATCCCGGCGGCGAGCGCGCGCGCCTTTGCGCGTACGCCCGAGGCGATGGCGGCCTGGGCGGTCGGGCTTGGCATCGTCGCGGTCCTGGCGGGGCTCTGGGCCTCGCTCGGCTTCGACACGCCGGCCGGGCCGTCGATCGTCGCCGCGGCCGCCGCGATCTTCTGTCTCAGTCTGATCCCGGGGCGGTCGGCGCGCTAGATTCTTGCCTCCGGCGGGGATATTTGGAGCAAGATGAAGACGCGGGGGCGGGCGATGGGCAATCATCTCTACGATGCGCTGTTCGGGCGGCACGAGGGCAGCGGGGCAGATTTCCTGATCCTGCCGGACGGGGGGCGGGTCAGCCACGCGGCATTTGCCGCGCGTGCGGCGCGGTTCGCGGGCGCGCTGGTCGCGGCGGGGCTCGCGCCCGGCGACCGGGTGGCGCTGCAGCTGGAGAAAAGCCCCGACATGCTCGCCGTCATTGCCGGGGCGATCCGGGCGGGCGTGGTGTTCCTGCCGCTGAACCCGGCCTATACCGCGGCCGAGGTCTCGTATTTCGTCACCGATGCGGGGGCGAAGCTTCTTCTTTGCGACGGGGCGTCCGAGGCGGCTCTGGCGCCGGTCGCAGAGGCGGCGGGGGCGGCGCTCGCGGTACTGAACGCCGACGGCACCGGAAGTTTCGCCGAGGCCGCGATCCGCGCCGAGCCCCTGCCGGTGGTCCCGTGCGAGTCGGGCGACCTCGCGGCGCTTCTTTACACCTCCGGCACGACGGGGCGGTCGAAGGGCGCGATGATGAGCCACGCGAACCTCCTGTCGAATGCCGAGGTCCTCGTCGACTACTGGCGCTTCACCGCCGATGACGTGCTGCTTCACGCCCTGCCGATCTTCCACACCCACGGGCTTTTCGTCGCGACCAACGTGGCGCTTCTGGCGGGCGCGCGCATGATCTTCCTGCCGAAGTTCGATGCAGGCGAGGTGATCCGCCACCTGCCGCACGCGACGGCCATGATGGGGGTGCCGACCTTCTACACAAGGCTTCTCGACGATCCGCGCCTGACGCGCGATCTGGTCGCGGGGATGCGGCTCTTCATCTCCGGCTCGGCGCCCCTTTTGGCTGAGACCCACCGGCAATGGCAGGCGCGGACCGGGCACCGCATCCTCGAACGCTACGGCATGACCGAGACCAACATGAACACCTCGAACCCCTATGAGGGCGAGCGCAGGGCCGGCACCGTGGGGGTTCCGCTGCCGGGGGTGGAACTCAAGGTCTGCGACGGGACCGGGGCGGAGCTGCCGCAAGGCGAGATCGGCACGATCGAGGTCCGGGGGGCGAACGTCTTCCAAGGCTACTGGAACATGCCGGAAAAGACGGCCGAGGAGTTGCGGCCTGACGGCTTCTTCATTACCGGCGATCTCGGCTACCTCGATAAGGAGGGCTACGTGACCATCGTCGGGCGCGGCAAGGACCTGATCATCTCCGGCGGTTTCAACGTCTACCCGAAGGAGGTGGAACTGGCGCTCGACGCGCTGCCGGGGGTCCTGGAAAGTGCGGTGATCGGCGCGCCGCATCCCGATTTCGGCGAGGGCGTCGTGGCCGTGGTGGTGCCCGAGGCCGGGGCGGAGCTAGCGCCCGATACGCTCAGGGCGGCGCTCGGCGGGAGCCTCGCGAAGTTCAAGCAGCCGAAACATATCGCGATCCGCGACGGCTTGCCGCGCAACACCATGGGCAAGGTGCAGAAGGCCCTGCTCAGGGAGGAGTTTCGCGCTACGTTCGCGACCGGGCGTTGAAACGGGCGCGCGGCGTCAGCGGGCCGCGAGGACCCGTCCCAGCGTCGCGGTGAAGCGGGCGATGCGGTCTGGCGTCGCCTCGGCAAAGCCGGTGATCAACCCCTCCTGCGGCGGGCCGAGGCAGTAGTCCGAGAGCGCAGCCGTGCCAAAGCCCGCGGCGTGGAGCGCGGTCAGAGCCGAGGCCTCGTGCCCCTCGGGCAGGCGAAAGCCGATCTGCACCCCGCCCGAGGGGTCCGCGACCTCGATCCCCGGAAGGGACCGCAGGGCTGCGGCGAGCGCCCGGCCGCGTTCGCCATAGACCTTGGCGATGCGGCGCAGATGGGCGCGGTAGCGGCCCGTCTCCATGAACTCCGCCAGCGCCGCCTGGGCATGGACATTGGCGGCGAGGCCGAGATTGCGCTGGGCGGCGCGGAGCGGCCCGGCGAGCCCGGGCGGAGCGACGATCCAGCCGATCCGCAGCGCCGGCATCAGCGCCTTCGCGGCGGTGCCGAGCGCGATCACCCGCTCGGGTGCCGAGCCCTGAAGGGCGGCGATCTCGCGCCCGTGCCAGTGGAACTCGCTGTCGTAATCGTCCTCGACGAGAAAGCCGTCCGAGATGCGGGCATGGTCGAGTGCCTCGGCCCGGCGGCGGAGCGAGAGGCGATGACCCATCGGGTACTGGTTCGCCGGCGTGAGATAGGTGAGCCGGGCGCGGGGGGCTGCGCTGACATCGGCGCCCTCGGTGTCGACCGGCAGGGGCAGGGTGGACAGTCCCGCGCCGCGAAACGCCGCCCTTGTGCCGGGATAGCCCGGCTCCTCGACCAGCGCGGTGTCGCCCGGGTCGGCGAGCGCGAGCGCGAGGAGCGCGAGTGAGGCCTGGCTGCCGGGCGTGATCAGGATGTCATCGGGGGCGACCTGCATGCCCCGATCCGCCGCGAGGCGCCGGGCGAGGACCTCGCGCAAAGCCGGCAGGCCGGAATACTCCCCGTAGGCGAAGGCTCCGCCGAGCCGGCGGCGGGAGGCTCGGCGCAGATGCATCGCCCAGTCGTCGCGCGGAAAGAGCGGCTCGTCGGGATGGCCCGGCGCCATGATCCCGCCGCCGCTCCGGCGTCGCTCCTCGGCCCAGGCATGTCCGCGCGCACTGGGGCCGGGGCTTTGCTCGGCCGCGCCCATCGCGGGCCCCGCTTCCGCTGGCGGCAGGATCTCCGGCGCGGCGCCGGGGCGGATCACCACCGCGCCCTCGGCACGCAGAAGCTCGTAAGCCGCGTTCACCGTGTTGCGCGAGACCCCGAGTGCCGCGGCCGCCGCGCGGGAGGAGGGGAGTTGTCCGCGCGCCCGGCCGGTTCGGATCGCCTCCAGCAGGTCTCGGTAGAACTGCACCGTCAGCGGGGTTTCGGCGTTGCGGTCGGGCGTGGAGAGCGCGGTTAGGACAAGTGGTTCCATGAAACTTACAGATTCTGGCCCTTTGAGAGAACCATAAGTGCGGCTATCCCGGACCGCAAGACAGGAGAGCCCATGACCCGCCCCCCCGCCTATGCCCGCATCCGCAATCCCAACCGCAAGGTCGAGGACGAGGCCGTCGCCCATGCGATCCTCGACCAGGGCCTTGTCGCCCATGTCGGCTTCATCGCCGAGGACCGGCCGATGGTCATTCCCATGGCCTATGCTCGCGACGGCGACCGGCTCTATATCCACGGCGCCTCGAAGACGCGGGCGGTGGCCCGTACCGGAGGGCTGCCGATGTGTCTCACGGTGACGCTGCTCGACGGGATCGTCGCGGCGCGCTCGGCCTTCCATCACTCGGTCAACTACCGTTCCGTCGTCGTCCACGGCATGGCGCGCAAGGTGACCGGGCGCGAGGAGTTCGACCGGGCGCTCAGGCTCATCACCGAGCATCTCCTGCCGGGCCGGTATGACGAGATCCGCGCCAACACGGCGCAGGAGGAGAAG
Source organism: Albidovulum salinarum (assembly GCF_025673475.1). Classification (NCBI taxonomy): domain Bacteria; kingdom Pseudomonadati; phylum Pseudomonadota; class Alphaproteobacteria; order Rhodobacterales; family Paracoccaceae; genus Albidovulum; species Albidovulum salinarum. The sequence continues at coordinate 79,540 of NZ_JAOVQO010000004.1, read as the reverse complement.
GCCACCGGCGTGCTGGCACTCGACATCGAGGTGATGACGGTGAAGGTCCGTTCCGGCCCGCCGGTGGATGACGAGGCCGACCACGCGCTCGACCTCTGGAGCGGAGTCCTGCCGGTGACGACGGCGATCGGGCGCGGCGTGCCGGACGGGTTCACCCGCGCGGATCGGCCCGAGCCGGCGAGCTTCGCGCGGGCCCGGACGAAGTTCCTGACCTGAACCGGCGCCTCAGCGCCCAACGCCGGTATAGGCCACGAACCCGGCCGCTTCGGCATCCTTCGGCGAATAGATGTTGCGCAGGTCGGCCATGCGCGCCGTCGCCATCGCGCCGGCCAGCCGCGCGAGGTCGAGCGCGCGGAACTCGTTCCACTCGGTCAGGAGCACGACGACATCGGCATCCTTCGCAGCGGCATAGGCGTCGTCCATCCAGCTCACGCCGGGCAGGAGGTGTTCACCCTCGCGCCGCCCCTGCGGGTCGACGACGCGGACCTTCGCCCCGCCGCCCACCAGCGCCGGCACGATCGTCAGCGCGGGCGCGTCGCGCATGTCATCGGTGTTGGGCTTGAAGGTCACGCCGAGCACGGCGACGGTCTTGCCGTTCGCCGAGCCATCGAGCAAGTCCAGCACCTTCTCGACCATGCGCCGCTTGACCTCCTCGTTGACCTTGATCACGGTCTCGACGATCTGCATGGGGGCGGCATGATCCTGCCCGATCCGGGCAAGCGCCGAGGTATCCTTGGGGAAGCACGAGCCGCCATAGCCCGGCCCGGCATGGAGGAACTTGTTGCCGATCCGCCCGTCGAGCCCGATCCCCTTCGAGACCTGCTTCACGTCGGCGCCGACCCGCTCGCAGAGCCGCGCCACCTCGTTGATGAAGGTGATCTTCGTGGCGAGGAAGGCGTTGGCCGCGTACTTGATCATCTCGGCGGTCTCGAGATCGGTGTAGAGGATCGGGAAGTCGCGCAGGAAGAGCGGCCGGTAGATCTCGCCCATCACCTTCTTCGCACGCTCCGAGGTGACGCCGACGACGACCCGGTCGGGGCGCATGAAGTCGTCGATCGCGGCGCCCTCGCGCAGGAACTCGGGATTGGAGGCGACGTCGAAATCGGCCTCGGACGCGGCCGCCTCGATCGCGGCGCGCACGGCGGCATTGGTGCCGACCGGCACGGTCGACTTGGTGACGATGACGGCATAGCCGGTGAGCGCGCGGCCGATCTCTTCGGCCGCCGCCATCACATAGGTCAGGTCGGCATGGCCGTCGCCGCGCCGCGTGGGCGTGCCGACGGCGATGAAGACCGCCTCGGCCCCGTTTACGGCGGCCTTCAGGTCGCCGGTGAAGGCGAGGCGGCCGGCAGCAACGTTGCGGGCCATGAGCGCCTGGAGACCGGGCTCGTAGATTGGCACCTCGCCGTTGGTCAGCATCTCGACCTTGCGCGGATCCTTGTCGACGCAGATGACCTCATGGCCGAAATCCGAAAAACAGACGCCCGAGACAAGGCCGACATATCCGGTGCCGATCATCGCGATTTTCATGTGGGCATCCCTGATAAAGCCTTTGTTCCGACATGAGGCCAACAGCTTCTAACTGTCAACGTCCGCGCTGGGAATGGGAGCAACCGGCCGGTGCACTGGTTCCGAAACGGCGACGGTCCAAGCGGCCGTCGCCCTTTTCGGATGCATGAAAAACGGCTCGGGGCGGCCCGGCGGCCCGCTCTTTCATCTTGCGAAAAGCATCCCCGCCGGAGGCCCGTCCGGCCCCCGGCCGGACACCCTCACATGCAGGCGTCGTAAAGCGCGCGGGTGTTCTCGCGCGTCATCTCGACCGGGTTGCCGCCGCAGGACGGATCCTCGAGCGCCATCTCGGTCAGCTCGTCGAGCCGAGCGGCCTCGACCCCCATCGCGGTGAGATTCGCCGGGATGCCGAGTTCGGAGCGGAGATCCATCACCCGCGCCCGGAACCCATCGAAACCGCCCTCGATGCCGAGATAGGCGGCGGCCTTTACAATCCGGTCCTCGATGGCGGCGCGGTTGAAGTCGAGAACCATCGGCATCACCACCGCATTCGTGGTGCCGTGGTGGGTGCCATAGACCGCGCCAACGGGATGCGAGAGGGAATGAATCGCGCCGAGACCCTTCTGGAAAGCGACCGCCCCCATCGCGGCGGCGCTCATCATGTGGGCGCGGGCCTCAAGGTCGTTGGGGTTGGCATAGACCTTGGGCAGGTTCTCGAGGACGAGCCGCATGCCTTCCAGCGCGATGCCCTGGCTCATCGGATGGTAGAACGGGCTGCAATAGGCCTCGAGGCAATGCGCGAGCGCGTCCATACCGGTGCCGGCGGTGATGAACTTCGGCATGCCCACGGTCAGTTCCGGGTCGCAGATCGTCACAGCGGGCAGGAGCTTCGGGTGGAAGATGATCTTCTTCTTGTGGGTAGCCGAGTTCGTGAGCACCCCGGCGCGGCCGACCTCCGACCCGGTGCCGGCGGTCGTCGGCACCGCGACGATCGGGGCAATGGTCGCGGGGTTCGCGCGGGTCCACCAGTCGCCGATATCCTCAAGCTCCCAGACGCTGATCTTCTGGTCGACCATCAGCGCGATCATCTTGCCGAGGTCCAAGGCCGAGCCGCCGCCGAAGCAGACCACCCCGTCGTGGCCGCCGGCGCGGTAGACCTTGAGCCCCGCCTCCATGTTGGCCTCGTTGGGATTCGGGTCGACCTCGGAAAAGACCGCGCGACCGAGGCCGGCTCCGTCGAGGATGTCGAGCGCCTCGGCCGTGATCGGCAGCGAGGCGAGCGCCTTGTCGGTGACGAGGAGCGGCTTCTTCATGCCGACCGCCTTGCAGTGGTCGGCAAGCTCCTTGATGCGGCCGGGGCCGAACTTGACGGCGGTCGGGTAGGACCAGTTGGCGGTGGGGGCGGTCATTTCGTCACTTTCTTCAGATGATAGGATTTCGGCCGCGTGACCGAGTGGAAGCCCAAGGGCGAGAGCGCCGCGCCGCGCCCGGTATCCTTGCAGCCGGTCCAGCAGAGCGCGGGGTCGAGATAGTCGCAGCGGTTCTGGAACACCGTTCCGGTCTCCAGCCGCCGGCCGATCCGTGCGGCGCGTGTGCTGTCGGCGGTCCAGAGCGAGACCGTCAGGCCATAGTCGCAGTCGTTCATCATCGCGATGGCGTGGTCGTCGTCCTTCACCGGCATGATGCCGACGACGGGGCCGAAGCTTTCCTCTCGCATCACCCGCATCTCGTGATTGACGCCGACGAGGATCTGCGGCGCGAGATAGGCGCCGCCGTCGTCCTCGGGGAAGAGCGCGGGGTCGATGAGCGCGGTGGCGCCGTCCGTCACGGCATCGGCGATCTGGCTGCGCACCGTGTCGGCAAAGCGTCGGTTCGCCATCGGCCCGAGCGTCGTCGTCTCCTCGAACGGGTTGCCGAGCTTGAGGTTCTTCACCCAGGCCACGGCCTTCTCGACGAAGGCGTCGTAGAGGCTCTCGTGGACATAGATCCGCTCGATCCCGCAGCAGCACTGGCCGGCATTGTACATCGCCCCGTCCATCAGGCTGTCGACGGCGGCGTCGAGATCGGCGTCGTCCATGACGTAGCCCGGATCCTTGCCGCCGAGCTCCAGCCCGAGCGCGGTGAAGGTGCCGGCGGCGGCCTTCTCCATCGCCGCGCCTCCACCGACCGAGCCGGTGAAGTTGACGAAGCCGAAGGCGCGGCTGCCGATCAGTTCCTCGGTGACGTGGTGATCGAGGACGACGTTCTGGAACACGTCCTCGGGGATACCGGCGGCGTGGAAGGCCTCGGCCAGCCGCTCGCCCACCAGAAGCGTCTGGGTCGCGTGTTTCAGGATCACCGCGTTGCCGGCGATGAGCGCAGGCGCCAGCGTGTTGATCGTGGTGAGATAGGGGTAGTTCCACGGCGCCACGATGAAGACGAGCCCGTGCGGCTCGCGCTCGATCCGGCGCTCGAAGAGGTTGGAGTTCTCCACCACCATCGGCGAAAGCGTCTCGGCCGCGATTTCCGACATGTAATTCGTCCGGTCGTTGACGCCGCCGAACTCTCCGCCATAGCGGGTGGGGCGGCCCATCTGCCAGGCAAGCTCCTCGACCACCTGCGGCTTCATCTCGTTGAGCCGCGCGACGCCCGCCTTGACGAGCGCGATACGCTCATCGAGCGGCCGCTCCGCCCATTCGGGCTGGGCGGCCTTGGCGCGCGCCACGGCGGCCTCGGCCTCGGCGAGCGTCAGGGCCGGACGCTCTGCATAGACCCGCCCGTTCACGGGTGAGATGCACTGGATCATCTTCGTCATGTTGTCCTCGCTTGGCGCCCATCGCGCCGGTTGCGGCGTCAGAGCCGCTCGAAACCCCGTTGCACTTCCCAATCCGTCACCACACGGTTCTGTTCCTCGATCTCCCAATGGGCGGCGCGCACATAGTGGTCCACCACCTCGTCGCCGAAGGCCGCGCGGAGCATCTTCGACTTCTGCATCAGCGCCGCCGCCTCGCCGAGCGTATGCGGGATCTCGCGCACGCGTTTCGCGTGGTAGATGTCGCCGGTGATCGCAGGTTCAAGTTCCAGCTTCCGCTCGATCCCGGCAAGTCCCGCCGCCAGCAACCCGGCGCAGGCCATGTAGGGGTTGAGATCGGCCCCGCCGATCCGGCATTCGACGCGGATCGCCCTGGTGTTCTCGCCACAGACGCGAAACCCGGCGGTGCGGTTGTCGAAGGACCAGACCGCCTTCGTGGGCGCGAACATGCCGACGACGAAGCGCTTGTAGGAGTTGATGTAGGGCGCGAGCAAGGCCGTGATCTCGCGGGCATGAGCGAGCTGCCCGGCAACGTAGTGGCGCATGAGATCGGACATGCCATGCGGGTCCTTCTCGTCGCGGAAGGCGGGCTTGCCGCCCTTCCACAGGGACTGGTGGACATGGCTCGATGAGCCCGCGCGTTCGTGGCTGTATTTCGCCATGAAGGTCGCGGCGCGGCCCTGTTGGTGGGCGATCTCCTTCACGCCGTTCTTGATGATCGCGTGCATGTCGCAGGTATCGAGCGCGTCGGAATACTTCGCGTTGATCTCCTCCTGACCGACCTCGGCCTCTCCCTTCGAGTTCTCGATCGGGATACCGGCGCCCCAGAGCCCGTTGCGGATCGCCCGCATCACGCTTTCTTCCTTGGTGGTGCCGAAGATCGAATAGTCGATGTTGTGGCGGCCGAGCGGCTGAAGGTTCTGGTAGTTCCGGTCATTTAGGGCGTCGTAGCTGTCCTGGAACAGGAAGAACTCCAGTTCCGTCGCCATCATCGCGTCGAAACCCATCGCCTTGGCGCGGGCGATCTGGCGCTTGAGGATCGCGCGGGGGCTGACGGCGACCTCTTCATGCGTGTGATGGTCGAGAAGGTCGCAGAGCACCATCGCGGTGCCGTCAAGCCAGGGAACGCGGCGGAGCGTGGAAAGGTCGGGCTTCAGGACGTAGTCACCGTAGCCCTTTTCCCAGCTTGCCGACTTGTAGCCCGGCACGGTGTACATCTCGACATCGACGGCGAGGAGGTAGTTGCAGCAATGCGTCTCCTCCCAGGCGCTCTCGACGAAATGCTGCGCGACGAAGCGCTTGCCCATCAGCCGCCCCTGCATGTCAGGGAAACAGGCGAGCACGGTGTCGATCTCGCCGGCGGCGACTGCCTTCTTGAGCGCGTCGAAAGTCAGATTGGCGGGCATTCGGTCTTCACTCCCTCTCGAACCTCATCGGGCGCGGCGTGTCCGCCGCGCCCCGTATCGTCACCTTAATGGATCAGGTGTAGCGGTAGGGCCGCCCGGCCTTGTCCATCGCCTCGTTATAGGCCTTGAAGATATTCACGATCTTGGCCTTGGTCTCGCTTTCGGCCGCGATCTCGTCCCAGAATGCGCGGGCTGCGGTCTCGACCTGGGCCCATTCCTCGTCGGGGATCGAGGTGAGTTGCAGCTTGGTGCCATCGACGCGCAGCTTCGCCTCGCCGGCCCAGTACCAGTGCTGGCGGTAGTAGTGGCTGGCGTCGAAGCAGACGCGCACCAGTTCCTGTAGATGCTCGGGCAGTTCGTTCCAGCGGTCCATGTTGGCGAAGAAATGGCCGATCCAGGCGCCGGAGATGTTGTTCGTCAGGAAGTAGTTCGTCACGTCGGCCCAGCCCACCGTATAGTCCTCGGTGATGCCCGACCAGGCGACGCCGTCGAGCTCGCCGGTCTGCACCGCGACCTCGATATCCTCCCAGGGCAGCGTCACCGGAACGACGCCGAACTGCGCGAGGAAACGGCCTGCGGTCGGGAAGGTGAAGACCCGCTTGCCCTTAAGGTCGGCGAGCGAGTTGATCGGGTCCTTGGTGGCGAAGTTGCAGGGGTCCCAGGAGCCGGCGGAGATATGCTTGACGCCGACCTTGGCGTATTCCTCGTCCCAGATCTCGTTGAGGCCCCAGTTGTGGAAGAGCGCGGGCACGTCGAGCGAGTAGCGCGAGGCGAAGGGGAAGTAGCCGCCGAAGACCGTGACCTCGGTCGGCGAGACCATCGAGTCGTCGTCCGATTGCACCGCGTCGATCGTGCCGCGCTGCATCGCCTGGAACAGCTCTCCGGTCGGCACCAGCTGGTCGGAGAAGTAGAGTTCGATCTCCATCTGACCCGCGGCGATCTTGTTGAAGCTGTCGATTGCCGGTTTCACCACATGTTCACCAAGCGCGGCGCCGGCATAGGTCTGAAGCCGCCACTTGATCGGCGATTGTCCGTGAACGGCGGGCGCGGCGAGCGTCGCGGCACCGGCGGCGGCGCCGGCCGTCAGAAACTTGCGTCTCGTTGTCATCGGTCGTTTCTCCTTGTTGCGGTTCGTTTCGGGCGGTTGACCCGCCTCATTGTTTGTAAAGCGTTTCGGGCAGCCAGAGCGCGATCTCGGGGAAGGCGATGACGATCGCGAGGGCGAGGATCATCACCCCGACGAAGGGGATGATCGAGCGGTAGATGTCGGCGAGCGAGATCTCCGGCGGCGCCATCGCGCGCATCAGGAAGAGGTTGTAGCCGAAGGGCGGCGTCATGTAGGCGACCTGCGTGGTGATCGTGTACAGAACACCATACCAGATCAGGTCGAAGCCGAGCGCGTCGACCAGCGGCACATAGAGCGGCGCGACGATCACGAGCATCGCGGTGTCATCGAGGAAGGTGCCCATCAGGAGGAACGTGAGTTGCATGATGATGAGCACGGTCCAGCGGTTGAGGTGCAGGTCCTCGAGGAAAAGCCCCTTCAGCGCATCGACGGCGCGGAGCCCGTCGAAGATCGCGCCAAAGGCGAGCGCGGCGAGAATGATCCAGAGGAACATGCAGGAGATCGCCAGCGTGTGGCGGGCGGAGGTCTCGAACACGGCCCAGGTCATGCGGCCCTTGGCGACTGCGGCGAGCACTGCGGCGAGAGCGCCGATGACGGAGCTTTCCACGAGCCGGACATAGCCCGTCACGAAGGGCACCATCATCGCGAGGAAGATGGCGAGCGGCATCAAGCCCGCGCCGAGCAGGCGGATCTTCTCGGCCCGCGTGACCTCGGCGCGCTCCTCGCGCGACAGGACGGGGCCGAGCGAGGGCGTGATCTTGCAGCGGATCCAGATGTAGAGGATGAAGAGGCCCGCCATCATCAGCCCCGGCAGCACGCCCGCTAGCCAGAGCTTGCCGACTGGCTGCCGCGCGATCATCGCGTAGAGGACGAGGACGACCGAGGGCGGAATGAGGATGCCCAAGCTGGAGCCCGCCTGGATCACGCCCGTCACCATCAGCTTGTCGTAGTTGCGGCGCAGAAGCTCGGGCAGCGCGATCGTCGCCCCGATGGCCATGCCCGCGACCGAGAGCCCGTTCATCGCCGAGATCAGCACCATGAGGAAGATCGTCCCGATCGCGAGCCCGCCGGGGACAGGACCGAACCAGACGTGGAACATCCGGTAGAGATCGTCGGCGAGGCGGCTTTCCGACAGCACATAGCCCATGAAGATGAACATCGGCAGCGTCATCAGGGGGAACCAGCCCATCAACTTGATCGACTGGGCGAAGGCGATGTCGTAACCGCCGCGGTCGCCCCAGAGCCAGAGTGCGGCCACGACGGCGACGAAGCCGATCATGCCGAACATGCGCTGGCCGGAGAACAGGAGGACCAGCATCGCGCCGAACATCGACATGGCAATCATGTTCGGGGTCATGACAGGTCCTCGCCGCGGAGTTTCGCCAGATCCTTGAAGAAGATCGAGGTGCATTGCAGGATCATCATCACGATGCCCACGCACATGACGGTCTTGACCGGCCACATGTAGGGCCGCCAGAGACCGCGCCGGGTCTCGCCTGTCTCGATCGCATAGGCGGTGCTCTCGACCGCGCCGTAGAGCAGGACCCCGAGGTAGAAGATCAGCCCGAGAATGGTGATCACGTCGACGAATGCCTTGGTACGGTCGCGCCAGCGGCTGTAGAAGAGGTCCATCCGGACCGCGCTGTCGAGTTGCAGCGAATAGGCGCCGCCGAGCATGAAATAACCCAGGAGCAGGAATTGCCCCATCTCGTCGGTCCAGATCGCCGGGGTGAATGCGGCGCGGGCGAAGGACGACCAGAGCATCACGCCCATCAGCACGAACAGGAGGTACATGGCAAAGCGCCCGACGCGGTAGTTGAAGGCGTCGACGTAGCGCACGAAGGTCCGGGTCCAACTCGGCATGTCAGATTGCTGCCTTCCTGTTCGTGCCGGCGCCGATCCGCGCCAGCGCCGCGGCGAGCACCGGGGCAAGCCCGTCGGTCATCGCCGCGACGGCGAGATCGTCGGCCAGAAGATCGTTGCGGATTTCGAGCATGACGTGGTGCAGCCCGTAGGGCGTCGCCTGGAGCCGCAGCGTATGGGTCACGCCGTCGGCGGCGGAATAGGGTTCGTTCATGCGGCAGTCGAGCCCGGTGAGCGCCTTTGCCTCGGCGAGCACGGCCGTGGCGAAGGTCGGGTCGGCGTCGTGGATGACGCCGAGCTCGACGTTGCGGTGCTGGCCGAAATACACCGGCGTGAAGCTGTGGACGGTGACGATCACCGGGGGCCGGCCGGTGGCGAGCCGCCGGGCGATCTCGGCATGAAGGGCGGCGTGGAAGGGCAGGTAGATGGCTTCCGTGCGCCTGAGCCGCTCGGCTTCGGCAAGGTCCGCATTGCCGGGAATGTCATAGACCTCGCTTCTTTCCGCCATGGCGCCCGCCGCGTGGGGCGGGCGGTTCAGGTCGTAGACGAGCCGGGAGAGGTTGGCCGCGACCAGGGGCGCGTCGAGGGCCTTCGACAGCCCGCGCGCGAGGTTGAACGCGCCCGGATCCCACGCGATATGCGCCGACCGCGCCTCGGGCGTGAGACCGAGCGTCCCGAACGCCGCCGGGAAGTGGTTCGAGGCATGTTCGCAAACGATGAGAAATGGCCCGCGCGCCTCGCGGTTCTCGGTCATCACGACCGGAAGGGTCTTGGCTGTCGCCCCCGTCATCGTCCCGGAATCCTCCCCGACTCCCTGTTCAAGGCTCCTCCGATGACCGCGTTTCTGTCAAGATATTTTCTTGACTGTGGTCTCTGTTACGATCTTTACTTTCTCTGCCGGCAAGCGCCCGGCGCTGAGGGGGGGAGAACCGACGATGCCCGGCGCCGCAAAGACCGTCGAACAGCAGATCAGGGCGCGTTTCGACGGGCTGACGCGGGCCGAGCGGCAGCTCGCCTCGCACATCACGCGGCACTATCCGGTGGCGGTGCTGGGCTCGATCACGGCGCTCGCCAAGGGGGCCGAAGTCTCGACGCCGACGGTGGTGCGGCTGGTGCAGAAGCTCGGCTACAAGGGCTATCCGGATTTCCAGACGGTGGTGCGGGCAGAGGTGGAGGAGCGGCTGATCTCGCCCATCGCCAAGCATGACCGCTGGGCCGGCGGCGTGCCCGACACCCACATCCTCAACCGCTTCGCCGATGCCGTCGTGGGCAACCTGCAGGCCACGCTCGGCCAGATCGACCATGCCGAGTTCGATGCCGTCGCGGGGCTTATGGCCGACAAGAACCGCAAGATCTTCGCGATGGGCGGGCGGATCACCCATGCGATGGCGGATTACTTCGTCACCCACATGAAGGTCATCCGCCGCGACGTGGCGCTGATCTCCGACACATCGAACGCCTGGCCGCCCGCCCTGATCGACATGGGCCCTGGCGATGTGCTCCTCGCCTTCGACATCAGGCGCTACGAAAACAACGTGCTCACCCTCGTCGAGATGGCCGCCGATCAGGGCGCCGAGGTGGTGCTGATCACCGACCAGTGGGTCTCCCCCGCCGCCGAGCGGGCACGCTATCGGCTCTCGGCCCATATCGAGGCGCCCTCGGCCTGGGATTCGACCGTGGCGATCCAGGTTCTGGTCGAGACGCTGATGGCCGCGATCCAGAGCCTGACCTGGGAGGAGACGCAGGCGCGGATGAAGCGGCTGGAGGAGCTATACGCAAGGGCCAGGTTCTTCCGCCGCTCCAAGTGAGCATGCCGCTGCGAAAGTCGGCGCCGGCGGATCATTCCGGTCTGGTTCACTGTCCCGCCGTTGATCCGCCATCGATCTGGAACGCGGCACCCGTCACGAAACGCGCGTCGTCCGACGCCATGTAGAGGATCGAGGTGGCGATTTCGCTGGGTGCCGCGATGCGCTTCAACGGCGCGTAGTCGATGAGCGCCCGTTCGGCCGCCAGCGGATCAGCGGCCCGGTCGATGCCATCACGGCGCACCATGTCGGTGTCGACGTAACCGGGGCAAACACAGTTCACCCGGACATCGGGCGCGAGTTCAAGCGCCATGGCGCGGGTCATGTTCACGACGCCGCCCTTCGACGCGCAATAGACGGTGCCACTCCCGACATCGCCCATGAGGCCGGCGTCCGAGGCGACATTGACGATATTGCCCTTGCTTTCGCGCAGCGCCCCGAGCGCCCAGCGTATGCAGAAGAACGTTCCCTTGAGGTTCACCGCGAGCATCTCGTCCCAAAAGGCCTCGTCGATCTCTTCGATGGGGCCTGAATCGCCGACACCCGCGCTGTTGACCAGCATGTCGAGCCCGCCAAGCCCCTCGATGGCCGCGTCGACGATCGCCTTGCATCCCGAGGCCGTCGCCACGTCTCCAGGAGCGGAGACGAGCCTCGCCCCGCTTCCCAACGCGGCAATCGCCGAGGACGTGGAGGCGGGCGTTCGGCCATTGACGGCAACCCTCGCGCCAGCTTCGAGGAACGCCTCGGCGGTCGCGCGGCCGATGCCCCGCGTTCCCCCGGTGACCAGCACGCGCTTGTCCGTGAAATCAAACCGCATCGCCGCCATCCCTATCTGAGGACCGGATGAGATTTTGTGACACGGTACGCCGCTCGCGACAACGTTGGAGCCGTGAGGCGGGGACGTGTCTCGACGCTTGCGGGTGTCGCGAAATGGCCAGCCGCGCCCAGATCCCGTCCCTCAGGTTGTCAGTGCGGGCGGGCGGTGGCGCATTCCGGTCGCGGCGTTGAAGGCGATGGCGGCGAGAAGGACGGCGCCGCCGATGAAGGTGCCAGAACTCGCGCTTTCGCCGAGGACGAGCCAGACCCAGACCGGCGCCAGCATCACCTCGGCCATCGTGAGAAGCCCGAGTTCGGCCGCCTCCACGACCCGGCTGCCGGTGGTGTAGATTGCGAGCCCGAAGCCGAGGAGCGCCGCCCCCATCAGCATCGCGATGGCGATGGAGCGGGGGGGCAGGGCGAAGCTTTCGCCGCGGAGCGCGATGACCGCGCCCGCGACGATCACCGACAGCACGCCGCCGATCAGCACCGAGGGCAGCATGTTGGCGACCCGGCCCCAGCGGAGCGCGATGGTGAAGGCGGAGAACCCCGCCGCCGAGAAGAGTGCCGCGACATTGCCCCAGCCGGCGCCGATGGCAAGGCCCTCGCGGACCATCACGAACATGCCGATCCCGGCGAGCGCGATCGCGCCCCAGGTCGCGCGGCGGACCGGCTCCTTCAGGATCAGCCAGGCCATGACCGCGGTGAAGAGCGGTGCCGCGGCGAAGAGGAAGACGGCGTTGGCGACCGTTGTCGACTGGATGGCGTAGATCGCGCCCGCGAAGGCGAAGACGAGACCGAAGCCACCGATGAAACCGGGCCATCCCGCGGCGCGGATGCGCTGGAACGGGCGCCCGCCGGAGCGGTAGGCGACGGTCAGAAAGAGCACCGGTGCCATGCCGAGCGAGCGGTAGAACAGCACCTGCCATGTCCCCGCATCGCCGAGCGAGCGGATCGCGAGCCCCATGAGCGACCACAGGACCGCCGCGAAGAGCACCAGCCCCACGCCCTTGCGATAGCTTACGACATGATCCATGTGCGCCTCCGTTTCCCCAAGTAAAGTGGGGAACGGCGGTGGCCATCGTCTGTTCCGATGCCGACGTACGGCGGCGTCGGTTTTCGCCCGTCAGGCCGCGCGCAGCCAGCCGGCGGAGAAGCGCACCTCCTGGCAGCCGGTGAAGCGTCCGAGCCGGGCAAGCTCGGCCTCGAGCCGGGCCAGCCGGCCCGCGCCCATGCTGATGCCCGCCTCGGGCCAGAAGGCGGTGACGGCAAGCACGCCCTCGGCGCGCAGGCATTTCGCGTCGATCCGGCCGATCAGCCGGTCGCGCTCCATCACCGGGAAGACATAGTAGCCAAAGCGGCGTTGCGGCTCGGGCACGAAGACCTCGATCCGGTAGTGAAAGCCGAAGAGCCGCTCGGCCCGTTTGCGGTCGCGCAGCGCGGGGTCGAAGGGCGAGAGGATGCGGATGCGGTTCGCCGGGGCGGGCAGCGCGGCGGCGGCGTCGTCGAGACCCGGCCGGGCGAGGCAGCGGCGCAGGCTGCCGTCGTGGTTCTCGATCCGGACCTCGGCGATCGCGCCCCGCGCCAGCGCGCGGTCGCACCAGTCCTTCGCCTCCTGCGGCGTCACCAGATCCCAGAACGCCCCGATCTCGCCCGAGGTGGCGAAGCCCAGCCGGTCGAGCGCGGCGCTGCAGGCCCAGTCCACGGTTGCGGCCTCGGCCGGTTCCGGCAGCCGGTGGGCGTCGGGCAGGACACGCTCGGTCAGGTCGTAGACCTTGGCGAAGTTGCGGCGGTGGCAGACGCAAAGCGCACCCGTCCGCCACAGGTATTCCAGAGCGGTCTTCGAGGGATGCCATTCCCACCAGCCGCCCTTGCCGCGCTGCTCGTCGGTTCCGACCTCACCCGAGCCGCAGGGGCCGCCCGAGCGGATATGGTCCAGCACGTCCTCGACCTTGTCGTGGAACTCGGCGCCCTGCCACGCGGTCCAGCGGGCGAGCATGCGCTCGGCGTCGCGGCGGAAGCGGAGCCTCCAGTAGGGGAAGAACTCCGCCGGAATGACCGAGGCATCGTGGGTCCAGTGCTCGAAGAGCGCCCGGTCGCGTTCCAGAAGGCGCTTGAGATCCGCCGGCCGGTAGCTATGGCGGCGCGACCACAGGATCATGTGATGGGCGCGTTCGACCGTGTTGATGCTGTCCACCTGCACGAAGCCGAGCCGGTGGATCAGCGCCATCAGGGCCTCGCCCCGCGCCGGTCCGGAGGGCGGCTCCAGAAGCGCGTGACGGTCGAGAAAGAGCCGCCGCGCGCGCTCGTTGTCGAGGACCGGGGCGGTCATCGACTCCAGGTCCGGTCCAGCACCGCCAGCCAGTTCTCATGCGCCAGCTTGCGGATCAGCGCCTCGCCATAGCCGTGTGCCGCGAGCGCCTCGAGAAGCCGCGGCAGGCCGCGCGCATCGCCGATCGCCTCCGGCACCATTGCGCCGTCGAAATCCGATCCGAAGCCGACGTGGTCTTCGCCGAGATGCTCGATCAGGTGGTCGAGATGGCGCAGGACCGGGTCCCAGCCGTCGAAGGACGCGCGGCGGCCGTCGGGACGCAGGAACACGGTTGCGAAGTTGAGCCCGACCATGCCGCCGGAGGCACGGATCGCGGCGAGCTGGCGGTCGGTGAGGTTGCGGGTCGAGGGGGTGACCGCATGGGCGTTGGAATGGGTGGCGACGAGCGGCGCGCCGGAAAGCGCCGCGACATCGTCGAAGCCCTTCGCGTTCAGGTGGCTGAGGTCGATCAGGATGCGAAGCCGGTCGCATTCGGCCACGAGGCGCTTTCCAGCCTCGGTCAGGCCGGGACCGGTGTCGGGCTCGCCGGGGAAGCGGAACGGGACGCCGTGGCCGAAGGCGGTGGGGCGCGACCAGACCGGGCCGAGCGATCTGAGCCCGGCGGCGTGCCAGAGATGCAGGGCGTCGAGATCCTCGCCGATCGGTTCGGCGCCCTCGAAATGCAGGATCGAGGCGATCCTTCCCGCCGCCATCGCGGCGCGGATATCATCGACCGAGCGGCAGATCGTGAGCGTTCCGGTGCGCTCCATCCACATCAAATGCCCGACCATCGCCGCCGCAACAGGCTGCGCGGCATCCGCGCCGACGGGTCCGGGCAGGGGCAGGTCGTAGGGCGGGGCATCCATCAGCGCGTCGAGGTCGAGCGAGGCCTCGGCGTCGGGCGAGGGGACATAGACCGCGAAGAAGCCCCCGGCGAGGCCGCCGGCCCGCATTCGCGGCAGGTCGAGATGGCCCTTGCCGTTTCCGGTGAGCCAGATCGCCTCGCGGTCGCCGGGCTCGCGCAGGAGCCTGAGGAGGAAATCGTTGTGGCCGTCGAAAACCGGAATCATGCTGCCTCGGCGCTGGGATGGATCCGGCCGCTCCGAGGCCGGACCCCGAGCCTCGCGCGAAGCGCGGCGAAGCGCAAGGCCGGCCGATCCGGACTTGACCGTACCGGGCGCGCCGGTCAGCCTGCGCCGAAACAGGGGGGGCTCGCATGAAACTGGTGCGCTACGGGGCGAAGGGCGCGGAGAAGCCCGGTCTGATCGACGGCGAGGGCCGGGTGCGCGACCTCTCCGGTATTATCGCCGATGTCGCGGGAGAGGCGCTTTTGCCCGAAAACCTCGCGCGGCTCGCGGCACTCGATCCCGCGGCGCTGCCGCTGGTCGAGGGCGTTCCACAGGCGGGGCTCCGGCTCGGTCCCTGCGTCGGCAGCACCGGCAAGTTCATCGCCATCGGGCTCAACTATGCCGACCATGCCGCCGAGGCCGGGATGAAGGTGCCGGAGGAACCGGTTATCTTCAACAAATGGACCTCGTGCATCAACGGGCCGGATGACGACGTGATCCTGCCGCGCGGCTCGCAGAAGACCGACTGGGAGGTCGAGCTTGGCGTCGTGATCGGCAAGGGCGGCGCCTATATCGATGAGGCCGATGCGCTTTCGCATGTCGCGGGTTATTGCGTCGTCAACGACGTGAGCGAGCGCGAATACCAGATCGAGCGCGGCGGCACCTGGGACAAGGGCAAGGGCTGCGACACGTTCGGGCCGATCGGGCCCTGGCTGGTGACGCCGGACCAGGCGGGCGATGTCGGCAATCTGAGGATGTGGCTGGAGATCGACGGGCAGCGCTGCCAGAACGGCGCGACGGCGACGATGGTGTTCAAGGTGCCGTTCCTCGTCGCCTATGTCAGCCGCTTCATGTCGCTCCAGCCGGGCGACGTGATCGCGACCGGGACACCGCCAGGTGTGGGCATGGGCCGCAAGCCGCCCGCCTATCTGAAGGGCGGCGAGGTGATGCGGCTGTCCGTCGAGGGGCTCGGCGTGCAGACCCAGCGGGTGGTGCGGGGCTGAGGTCACGCCGCCGCTTGTGGCCCGATCAATGGACCCGAAGGCCTGTCCCGGCCTATAGTGTCGCGGCCCGGCCGGGTGCTGCGCGCATCGGCGGGGCGAACGCCGGGGGGCGGTGATGCCGACGACCGTGGACCGATGGATGCCCGCACGGGCCGCGCTCTGCGCGGCCGCTTTCTGGGGTCTGGCCTCTGGTGTGCAGGCGCAGGAGTTCTTCACGCTCAAAGGTCACGGTGGTCCAGTCATGGGCATCGCGACCGGCACGGACGGGACGATCCTGACCGCGAGTTTCGACAATTCCGTCGGGCTCTGGCACGACGGTGCGCCGCGCTGGCTGGAAGGGCACATGGCGGCCGTCAACACGGTCGCCGATCTCGGCGGCGGGCGCATCGCCTCGGCGGGCGACGACTTCACGGTCCGGGTCTGGGATACAGCGACCGGGGCGGGGCGCGAGCTCGACCGGCACGCGGGAAAGGTCGTGCGGCTCGCGGTGGCGCCGGACGGGCGGCGGATCGCCTCGGCAAGCTGGGACGGCACCGCGCGGATCTGGGATGTCTCGGGCGCGAGCGATCCCGTCGTGATCGACGGGCACCGAAGCAGCGTCACCGATGTCGCTTTCTCGTCCGACGGCGCGCGGCTCTACACCGCCTCGGCGGACGGCACGCTGCGGCTCTGGGACGCGGCGAGCGGCGCCGCGCTCGGCCAGCTCGTTGCGCACGGGTTCGGCATCAACACACTCGTGGTGAACAAGGATGAGACCTGGCTCGCCTACGGTGCGGTCGATGGCGGCACCCGCATCCTGAAGCTGCCCGGGGGCGAGGAACTGGCCGATTTCACGCTCGACCGGCGGCCGATCCTGGCGATGGCCTATCATGCAGGCTCGCAGCGGCTCGCCGCGGGCGATGCGCAGGGCTACATCATGGTCGTGGACACCGCCGCGTGGCGCATCGCCGACGACTTCCGCGCGACGCTGAAAGGTCCGGTCTGGGCGCTGGCCTTCGCGCCGGACGGAACGAACATCCATGCCGGCGGGCTCGACAGCGCGATGTACAGCTGGCCGCTTGACGATCTCGACGGGGTGCGGATCGAGGATTCCGGGCAGAGCTTTCTCACCCCGCCAGAGGAGATGCCGAACGGCGAGCGCCAGTTCCAGCGCAAGTGCTCGATCTGCCACGCGCTCGGCCCCGAGGGCGGGCGCCGCGCCGGGCCGACGCTTCACGGCCTCTTTGGCCGGCCCGCCGGGACGGTCGCGGGCTATGGCTATTCCGCGACGCTTGAAGGCTCCGACATCGTCTGGAGCGATGGCACGATCGACCGGCTCTTCGACCTCGGGCCCGATCGCTTCATCCCCGGATCGAAGATGCCGATGCAGAGGATCGCGGCCCCGGAAGACCGCGCCGACCTGATCGCGTTCCTGAAAGCGGCGACGGCGCCCGACTAGACGCGCCGCGCGCAGTCGTCAGGCCGGTTCCACAGCCCTGCGCGCGCCGATCATCGGGCCGGGGAAGTGGCAGGCCACCCCGTGGTCGCCGAGCGTCAGTTCCGGCACCTTGTCCGCGCAGCGGGCCTCGGCGCGCGGGCAGCGGGTGCGGAAGACGCAGCCCGACGGCGGCGAGAGCGGCGAGGGCAGGTCGCCTTCGAGCGGGATCATCACCTTCGCCCGCTCGGCGACCGGATCGGGGATCGGCACGGCCGAGAGAAGCGCCTGGGTATAGGGGTGCTGCGGCTCGGCATAGAGATCGCGGCTCGTCGCCACCTCCATCTCGCGGCCGAGATAAAGCACCATGACCCGGTCGGAGATATGCTTCACCACCGACAGGTCATGCGCGATGAAGATCATCGCGAGGCCGAGGTCGCGTTGCAGTTCCGCGAGAAGGTTGATCACCTGCGCCTGGATCGAGACGTCGAGGGCCGAGACCGGCTCGTCGCAGATGAGAAGTTTCGGCTCGACGATCAGCGCGCGGGCGATGCCGATCCGCTGGCACTGGCCGCCGGAGAATTCGTGCGGGTAGCGGTTGATCTGGTTCGGGAGAAGCCCCACCCGGTCCATCATCTTCTTGACGCGGGTCTTGACCTCCTCGCGGTCGAGGTCGGGCTTGTGGACCTTGAGCGGCTCGGCGATGATCTGGCCCACGGTCATGCGCGGATTGAGGCTCGCGAGCGGATCCTGGAACACCATCTGGATATCGGCGCGGTATTTCAGCATCTCGCGCCGCGAGAGCGACAGGAGGTCGGTTTTGCCCTGCCAGACCGCCCTGCCGGTCGCCGGCACCATCTGGATCAGCGCGCGGGCGAGCGTGGACTTGCCGCAGCCCGACTCGCCGACGACGCCGAGGGTTTCGCCGGGGAAAAGCTCGAAATTCACGCCCGAGACGGCATGGAGAAGCCGGGGCTTCGTCCAGGGCATGTCGCCCGCGCGTTTCAGTTCGAAGGTGACGCGCAGGTCTTCGACGCGAAGCAGCGGTTCGGTCATGCAAGCTCCTCCAGCGTGCGGTTGCAGGCGCGCCAGCGGTCGGGCGCGAACTCGGTGAGGGCGGCAAGGTGGTCGCGGCAGTCGTCGGCCGCGAAGTCGCAGCGCGGCGCGAAGGGGCAGCCTCTCGGCGCGTTCGTCATGTTGGGCGGGCTGCCGGGGATCGAGTCGAGATCCTCGCCCTCGTGGTCGACCCGCGGGATCGCCCGGAGGAGGCCGCGCGTATAGGGGTGGGTCGGGGTCTGGAACAAGGGATCGACCGGGCTTTGCTCCATCACCTGGCCACCATAGAGCACCAGCACGTCCTCGCAGAACCCTGCCACCACGCCGAGGTCGTGGGTGATGAGGATTGTCGCCATGCCGAAATCGCGCTGGAGATCGGCGAGCAGCGTCATGATCTGCGCCTGCACGGTCACGTCGAGCGCGGTCGTCGGTTCGTCCGCGATCAGCAGTTCCGGCCGGCAAAGGAGCGACATCGCGATCATCACCCGCTGCCGCATCCCGCCCGAAAACTCGTGCGGATAGAGGCCGACGCGGCCCTTGGCGTCGGGAATCTTCACCGCATCGAGCATGTGCACGGCTTCCTGGACCGCTTCGGACTTGCCCATGCCCTTGTGGTGGATCAGCACCTCGGCCATCTGGTCGGCGACCCGCATGTAGGGGTTGAGCGAGGTCATCGGGTCCTGGAAGACCATCGCGATCTTGTTGGCGCGGATCGGGTTGATGACATGGGGCGGCGCGTTCAGGATTTCCCGCCCGTCGAACATCACCGATCCCGTCGCCCGGCCGTTCTTCGCGAGAAGCCCCATGATCGCGAACGAGAGCTGGCTCTTGCCGGAGCCGCTTTCGCCGACGATGCCGAGCGTCTCGCCCTTGTCGAGGGTGAAGTTCACCCCGTTCACCGCGTTCACGGTGCCATCGGGCGTCGCGAAACTGACGCCGAGGTCGCGGACTTCGAGTAGTGCCATGTCAGCGGTCCTTCGGGTCGAGCGCGTCGCGCAGGCCGTCGCCGACGAAGAAGAAGGCGAAGAGCGTGATGATGAAGAAGAAGAGCGGGAAGGCGAGCTGCCAGAGCGTGCCGTAGTTGATCGTGCCCGCGCCCTCGGAGATCAGCGCACCCCAACTTGTGAGCGGTTCCTGCACGCCGAGGCCGAGGAAAGAGATGAAGCTCTCGGTCAGGATCATCAGCGGCACGAGGAGCGTCGCGTAGACCGCAACGACGCCAAGGAGGTTCGGCACGATGTGGCGCCAGATGATGGTGAAGCTCGGAACCCCGGTGGCCTGCGCGGCCTCGATGAATTCCTTGTGCTTGAGGCTGAGCGTCTGGCCACGGACGATCCGGCTCATGTCGAGCCAGGAGATGAGGCCGATGCCGATGAAGAGCATGGCGATCGAACGGCCGAACATCACGAGGAGCAGGATCAGCACGAACATGTAGGGAATCGACATCAGGATATCGACGGTGCGCATCATGATATTGTCGACGCGGCCGCCGACATAGCCCGCCGTGGCGCCGTAGAGGGTGCCGACGACGACCGCGATCAGCGAGCCGACGATGCCGACCATGAGCGAGATCCGCGTGCCCTGTACCGTGCGCGCGAAGAGGTCGCGGCCAAGGTCGTCGGTGCCGAAATAATGGCCGTTCGAGAGCGACGGCCCGCCGAGATCGGCCACCTGGCCCATCACCGTGAAGTCGAGCTCCTCGTTCGACCAGGCGGCGACGTAATTGCCGAAGATCGCGAAGAGGCCGATCAGGAACAGGATGACCAGCCCCACGACGGCGGCCTTGTTGCGCAGGAACCGGTGGCGGGCATCGGCCCAGAGCGAGCGGCCCTTGACCTCTTCGGCCGCGAGCCGGTCGCTCAGGCTCTTCATCTTGATTGTGTCTACGACCATGGCTCAGTACCGGATCTTCGGGTCGATCCAGGCGTAGAGGATGTCGACCACGAGGTTGAAGAGGATGGTGAGCGCGCCGACGAGGATCGTGACCCCCATCATCACCGCGTAGTCGCGGTTGAGCGCGCTGTCGACGAAGGCCTTCCCGATGCCGCCGGTGGAGAAGTAGATGTCCACGACGACCGACCCGGTGATCATCGTCACGAAGGCCGGTCCGAGATAGGAGATCACCGGCAGCATCGCCGGCTTCAGCGCATGGCGCAGGATCACCTTGCGTTCGGGCAGGCCCTTTGCGCGGGCGGTGCGGATGTGATTGGAGTTCAGCACTTCCAGCATCGACGACCGGGTGATCCGCGCGATCGAGGCCATGAATGAGGTCGAGAGCGCGACGACGGGCATGATGATGTATTGCCATTCGCCGCCTTCCCAGCCGCCGCCCGGAAGCCAGCGCAGCCAGAGCGTGAAGACGAGAACGAGGATCGGCGCCATGACGAAGTTCGGCAGCACCTGCGCCCCGATCGAGACGCCGACGGCGAGGTAGTCGAGCCAGGTATTGTGCCGGATCGCGGCGGCGACGCCGAGCGAGACGCCGACGAGGACCGCTAGGGCGAAGGACAGAGAGCCGTAGGTCAGCGTGACCGGGAAGCCCTGCGCGATGATCTCGTTCACGGTACGGTCCTTGTAGATGAAGGACGGGCCGAAATCGAAATGCGCGACGATGCCCCAGACATAGTTCGCCATCTGACGCCAGAGCGGCTGGTCGAGCCCGTACTTGGCCTCGAGATTGGCCAGCACCTGCGGCGGCAGCGCGCGTTCCTGCGTGAACGGGCCGCCGGGCGCGGCGTGCATCAGGAGGAACGAGATGATGATGAGCAACAGAAGCGTCGGCACCGCGATGGCCAGGCGCTTGGCGATATAGGAAAGCATGGGTCCGGATCCCGCCGAAAGGTGAGGGCGCGCCCGGTCAGGACGCGCCCCGGATGCCGCCTTTAGTTGGCGACGCGGTACATGTCCTTGACGTACCAGTTCTGCATCAGGTTGTTGAGGCTCATGCCGCGCATGTCGGGCTTGATCATCTCAACCTCGGTGTACTGGTAGATCGGCGCGAAGGGCATTTCGGCGGCGAGGATCTGCTCGGCCTCCTTGTAGAGCGGGGCCGGGTTCTCGGCCGTCTTGGAGTCCTTCAGCAGCTTGTCGTAGTCCGCAGACAGGAACTTGCCGTTGTTGTGACCGGAGTACGAGGTGAAGAGGTCGAGATAGGTCGAGGCTTCGTTGTAGTCACCGCACCAGGCGTAGCGTGCGATCTCGAAGTCCTGGTTCTGCATCTTGTCGGTGTGAACCTTCCACTCCATGTTGTTGAGCGTGAGGTTGACGCCGATCCCCTTCCAGAACTGCTGCACCGCGATCGCGATCTTCTTGTGCGCTTCCGAGGTGTTGTAGTTCAGCGTCAGGTCGAGCGGGTTGTCCGGGCCGTAGCCGGCCTCGGCGAGAAGCTCCTTCGCCTTGGCGAGACGGTCGGCCTGGCTCCAGGACGCATAGTCGATCTCCGGCATCTCGAAGCCGTCGGTCGAGGCATGGGTCCAGTTGTAGGACGGCGCCTGCCCGCCCTGCAGGACGTTGTTGACGATGATGTCGCGGTCGATGGCGTAGGACAGCGCCTTGCGGACGTTGACATCCTTCAGCGCCTCCGGCCCCTTCGCCTCGTCGAGGTTGAACATGTAGATGTAGGAGCAGGACTGCGGGACCGAATTGGCCTCGTCCGGAAGCTCCGCCTCGAGCCGCGGATACTGGCCGGCCGGGACGTCGGTGCGGTCAAGCTCACCGGCGAGATAGCGCGTGAGCGCCGCGTTCTCGTCGTTGATGGTGAGCGCGGTGGCCTTGGTGATGATGGTCTTGGCGTCGTCCCAGTACATCGGGTTGCGCTCCATCACGACCTTCTCGCCGAGGATGTGCTCCTTCAGCACGTAGGCGCCATTGCCGACCAGATTGCCGGCATCCGTCCACTTGTCGCCATGGGCCTCGACGACCTTCTGGTTGACGGGGAAGGTCGAGGCGTGGGTCAGCATCTTCGGGAAAAACGGGAGCGGCGCGGTGATCTTCACCTCGAGGGTGTGATCGTCCACGGCCTTGACGCCGAGCTCGTCAACCGGCTTCTCGCCGGCGACGACCTCGGAGGCGTTCACGACCTGCATGAGCTCCATGTACCAGGCGTATTCCGAAGCGGTCGCGGGATCCGCGAGGCGCTTCCAGGCATAGACGAAGTCGTTCGCGGTGACCGGATCGCCGTTCGACCACTTGGCGTTGTCGCGCAGGTGGAAGGTGTAAGTTGTCTTGTCGTCGGAAAGCTCGTGGGACGTGGCCACGCCCGGCACGAGACCGCCGACCTGATCCTCGTTGTAGAGGCCTTCGAAGAGCGAGCGCATGATGCCCGCGCCATCGACATCGGTGTTGATCTGCGGATCCATCGACTTGATCGCGTCGAGGACCCGGTAGGTGTATTCCTGGTTCTCTGCGAGGGTGTCGCCGGGCTGGACCTCGGCGGCGAAGGCCGGAAGGGCGAGGCTGAGGCCGAGGGCGGTGGTGAGAAGCAACTTGTTCATCTTGTGAACGCCTCCTGCTGTTGGTCGTTTGTTTTTCTGCGCTTTGCGCGCAAGGTGGCAAAAGCCTAGTCGGCGCGTACAGCCGCACAAGATCAATGCGCCGGTACGAAACAGGTACGTTGCGTCAACTTGCCGGAGCTTCCGGTCACTTCGCCGGAACGGCCCTGCATCCGGTAGGGCGCCGCCCAAGAAATGCCTTGTGTGACCGAACAATAGTAATGCTCAGGCGCCGCACCGGCAAACATTATTGCGCCGCCTCGCCCGGCCGAATCGCGGCTCGACCCGCTTGACCGGAGGCACCGACACGCTCAGGGTCGGCCCGACTGGAGGACCTTATGAAGCCAGAGCACCCCGAGACCACCGCCCCCGAGGACGCCGAAGCCCGCCGCGCCGTCCGCCCGGTGATCTGCTATCCGCCCGACACCTTGCCCGTCCCCGACATGGCGCGCTTTCGCGCCCTGCGTGCCGGGCTCGCGCCCATCGGAGAGGTTTTGGTCCCGCCGCGCGAAGCGGCCTGTTTTCGCGTCCCGGCCGGGCATGTCTTCCGCATCCAGTCGGTGGAGGGGCCGCAGGTCGGCGACCTCAATCTCTGGAACGCGGGCGACCTCTCGGAACGCTTCTATTCCGGCAAGACGCGGGCGCTCCACGGCACGCACCTGTCCACCGGCGACCGCATGTGGTCCTCCTTCCCTCATCTCAGGCCGATGGCGACGATCATCCATGACACGCTCGACTGGTACGGATTCGACGACTTCGGCGGCGCGGTCCATGACGTGATCGGAACGCGCTGTGATCCCTATACTCACAACCTCCTCAGCCACGGCGGCCAGTACCACCATTGCTGCCACTCGAACCTCACCCGCGCGCTGGCCGCCGAGACCGGCCTGTCGCTCCGCGAGGCCGAGGCGCATGTCCACGATGTCCTCAATGTCTTCATGTGCACCGGCTTCACCCGCGATACCGGCCAGTATTTCATGAAGGCCTCGCCCGTGCGCCCCGGCGACTACATCGAGTTCTTCGCCGAGATCGACCTTCTCGGGGCCCTCTCGGCCTGTCCGGGCGGCGACTGCTCGGCCCAGCATTCCTCCGATGCCGCCGCCTGTCATCCGCTCCGGGTGGAGATCCTCCGGCCCGACCCGGCGGCGCTGGCAGGATGGGCCGGGCCAGAGCCCAATGGCTACGACCGCAGCCACGGCCTCTGACTTCATCTTGCCGAAAATATCCCGGGGTCGTCCATTGGTGCGCCATTGGTTCGAGCACCGTTGGATGACGGGCGGCGCCCCGGTCCTTACGTCGTCACATAGTGCAGCCCGGTAAATCCGCGCCGCAACGCCGCCACCTCGCCTGCGAGCGTCGACGGATCATTCGCCCGAAGCCCCGCCGCGATCAGCCGCGCAAGCTCGCCCGCATCGGCCTCGGTCACGCCGCGGCGCACCAGTTCCGGCGTGCCGATCCGGAGCCCGTTCAGGTCGCCCGGCACGTCGGCGAGCGGCAGGCCGATGCCGCAGGCGAGGAACCCGGCCTTCCGCAACAGCTTCGACGCCGCCTGGCCGCCGCCGAAGGCGGCCGCCTCGACCGCGAACTGGTGCGAAGTGGTGTGGCCGCGCGCCGCGGCGAATACCGGCAGCCCCTCCGCGGCAAGAGCTTCGGCCAGCGCCCGCGCGACAGCGATCATCTTCGCCGCATAGGCGGAGCCGAAGTCGCGCCAGTCCAGTAGCGTCAGCGCCAGCGCCGCCACCCTCCCGGCGTCGAAATTCGCGGTCATGCCGGGAAAGGCGATCGCGTCGAGCCGCTCGGCGATCTCCGCAGCGTTCGTCACGATCAGCCCTCCCGCCGGGCCGCCGAGGCTCTTGTAGGTCGACATCGTCATCAGATGCGCGCCCTCCGCGAGCGGGTTCTTCCAGGCGCGGCCGGCGATGATCCCGCATTGATGCGCGGCATCGAACATGACCTTCGCGCCGACCTCGTCGGCGATGGCGCGAACCTCGGCCACGGGATGCTCGAAGAGGTTGAGCGAGCCGCCCACCGTGATGAGCTTTGGCTTCACCTGCCGCGCCAGCGCGCGGAGCCCGTCGAGATCGAGCGTGTAGCCGTCCGCGTCGACCGGCGCGGCATGGGTGACGAGACCGTAGAGCCCGGCGCAGCCGGCACCGTGATGGGTGACATGTCCACCGACGGACGCGGGCGGCGCGATGATCGCGTCGCCGGGCTTCGTCAGCGCCATGAAGCCGTAGAGGTTGGCCATCGCGCCCGAGAACACCCGGATCTCGGCGTAGCGCGCTCCGAAGACCTCGGCGGCAAGCTCGGCGCAGATGACCTCGATCTCCTCGATCGCCTCCAGCCCCATCTCGTACTTGTCGCCGGGATAGCCGAGCGAGGGGCGGGTGCCGAGCCCCCGCGCCAGCACCGCCTCGGCGGCCGGGTTCATGACATTGGTCGCGGGGTTGAGGTTGAAGCAGTCGCGGTCGTGGATCTCGGTATTGCGCGCGATCAGCCCGTCGATCCGGGCCGCGACCTCGGCCGACGGCGCGGCGGTCGCCTCGGCATGGCGCTGGATCAGCGCCTCGCAGGCGGCGGGAACCCAGGGTCGATGGGCGAGATGGGCCATGATGTGTCTCCTTGTGACTGAAGCCAGTCGAGCAGAGCGGCCTTGCCCGCGCAAACCAGATTTGCGAGAATTTAGGCGTAGATAAAATGAGTCTCAGATGCCGGTCGCGCCGCCCCGCCCGAACGCCCCGCCGCTCAACGCGCTCCGCGCCTTCGAGGCGGCGGCACGGCTCGGCGGCTTCGCGGCGGCGGCCGAGGAACTGGGCGTCACGCCGGGTGCGGTCGCCGCCCATGTGAAGGCGCTGGAGGACGGGCTTGGCGCGGCGCTCTTCGAACGCCATGCGAAGGGCGTGCGGCTCTCGGCACTTGGGCACCGGGTGCTGCCGGAGTTCACCGAGGCTTTCGACCGTCTCGGCCTCGCGGTGCAGGCGCTCCGGGCCGAGGCGGCGCCAGGCACCGTCCATATCGCGACCCTGCCGGCGATCGCGCAGCTCTGGCTCTCGCCGCGGCTGCCGGCGCTCCGCGCCGCGGCGCCCGCGATCACCATCTCCATCACCGCGATGGAGGAGCCGCCGGACCTGAAGCGCGCGCCCTTCGACCTCAACCTTTTCTACCGGCCCGAGGGCGAGGGCAGGGTGCTCGCGCCCGACGAGATCTTCCCGGTCTGCGCCCCGTCGCTGGCCGCGCGGCTCGCCCGGCCGGAAGACCTCGCCGATGTGCCGTGCCTCACCGACAGCGTATGGGCGGAGGACTGGCGCATCTGGGCTGAGGCCGCCTTGCCCGGGGCGGGTTTCGCGCCGGAGGGGCCGGTATTCTCGCTCTATGCGCTGGCGGTCGAGGAGGCCGTGAACGGCGCGGGCGTTCTCATGGGGCACGGCGCGCTGGTGGCGCGGCATCTGGAAAGCGGGGCGCTCGTCGCACCGTTCGGGCCGCGGCTGCGGCTTGGGCGCGACCTTTCCCTCTGGTCCGCGCGGCCGCATCGACCCGGCAGCCCGGCGGCGCGGGTGGCCGACTGGCTGGCGCGGCCCGGTGGCTGACGCCCCGCCGCCGGTTCAGCCGAAGGCCGCCCCGAGCGCGATCTCGACCATGTCGCCGAAGCTGCGTTCCCGGTCTTCGGAGGGCAGCGCCTCATGGGTGAGGAGGTGGTCCGACACCGTGAGCACCGCAAGCGCGCGGGCGCCGTGTCGCGCGGCGACGGTGTAGAGCTCGGCCGCCTCCATCTCGACGGCGAGCACGCCGTGGCGGGCCAGCATCTCGGTCAGGTCGGGGCGTTCGTCGTAGAAGACGTCGGCCGAATAGATGCCGCCGACATGGATGCGCGTCCCCTTCGCCCGCGCCGCCGCGACGGCGCGTTCGAGAAGGCCGAAATCGGCCGCGGGCGCGAACTGCATCTCCTTGAAGAAGCCGCGCGAGGGGGTGGAGATGGTCGAGGCGGTCATCGCGATCACCACGTCGCGCAGCTTCACCGTGTCGAGCATCGCCCCGGCCGAGCCGATCCGGATCAGCGTCTTCGCGCCATATTCCCTAATGAGTTCGTTGGCATAGATCGACAGCGACGGCATCCCCATGCCGGAGCCCTGGATCGTCACCCGGTGGCCGTTCCAGGTGCCGGTGAAGCCCAGCATGCCGCGCACCTGGTTGACGCAGACGGCGTCCTTGAGGAACGTCTCGGCCGCCCATTTCGCCCGGTAGGGGTCGCCCGGCATCAGGACGGTTTCGGCGATCTCGCCGGATTTCGCGCCGATATGGATGGTCATGGAGCCCTCGCCGGTTTGGTGCCCGCGAAGTATAGGCTCGGGTTGCGGGAAGGTTAATGGGTCTTGCGCGCTGGGGCGCGGAGAAGCCGGTATGGCGCTGCATCGGTTGATAAATTTGCGTATGCTTCGCGTACGGGACGTGTCGGCAAAGCGTATGGCATCCGTCCTGACATATGGTTCATCAAATGCGCGCGTTTGGCGAAGGATAAAAGCGTCCCGGCTCCGTCGGCCAGATCGACCTTTCAATCGACGCAGGGATAGGGAGGCATGCGGGGAATTCCACTTGCCCCACTGCCGGGCCTTCGCGTCTGGCATGCCAAGGTGATGAGCGCATCGAAGTCCTCGCTTTGCCCAAGCGCGTAGGACACGAAAGCCGCGATGGCCCGGCCTTCCCGCTCGGCTTGCTCGCGGGCGGGCTCCTGCTCGCTCTCCCACACAGACCAGACCGCGACAAGATGCTTCTCGACTGGAAGCGCGGCCAGGCAATGCTTTGTGGTCGAGCTGCCATCCTGCCTACAGTCGATTGAGACTTGGCCCCGGACCAGTGACATCGCCAGAAGGCTGTCAGACAAGCGCCCGCCGCCGGCACTCCCATGATACCTAAAGGACTCCGCGAAGCGCCGGTCATCGGCGAGGTGAAAGTCTCTGGGCAGAGCCTGCGTCAAAGGCGCCCACGGATCACGGCAGACCGATCTTGCCCACAGCCGGGTCAGTTGATCGCACAATTTGCTCCATTGCTCGTAAAACTCGTCGTTCAAGCTGTAGGGCCTGACCCAGATACGTATGTCGTCGAGCGAAGGCGCGCTACCCGGGCTCGAAGTGGCCGCCCGGAACTCGTCCCGACGCCTGATCCATTCCTCTTTCGCGCCTTTTCGGTTCAAGGAAAAGTACGCGCCCATCGAGACTTGATCTGGTAGCGCAACATGGGGGACAACGAGGGGCACGTCGCCGACGACAAGGTGTGCGTCCCGGGCAAGGGCTCTGATTTCAGCGTTCGAGGGGGCGGTTCTGGCGTTCTGGCCGCCCAATACCTGAGACAAGACGAGGCCGGTGACGATCACGACGGCGGCGATCTTCGCTGCCAGCCGGGCCGGTCGCGCTGATAGCTGCACCGCCTCACCTCCAATGCGTTTCCACGGCTCCCCTTCGGGGGGCTGCGCGTATGTCGCGATCAAATGCCTGTCGTCGCAATTCCTGTGCGGGGCTCAAGGCAGCGCCTCGCGCAGGTCTCGACCTTTCCCTCACTCTGCCGCGACCTGCTTCGGTTCGGCAAGCGCCATGAAGTGGAACACGGTCCGCTTCTGCGCGAATCCTTCGGGGCTTGGACCCGCCTCACGCCCGTAGCGCGAAGCCGGGTGGCATCAGGATCCTTTCGGCGGTCCCGCCAGGCCCGGCGCCGACAGGGAGGGGCATGTCCGGTCTCGTCGATGGAGCGCGCCAGCCGGCCGGGGCCGCGCGGGCGGGGCGGGGGTCAGACGCTCCTGGCTTGCGCGAGGTAGCGCCGGAGCGGTGCGAGGCTATCCGGATCGCCGGCAAGTTCGGCCCGTGCGTGGTCGATGATCGCCACCTCGTGCGCGACGAGCAGGTCGGCGTGGTGCCTGAGGGCTTCGGGCGCGCCGGCGCGGACCACCTCGAACTCCGTGACATAGGCGCCGTAGTCGTCGCGCATGTCGGTGAGGAGGTCGTGCCAGCTCTGGCCCGCGAGCTCTTGTGCCTCGGCGCGGCCTTCTTCGAGAAGCGCCGAACGGTCCGCGGGGCGCACATCCGCGGCTTCGAGCAGCGGCTCGAGCGCCCGCGCCGTCGCCCGCTCCATTTCCGCCATGAGCGTGAGGGCGTCGCGGGCGCGGCCCGATTGCATCGCGGCGAGTGCTGCGAAATAGGCTTCGCCCGACACCTCTTCTTCGTAGGCGGACAGCAGCGCTGCCGCATAGTCGGGAAACGCGCGGGCTTGCAGGGTCATGTGGTCCTCCGGCTCGTGACCCGCTCACTCTGCCGCGTCCGGTCTCGGTTCGGCAAGCGTCACGATGCCGGGCGTGGTCCGGTTCGGGGGGCTATTCGGCGCCGCCCACCCGGTTCCAGCGCCCCTCGTCCCAGGTCAGCGCGACGACGCAGCGGTTGAGATTGGTCCCGCCGCATTCGGAGCCGTGGATCTGCGCCAGAAGCACCGGGCCGGTGTTCATCAAGGCGAGATCCCAGCCCTTGTTGAGGAGCGTCATGACGCTGTCGCCGACCTTGAAGGTCGTGGTGCAGCCGCCGGTGCCGCAAAAGAGGCTCGCCGCCGTCGAGCAACTGAGCAGGTATTCGTCGAGCGCCCAGTCGGGTTTGAAGTCACCGTCGAGATCGGGCCGCGACACCGCGCCCCAGTCGACCGAGAGCACGCCGTTGTCGAAGCCGGCGCAGTCGGCGCGCGCGGCCTCGATCCGGTCGCGGAATTCGGGCGGCAGGTCGGCGAGGTCCTGCGCGGTGGCGGGAAGGGCGCTGACAAGCGCGGCGAGGCAGGCAGCAGGGGCGGAAAACGAGCGCATGGAAACCTCCGGATCAATGCGGTCGTTTTCCGTCAGGTCAGGGCAGAAGGCAATCCCCGCGTCGCGTCAGGCCGGGCTCGGCGTCACTCCGCCGCGACCGCCTTCGGTTCGGCCAGCGCCACGATGTCGAACATGATCCGGTTCAGCTCGAAGTCCTTCGGCGTATAGACCCGCGCCACGCCCATCTCGCGGAGCCGCGCGGCATCCTCCTCGGGGATGATCCCGCCGACCACGACCGGGACATGCGCGAGACCCGCCGCGCGCATCCGCTCCATCACCTCGGCCATCAGCGGCAGGTGCGAGCCCGAGAGCACTGACAGGCCGACCACATGCGCCTCGGCCTCGGCCGCCGCCGCGACGATCTCGGCGGGGGTGAGGCGGATGCCCTCGTAGCTGATGTCCATGCCGCAGTCGCGCGCCCGAGCCGCGATCTGCTCGGCGCCGTTCGAATGGCCGTCGAGCCCCGGCTTGCCGACGAGGAACTTGAGCCGCCGCCCGAGCCGCTTCGAGACGGTTTCCACCGCGTCGCGGATCTCGTCGAGCCCCTCGGTGCGGTTCGACGGGTTCTTCGAGACGCCGGTCGGGCCGCGGTATTCGCCGTGGACCTGGCGCATCACGCCGGCCCATTCGCCGGTGGTGACGCCGGCTTTCGCGCAGGCGACCGAGGCGGGCATGACGTTTTTCCCCGCAGTCGCTGCGGCGCGGAGCGCGGCCAGCGCTGCGGCCACCGCGCCCGCGTCGCGCGCAGCGCGCCAGTCGTTCAGACGCGCCACCTGGTCGACCTCGACCGCGGGATCGACCGTCAGGATTGCGCCGTCGCCGGCCGTCAGCGGCGAGGCCTCGCCCTCGCGCCAGCGGTTGACGCCGACGACCACGGTCTCGCCCGCCTCGATCCGGCTGAGACGGGCGGCATTCGACTCCACCAGCCGCGACTTCATGTATTCGATCGCCGCGATCGCGCCGCCCATGCCGTCGAGCGTCTTCAGCTCGTCGCGCGCGCCGGCCTTCAGCGCCTCGACCTTCGCGGTGATCGCCGGGTTGCCGTCGAAGAGGTCGCCGTATTCGAGAAGGTCGGTCTCGTAGGCGAGGATCTGCTGCATCCGCAACGACCATTGCTGGTCCCAGGGGCGGGGCAGGCCGAGCGCCTCGTTCCAGGCGGGAAGCTGCACCGCGCGGGCGCGGGCGTTCTTCGAGAGCGTCACCGCGAGCATTTCGAGGAGGATGCGGTAGACGTTGTTCTCCGGCTGCTGCTCGGTGAGGCCGAGCGAGTTCACCTGCACGCCGTAGCGGAAGCGGCGATATTTCTCCTCCGCGATGCCGTAGCGCTCGAGGCAGATCTCGTCCCAGAGCTCGGTGAAGGCGCGCATCTTGCACAGCTCGGTGACGAAGCGGATGCCGGCGTTGACGAAGAACGAGATGCGGCCGACCATCGCCGGGAAGGCTTCGTACGCCACCTTGCCCTTGAGATCGTCGAGCACCGCGATGCCGGTCGCAAGCGCGAAGGCCAGCTCCTGCTCCGGCGTGGCACCCGCTTCCTGCAGGTGATAGGAGCAGACGTTCATCGGGTTCCACTTCGGCAGGTGCTCCGCCGTGTAGGCCGCGACATCGGTGATCATCTTCAAGGATGGCTTCGGCGGGCAGATGTAGGTGCCGCGCGAGAGGTATTCCTTGATGATGTCGTTCTGCACCGTGCCCTGCAGCGCGGCGACATCCGCCCCCTGCTCCTCGGCCACCGCGATATAAAGCGCAAGCAGCCACGGCGCGGTGGCGTTGATCGTCATCGAGGTGTTCATCTGGTCAAGGGGAATGTCCTCGAACAGGGTCCGCATGTCGCCGAGGTGGCAGACCGGCACGCCGACCTTGCCGACCTCGCCCTTCGCCAGCTCGTGGTCGCTGTCGTAGCCGGTCTGGGTCGGCAGGTCGAAGGCGACCGAGAGCCCGGTCTGGCCCTTGGCGAGATTCGCCCGGTAGAGCGCGTTCGACTTTTCCGCCGTCGAATGGCCGGCATAGGTGCGGAACAGCCAGGGCCGGTCGCGCTCGGGTTGGTCGGACATGGGCGTCACCTCGCGGGGTAATATAGTTCTTCGCCCGGCAACCTATGCGGAATAAAGTTGCGCGTCCAGATGCTGCAGTGCAAAAAAATCGGGCCGGAAAATGCTGCACCGGCCCAATCGGGGCTCAGTTCACCGCGAAGCAGTAGAGAAGCCCGTCGCCGCCGGTGCCGCGCAGCGCGTCGAGGCCGCAGCCGCCGCGCGAGGAATGCGACGAGTTCCACGACTTCGCCGCGTCCGAATCGTCGAGCCCCATCCGGTCGTGGTGCCCGACCATCCCGGCGGCGTCCTCGGCGTCCGAGGTCCAGTCGGCGCAGGTCATGCCCTCGGCGACCGTGCCGTCGGGCATCGAACCGGTGAGGATGTCGTGCCGGTTCGGCTCGTCGCCGCGGCCGTTCACCACCGCGCCGGTCTCGTCGAGCCCGGTCTCCTTGGTGAGGTTGTTGGCGGCGCTGTGAAGCTCGTCGACGCTCGCGGCGATGGTGACGCCGGCGGCGTTGACCCAGGGGCCCGCGCCAATCCGGTCGCGGGCGTTCTCGGCGCTCGTGGAGAGATAGGCGTGCCAGGTCTTGCCGGTCACGCCGGCCGCCTCGGCGAGTGCGGCGCAATGAGCGTCCGCCCCCTCGATCCCGCCGAAATTGCCGCCGGTGCCGGGGTTCTGGCTGGTCACGAAGAAACTCATCGTGCCGTCCTGCGCAAAGGCCGCCGACGCGGCAAGCGTGATGGCGATGCCGCCCGCTGTCTTTAAGAACATTCTGAATACCTCCCGTTGTCCCGCTCAAATATCGGCAAGAGCCAGAACGCTACCACGGTTCAGCGGCCCGGTCCCTCACGCATGCGTGATGGGGGGCGAGCCGGTGCTGCCGACGACCGGTGCGCCGCGATTGCCGGTTCGGTCGCACCGGTGTCGACGTACGCCCGGCCCGCGTGCGGAAACGCTTCCTTTCTATGGGCTTGCGGCTAAGCTCCTCTTGCGGAGCGGCGTGGATCCTCGCGCCGCGCGGGGAGGGCGACGGGGTGTTCAACCTTTTGGAACTGATGGCAAAGAGCCAAATCTTGTTCATGGTCATACTGACCGTATTTCTTGTGACGATGAACGAGTTCGGCAGGCGGGTCGGCAACCGCCAGCGCACGAGCGAAGCCGCAGGCGATGACACGACCGGCCTGGTCATCGGCAGCGTTCTCGGCCTGCTGGCCTTCGTTCTGGCCTTCAACCTTTCGGCGGCGACGTCGCGCAACGCGGACCGGCTCGCATCCGCGATGGGCGAGGCCAACGCGATCGGCACCGCCTGGCTTCAGGCGAAGGCGATTGGCGGGGCGGACGGGGAGGCCGTGGCGTCGGCGCTTGGCGATTATCTCGGGGCACGGCTGATCTTTGCGGGGTCGCGCAGGCACGATCCGGCCATCGATGAGGCAGACGCCCGCACCAACGAGCTTCAGACGGTGATCTGGGACCATGTGAGCACCATCGTCGCGGAGCGGAAGGACCCCGCGGCGGCCTCGCTCATGAATGCGGTCAACAACACGTTCGATGCGACAACCGAGATGCGGTTCGCGATGGGATTCATCATGCCGCCCCAGCTCGTCTGGCTGCTTCTGGGCATGAACCTCGTCGGCATGGGCGCGGTCGGTTACAAGTTCGGACTTGCCGGTCGCTCCAACCGGCTCGTTGCGGTGTCGCTCAGCATTCTCTGGTGTGTCGTCACCACCGAGATCATCGATCTCGGCTCGGGCCGCATCTGGTCTTTCCGCACCGATGTCCGCACGTATATATGGGCGCTCGAAAGTATCGGCCAGAAACCGACGGACCTGCCGGGCTGATGGCGCCGGCGCGGCGGAGCCGGACCGAAAGGCATGAACGGCATGATGGCGACCGTTGAAATTCCGATCTGGCTGCTGGTCGTGGTTCTCGTGTTCGCGTCCATGTCGTTCTTCTCGCATTTCCTCGTTCCGTCCGTTCGCTGGTTCTTCCGCAAACGGATGGAACGGGTGGTGGCGCGGCTGAACGCGAAGCTCGACCGGCCGATCCAGCCCTTCAAGCTGATGGCGCGGCCCGACATGATCGTGCGGCTCGTCCACGATCCCCAGGTCGCCGAGGCGATCGCCGCCGAGGCCGCCCTGACCGGCGAGCCGGAGACCGTCGTCCACCAGCGTGCCCGCCGCTATGCGCGCGAGATCGTTCCGGCCTTCTCGGCCACGGTCTATTTCGGTTTCGCCGCGCGGGCGACGAAATGGCTCGCCCGGCTCGTCTACCGTGTCCACATCGGCCGGTTCGACGAGGGCGCGTTCGGCGCGATCGACAAGAAGGCGACGGTGGTCTTCGTGATGAACCACCGCTCGAACATGGATTACATCCTCGTCACCCATCTCGCGGCGAGCCGCTCGGCGCTGTCCTACGCGGTCGGGGAATGGGCGCGGATCTGGCCCTTATCCGGGCTGATCCGGGCTTCGGGCGCCTATTTCATCCGCCGCCGCTCGGGCAACCTGCTCTACCGTCGGGTGCTCGCCCGCTATGTGCAGATGGCAACGGCCGAGGGCGTGACCCAGGCGATCTTCCCCGAGGGCGGGCTCAGCCTCGACGGGCGCGTCGGGAGGCCGAAGCTCGGCCTGCTCGGTTACATCGTCTCGGGCTATGAGGAGGGCGGGCCGGATGTGGTCTTCGTGCCGGTCTCGCTCGCCTATGACCGGATCATCGAGGACCGCGTGCTGGTCGCCGCCCATGCCGCCGGCGTGCGCCGGTTCCGTGGCTCGGTCTGGTCGGGCGCGCAGTTTGTCGGCCGCCAGCTCCGGCGCATGCTGACCCGGCGGTTCCGCAAATACGGCATCGCCTCCGTCAGCTTCGGCGCGCCCCTGTCGCTGGCCGAGTTCCTGAAGGCGCCGCACGAGGACGCCACCGCCGAGATCGCCGAGGCGCTGATGGCGCGGATTGCCCGCAACATCCCGGTGCTGCCGGTGCCGCTCGTTACCGCGGCGCTTGGCGAGGAGACCGAGATCGCCCGGGACGCGCTTATGCACCGCGCCGAGGCGCTCGCGGCCGAATTGCGCGCCATCGACGTCCATCTCGAGCTTCCGGACGGCTCGGTGCCCAAGGCCGTCGAGACCGCGCTGGCGATCCTTTCGCTGCGCAAGATCGTCCGCAGTGCCAAGGGCAGGGTCACCGTGCTGCCGAAGGACCGCGCGCTCATCGGCTTCTACGCCGCCCCGGTCCGACAGCATCTTGCTGCAAGTGCGGCATCGGAAATGGGCGACTTTCGCCCATCGGCCCGGATTCGAAATCGGTCGGGACATAAAATTACAAAATAGGGCTGCGCGACTATTGCAATGTTGCTGCGCCAATCATATTCCATGACGTGAGCACGCGTTGATTCTGCAATGCGGCGAGAGCATCAGGAGAGGTAGATGGCCTTGGATACGCAGACCGAAATCGCGCCCTACGACGCGCCCGAAAAAGACCTCTACGAGATCGGAGAGATGCCGCCGCTCGGCCATGTGCCGAAGCAGATGTACGCCTGGGCGATCCGCCGCGAGCGTCACGGCGAGCCTGAAACCGCGATGCAGGTCGAGGTGGTCGATACCTGGAAGCTGGACAGCAACGAGGTGCTGGTTCTGGTGATGGCCGCCGGCGTCAACTACAACGGCGTCTGGGCGAGCCGCGGTGAGCCGATCAGCCCCTTTGACGTCCACAAGCAGGACTACCACATCGCCGGATCGGATGCCTCGGGCATCGTCTGGGCCGTGGGCGAGAAGGTCAAGCGCTGGAAGGTCGGCGACGAGGTCGTGGTGCATTGCAACCAGGACGATGGCGACGACGAATACTGCAATGGTGGCGACCCGATGTATTCGCCCAGTCAGCGGATCTGGGGCTACGAGACCGGCGACGGGTCGTTTGCACAATTCGCCCGTGTGCAGGCGCAGCAACTGATGCCGCGGCCGAAGCACCTGACCTGGGAAGAGGCCGCCTGCTACACGCTGACGCTGGCCACGGCCTACCGGATGCTCTTCGGCCATGCGCCGCACGATCTGCAGCCGGGCCAGAACGTGCTGGTCTGGGGGGCTTCTGGCGGTCTGGGCTCCTACGCGATCCAGCTCATCAACACCGCGGGCGGCAACGCGATCGGGGTGATCAGCGACGAATCCAAGCGCGACTTCGTCATGGGGCTGGGCGCCAAAGGCGTTATCAACCGCAACGATTTCAAGTGCTGGGGCCAGCTGCCCAAGGTCAACAGCGAGGAATATAATGCCTGGCTGAAAGAGGCGCGCAAGTTCGGCAAGGCGATCTGGGACATCACCGGCAAGGGCGTCAATGTCGACATGGTGTTCGAGCATCCCGGCGAGGCGACCTTCCCGGTCTCGTCGCTGGTGTGCAAGAAGGGCGGCATGGTCGTGATCTGCGCCGGCACCACGGGCTTCAACTGCACCTTCGACGTGCGCTACATGTGGATGCACCAGAAGCGCCTGCAGGGCTCGCATTTCGCGCATCTGGCGCAAGCCTCTGCCGCGAACAAGCTGATGCTCGAGCGCCGGCTCGATCCCTGCATGTCCGAGGTCTTCCCCTGGGCCGAGATCCCGGCCGCGCATATGAAGATGCGCCGCAACGAGCACAAGCCGGGCAACATGGCGGTGCTGGTCCAGGCGCCGCGGACGGGCCTGCGCACCTTCGAGGACGCGCTCGAGGCCGGCCGCAAGGCCTGAGCCCGGCGCAAGACGTGATCCGCGCCCGCGCCGTGACACCACGGCGCGGGCGTTTCCGATTCGTCCCAAGCGAAATCAACGGGTTGCCCGAATCACCCCCGTCAATATCGGGGAGTTGATCGTAAGGATTCGATAAGGAAGACTCTGCATGCTGTGGTTGAGTGTCCGTCAGTAAATCCGCTTGCGCGAGAGTGAAAATGCAATACGAATGGATCCTAGACGTGCTGACCGATCTCAAGGCCTTCGCCAAGGGCAACGGGTTGTCGGCCCTGGCCGAGCAGCTTGACGACGCATCGCTTGTGGCAGCCGCCGAGATCGCTCAGGTCGCGGGCAACATGGCCGGAGGCGTGGCTCTGGATGCAAACAAGGCTGGCAGGCGGTATTGCGGCGCTTCAGCAAGCGACAACGCTTGAGGAGCTGCGCGCCGCCGTCAGCGGCCTGCGCGACCAGTACGAGGTCGAGCATTTCGTCTACCACTCGGTCAATTCGACCGGCCAGCAATACGCGGTCCTGACCTACGCGGCCGATTGGGTCGCCCGCTACATCGAGCAGGACTACGCCCGCATCGACCCGGTGGTCCAGGGCTGTTTCCGCCGCTTTCACCCCGTCGACTGGAAGCTTCTCGACTGGTCGGGGCGCCCGGCCCGCGCCTTCCTCTCCGAGGCGATCGACGCGGGCGTTGGCAACCAGGGCTTCTCGGTGCCGATCCGCGGCCCGAACGGCCAGTTCGCCATGTTCACGGTTTCCGACCGCTCCGGCGATGCCCGCTGGCGAAACTTCACCGCCGAACATGTCGCGGACCTGATCCTCATCGCGCATTTCATCAACCTGAAGGCGCTCGAAATCGAACGCGGGACCGACTACCGCGCCCTGCACAGCCTCAGCCCGCGCGAGGTCGACGCCCTGACCAAGCTCGCGATGGGGCTGAACCGCGCCCAGGCCGCCGACAGCCTCGCGATCTCGGAACATACCTTGCGCGCCTATGTCGAGAGCGCGCGGTTCAAGCTCGGCGCGGCCAACACCACCCAGGCGGTGGCGCGGGCGATCGCCGAGGGCTTCGTGCTGATCTGAGATCCGTCCGGCTAGGCCGGTATTAACCAAGCTTCGCTAAGCCGTTCTCCATCTTGATGGAGGGCAGAATGCTACGATTCCTGACTGGCGAAGAACTTACCGACTATCCGCTCCTGCGCGACACGATGTTTGCAGACCGCGCGAAACAGTTCCGGGAACGGCTCGGCTGGGCCGTGCGCGTGGACGCCCAGGGCTTCGAGCGGGACGAATACGACGCGCTGAACCCGACCTACGTGCTCTGGCAAAGGCCGGACGGCCGCCACGGCGGCTCGATGCGGTTCATGCCGACGCTCGGCCGCTGCATGGTGAACGAGCATTTCTCGGCCCTCGCGGGCGGGCGGCGCTTCGCGCATCCGAAGGTCTGGGAATGCACCCGCTTCTGTCTGGGAGAACAGGCGCCGGCGATGGTGTCGGCCGCGCTGATGCTCGGCGGCGCGCAGCTCGGCGTCGGGCTCGGCCTCTCGCGCGCGGTCGGCGTCTTCGACGCGCGCATGGTCCGCATCTACCGCCTGCTCGGCTGGCAGCCGACGGTGCTCGGCTCGACGGGCGAGGGGTCGGACGCGATCAGCCTCGGCCTGTGGGAGTTCTCCGAGGAGGTCCGCCGCCGGGTGGCGCGCAAGGCCGGCATCGCGCCGGAGCTGGCGCAGGCCTGGTTCGAGCGCGACACCGATGGCCGCAGGGCGCTGCCGGCCGCGGTCTAAACCTGCTGGCGTCGGCGGGGGCGGGACGCTAGGGTCGCGCCGATGTCGGCGCCCGCGCTCA
Source organism: Albidovulum salinarum (assembly GCF_025673475.1). Taxonomy (NCBI): domain Bacteria; kingdom Pseudomonadati; phylum Pseudomonadota; class Alphaproteobacteria; order Rhodobacterales; family Paracoccaceae; genus Albidovulum; species Albidovulum salinarum. The sequence continues at coordinate 41,474 of NZ_JAOVQO010000004.1, read as the reverse complement.
CCTTTTCCGATGACCAGGCCGAGGCCTGGGACCGCGTCGCCGAACTTCTCGGCGGCGCGGGGATCGACCTCATTGAGGGAACGCTCACCGCGGCGGCGGCGGGAAGGCCCTCGGTCCTCGCGGTGATCGGCAAGGCCGGCTCGGGCAAGACCATGCTGCTCGCGGCGCTGACGAAGGCGCTGGCCGAGGCCGGGGTCGACACGATCTCGGGCGATTACGAGGGAAAGCGCCGCAAGGAGCGGCGCACGCTCGCGATCCTTGCGCCAACCAACAAGGCGGCGAGCGTGCTGCGCAATCGCGGCGTGCCGGCGACGACGATCCACCGTATCCTCTACACCCCGGTCTACGACCCCGAATATGAGAAGATCGCCGAATGGCTGATCGGCAACGGCGAGCGCCCGGTGATCGAGGGGCTGACCGACACCGCGCTCGACCGCGCCAAGGCGTTCCACGACCAGGTGAAGTCGATCCCCGGCGCGCTCGCTGCCGCGGGCCTGCGCGGCTCCGACTTCATCCGTGGCTGGAAGCGGCGCGAGGATGCGCTCGACATCGGCTTCGTCGACGAGGCCTCGATGCTCGACGAACGCCAGCTAGAGGATCTGAAGGAGATCTTCCCGACGCTCGTGCTCTTCGGCGATCCCGCCCAGCTCGCCCCGGTCGGCCAGTCCGGCGAGATGGTCTTCGACAAGCTGCCGGAGCGGAAGAAGCTGACGCTGCACCGGATTCACCGCCAGGCGGACGACAACCCGATCCTCGACCTCGCCCATGCGCTCGGCGACCCCGACCTGACCTTCGAGAGCTTCGAGCGTATGGTCGCCGAGGCCGCCCGCCGCGACGACCGCGTGCGCTGGGCGGAGCGGGTGGACTCGGGGCTCATGGCGCGCTCGCCGGTGCTCGTCTGGCGCAACCAGACCCGGATCCGGCTGATCCAGGCCTTCCGCGCCGCGTATGGCGCGCCGCCCGACGCGCTCCTGCCCGGCGAGCCGCTGATCTGCGACGGCATCGAACTACCCTTGAAGCACCGCAAGAAGCGCATCGACCTCGAGGCGCGCGGGCTGATCAAGGGCGCGCAGGTGATCTATCTCGGCCCCGGCAAGAAACCGGGATTCGCGAAGCTCCATGTCATCGGCGCCGAGGATCCGCAGGTCTCCGCCGCCTCGATCATCAAGATCGAGCTGCCCGACGAGGAGGAGCCCTTCATCCCCGCCGCCGCGACGATGGGCGCGGCCTTCCTGCACGGCGCGGCGGTGACGATCCACAAGGCGCAGGGCTCGCAATGGCCCGAGGTCCAGGTCTTCGCCCCCGACCTCTTCGTCGCCGCCCGCACCGGGCGGATGGAGGCCGGCATTCCGCTCTGGAAACGCCTCGCCTATGTCGCCATCACCCGTGCCGAGACGCGGCTCCACTGGGTGGTCCGCAACCGCCTCGCCCGCCCGGCCGACCCCCTGACGACCGCCGACCTGCCGAAGGCCGCGACGCCGCTCTCGCTGGTCTCCGAGAGCGATAGCTGACCCCTTCATCGTGCCAAAAATATCCCCGCCGGAGGCATCCGCCGCTTTCGGCGCGCGACCGGCCGCCGTCCGCTTCCCATCGCGCATCCCCGCCGCTAGTGTCACAGCAAAGAGAGGTGAGCCCATGCGCTGCGTTTTCGTCCAGTTCCGCTGCCAACCCGGCAAGACCTACGAGGTCGCCAACGAGATCTACGACCGCGAGGTTGTGTCTGAGCTCTATTCCACCTCGGGCGACTACGATCTCATCGCCAAGATCTACATCCCCGAGACCGAGGATGTCGGCCACTGGCTGACCGAGAAGCTCTTCGACATTCCCGGCATCAGCCGGACCCTGACCACGATGACCTTCCGGGCGTTCTGACATGGCCGCCACGCTCGTCGTCACCGGCGCCTCGGCGGGGATCGGCCGGGCGGTCGCGGAACGCTTTCTCGACGGCGGCTGGAACGTCGCGATGCTCGCCCGCCGCAAGGCGGTGCTCGACGGGATCGCGAAAGGACGCGGCAACGCGCTGGCGCTCGGCTGCGACGTCAAGGATGCCGCGGCCGTCGATGCTGCCTTCGATGCCGCCGCCGCGCGGTTCGGGCGGATCGACGTGCTCTTCAACAACGCGGGTATCATGCGGCAAGGCGGCCTCATCGACGAGATTCCGCTCGAAACCTGGTCGGACATGCTCGCGGTGAACCTTACCGGCATGTTCCTCTCCGCTCGCGCAGCGTTCCGGCAGATGCGGGCCCAGATGCCGCAGGGCGGACGGATCATCAACAACGGCTCGATCTCGGCCCATGCGCCGCGGCCGGGCTCGGTCTGCTACACGACAACGAAGCACGCGGTTACGGGGCTCACGAAGACGCTGGCGCTCGACGGGCGGTCCTATGGTATCGCCTGCGGCCAGATCGACATCGGCAACGCCGCGACCGAGCTCGCGGCAAAGATCGCCGAGGGCGTGCCGCAGGCCGACGGCTCGGTCCGGGCCGAACCGATGATGGCCGTCGCGGACGTGGCCGAGACGGTCTGGTCGATGGCGACGCTGCCCCCTGGCGCGAACATGCTCTCGGTGACGGTGATGGCGACGAACATGCCGTTCGTCGGCCGCGGATAGCGGTCCGCACAGCCCGCCGTCAGCCCTTGAAGTACCGGAATACCGCCGACGCGATCCAGCCCGCGGCGATGGCGATGACGATCGACAGTATCCCGTAGATCAGCGGCTGCTGGTGCGCGAGGTTGTAGAGCCAGCGTTCCATCCCGACCTTCTGCACCGCGAGATTGGTCGTGTAGCTCGTCACCACCTGCTTGTTGCGGGTGAGGTAGAGCGTCACCTTGTAGGTGCCCTCGGTCAGGTTGGCGGGCAGCGTGACCGAGGTCTTGAACAGCGTTTGGTCGAAGAAGGCGATGGTGTTCGGCCGGAACTGGTAGTCGCCCCGGTTGGCGCGGATGCGGATCAGTGCCTCGGTGAATGACGGGGCGTCCTGGATCGTCATCGGCGCCCCGACCGATCGGATCGCCTGCGGGATCGAGATCTTGTAGCGCAGATCCTCGGTCGCAGACAGGATCTGGTTGAACGGACGCGAGGTGGCGACCGCGTAGAACGAGGGCGCGAGGTCGACCTCCACCGCGTCGGTGTTCACCCAGATTCCCGCCACCCGCTCCTTGCGGCGCACGACGATCGGCCGCGATGGACCGGCGACGGTGATGATGACCGACAGCGGCTCGGTGATCGAGATCGGCGTCTCGCGCTTGACCGCGCCGAAGAGGATCAGTTCCGACCCGTCGAAATCGGCGGTGATCGGCACCTGGCGCTGGCTCAGATCGGCGACGATCTGTTCTTCGGCGGCAGCCGCCGGGCGCAGGAAGGCCGCGAGCAGGGCGGCGAGGAGGGCGAACCGGGCGATCATGCGTGCCCCACCGGTCCGAGCGAGTAGATCTCGGACGGCGTCAGCAGGAGATCGAGCGCCAGCTTGGCGCAGACCGCAAGCACCATCACCGCGAGCAGGATCCGAAGCTGTTCGGCCTTGAGCCTTGTGCCGATCATCGCACCGAACTGCGCGCCGACCACGCCACCGACGAGCAGAAGCACGGCGAGCGGAAGATCGACCGTGTAGTTCATCGTCGCATGGAGAAGCGTCGTGAAGCCGGTGACGAAGATGATCTGGAAGAGCGAGGTGCCGACCACGACCTTGGTCGGCATGCCGAGGAGGTAGATCATCGCCGGCACCATGATGAAGCCGCCGCCCACGCCCATGATTGCCGCGAGGACGCCCACGAGCACGCCGACGATGAGCGGCGGGATGACCGAGATATAAAGGCCCGAGGTGCGGAACTTCATCTTCAGCGGCAGGTTATGAATCCAGTTGTGCTTCTTGCGCGCCGGCGCGGTGCCGGTCTTCTTGGCACGGCGGATCGCGCGCAGGCTCTCGACGAACATCAGAAGCCCGATGATGCCGAGGAAGACGACGTAGCAGAGCTTCACCAGGAGATCGACCTGGCCGAGGCTGCGCAGCATCGCGAAGACCTGTACCCCAACGGCCGCGCCGACAAGGCCGCCGACGAGGAGCACGGTACCCATCCTCAGGTCCACCGTCTTGCGCTTGAGATGCGCGAGCACGCCGGAAAACGAGGAGGCGACGATCTGGTTCGCCTCGGTCGCCACCGCGACGGCGGGCGGGATGCCGATGAAGAACAGGAGCGGCGTCATCAGGAAGCCGCCGCCGACCCCGAACATGCCCGACAGCATGCCGACAATGCCGCCCAGCCCCAGAAGCAGGAACGCGTTGACGGATACCTCGGCGATGGGCAGATAGATCTGCATTGGGATGCCGCTGTTGCCGGTGAAAACCCTAGTCAAGTCATGCCCCTATGCGGGGGCGGTGTCAAACCCTCGAAGACCCTCGGTTCGCGCCAGATCGCACGCTCCGGTAAGTCCAGCGCCCCGGCGCCCTAGCGTTCCTTGACATAGGGCTCGCCGCCCGCGCGTGGCGGGATGGCGCGGCCGACGAAACCGGCGAGGATCACCACGGTCAGGATATAGGGCAGGGCCTGCATGAACTGGACCGGCAGCACGACGGCGCCGAGGTCGATGTTCTGGTAGCGGTTGGCGATGGCTTCGAGGAGGCCGAAGAGCATCGTGGCGCCGAGCGCGTACCACGGCCGCCACTTCGCGAAGATGAGCGCGGCAAGCGCGATGTAGCCGCGCCCCGCCGTCATCTCCTTCACGAAGCCGGCCGAGAGCCCGGTCGCGAGATAGGCGCCGGCGAGCCCGCAGAGAAGCCCGCAGATCGCCACCGCCGCGTAGCGCATCCTGACGACCGAGATCCCGGCGGTGTCGACCGCCGCCGGGTTCTCGCCCACCGCCCGGAGCCTGAGGCCGAAGCGCGAGCGGTAGAGCACCCACCAGGCGGCTGGCACCGCGGCGAAGGCGACGTATACGAGGACCGAATGGCCGGAGATGAGCTCGCGGTAGAGGGGGCCGGCCACGGGGACGGGCAGCAGCACCTCGGCGAACGGCAACTCGATGGGCGCGAAGCGCGCGGCGCCTTCGAGGGAGGGCGTCCGCCCGCCAAGCGCGAACCATTTCTGGCCGATGAGCACGGTGAGCCCCGAGGCGAGGAAGTTGATCGCGACGCCCGAGATGAGCTGGTTGCCGCGGAAGGTGATGGAGGCAAGCCCGTGCAAAAGCGCCAGCGCGAGGGAGGCGCAGAGCCCCGCCGCGACGCCGATCCAGACCGAGCCGCTCACCGCCGCGATGGCGGCGGCGGCGAAGCCCGCCATCAGCATCTTGCCCTCGAGCCCGATGTCGAAGATGCCCGCGCGCTCGGAAAAAAGCCCGGCGAGGCAGGCCAGGAGCAGGGGCGTGCCGAGCCGCACCGTGGAGTCGAGGATCTGGAGGATGGTGGCGTAGTCCATGGCTCAGCTCCTCGACGTGGCCAGCGTGAAGGCGGCGAAGGTGAAGACGCCGCCGAGCCCGGCCTCGATCCAGCGGCGGGCGCGCCCATAGGCGGCGCGGACCGGGCGGGAGGACAGAAGGAGCGCATAGGCGGCGTGGCCGGCGAAGGAATTGACGAAGGTTCCGACCACGAAGAAGGCGATGACGGGCAGGGGCGCGTCGCCGACGCCGCCGGCGGAGGCGATCGCGAGCCAGAAGAGGATCGCCTTGGGGTTCGAGACCTGAAGCAGGAACCCCGCGAGCGCGGTGCGGGTGAGGCTTTTCGGCGGGGTCGCCGTGAGATCGAGCGGCACGGGGTTCAGCGCCTTGCCGAAGGCGCGCCAGGCGAGCCAGAGGAGGTAGCCCGCGCCGATCGCGCGGATGAGCGTCATCAGCTCCGCCACCTGCGCAAAGAGGGCCGCAATCCCGATCACGGTCGCGAGCGACAGGATGATCGAGCCGCAGGCGACGCCGAAGGCGTTGGTGACGGCGGGCATCCGGCCGCGGCTGGTCGCGACGCCGAGGATCAGCGCGACCGACGGGCCGGGGGAGGCGATGCCGACGGCCTGGATCGACCAGGCGAGGAGAAGCTGCGGCAGGTACTCGGTCATCGCCGCGCCTCCCCGTCGGGGCGCCTGAGCGCGAGGAAGAGGCGTTCGAGCGGCATCCGCACCATGTTGTCGAGCGCGCCGGTGAAGAGGATCACCAGCGCCTGGATCACGGTGATGAGCTCGCGCGGGATCGTCGTCCAGAGCGCGAGCTCGGCCCCGCCCTGGAAGAGGAAGCCGAAGAGAAGGGCGGCGAGGAACACTCCGAACGGATGCGAGCGGCCCATCAGCGCGACCGCGATGCCGATGAAGCCCGCGCCCTCGACCGCGTTGAGGATGAGCCGCTTCTGCTCGCCCATCGTCGCGTTGATCGCCATCATCCCCGCGAGCGCGCCGGAGATGAGGAGCGCGTACATGGTGATCTTGACCGGCGAGATCCCGGCGTAGACGGCGGCCGGCTCCGATCGGCCGAAGGCGCGGATCATGTAGCCGAGCCGCGTGCGCCAGATGAGAAGCCAGACCGCGACGCAGGCGGCGAGCGCGATGAAGAGCGTGACGTTGACGGGCGTGCTCTTAAAGAGGGGCATGCCGAGGGCCGAGGTCATGTCGAAGAGCGTGGGCAGCTTCGCGCCCGCCGGGAACCGCGCGGTCGCGGGATCCATCGAGCCCACCGGCCGCATCACGTTGACCAGGAGGTAGTTCAGCAGTGAGGCGCCGATGAAGTTGAACATGATCGTGGTGATCACGATATGGCTGCCGCGCTTGGCCTGAAGCCAGGCTGGCACCGCCGCCCAGGCGGCGCCGAAAACCGCCGCGCCCACGGTCGCTGCGGCGAGCGCCAGCGTCCAGTGCGGCCAGTCGAAGGCGAGGCAGACCACCGCGACGCCGAGGCCGCCCAAGGTCGCCTGCCCCTCGCCGCCGATGTTGAACTGGCTGGCGTGGAAGGCGACCGCCACGGCGAGCCCGGTGAACATGAAGTTGGTGGCATAGTAGAGCGTGTAGCCCCAGCCATAGGCCGAGCCGAGCGCGCCGGTGAGCATGATCTGCAAGGCTTCCACCGGGTTTTCGCCGATGGCGAGGATCACGAGCGCCGAGATCACGAAGGCGAGGACCACGCTGATCAGGGGCACGAGGACCACATCGGCCCAGTCGGGAAGTCGCTTCATGTCGCCTCCGTCTTCACGATCTCGGATTTCCTGTAGCTGCCCTTCCAGAGCGCGAGAACCAGCGCGGCGCTGTCGTCGGTATCCATCGAATGGGTCTCGTAGGGCGCGTGATGGCGGAGCGCACCCGGGCCGAGCCGGGTGCGGGGCGAGCGGTCGGAACTGAAGACGGCGTTGCCGGCCAGCACGGCATATAGCTCCTCGGGCTCGTGGCGGTGAGGCGGGTAGTGCAGGCGCGGCCCGATATGCATGATGCAGACCAGGCCGGATGGAATGACAAGCGGCCCGTCCGGCGCGGCGATCGGCGCCCAGGCATAGCCGGTGGCGAAGGCGCCGACATCGGCGGTCGTGTAGCTCGACCGCCAGCTCAGGCGCGCCGCCTCTGCGCTTATGGCGGCGCAGAGCGCGCGGGTCTCGGCCGGGGCGGTATCGGCGAGCCGGTCGAGCTCGTCGGGCACAGGGCGAGCGAACCCGCCGGCCGGCGGCGGCGCCGGGCGCTCCTGCGGTTCCCGTGGCAGCCCGTCGAGAAACTCCGCCGCCGGGGCGTCGCAGCCGCGCAGATGGGCGAGGACCGCCGGCCAGAGGTCCCTTGCGCTCATGCCGCTGCCCCGCTCACGCCGGCCATCAGGAGGCCAAGTTCGCGCTCGTCGGTCTTTTCGGGCAGGCGCTCGCCCATGATGCGGCCGTCGAACATGACGGCGATGCGGTCACTGAGGCTCATGATCTCGTCGAGCTCGACGCTGACCAAGAGCACCGCCTTGCCCGCATCGCGCAGCTCCACGATGCGCTTGTGGATGAACTCGATGGCGCCGATGTCGACGCCGCGGGTCGGCTGGCCGACGAGGAGGAGGTCGGGGTTCCGCTCGATCTCGCGGGCGAGGATGATCTTCTGCTGGTTGCCGCCGGAAAAGCTCTTGGCGGCAAGCGTCGGGATCGGCGGGCGGACGTCGAAGCGTTCCATCTTGCCCGCCGTGTCGGCGAGGATCGCGTCGTTGTCCATCAGAAGGCCGTTCTTCTGGTAGGCCGGGTCGTGGTGGTAGCCGAAGGCCACGTTCTCCCACGCGGTGAAATCCATGATCATGCCGAGATGCTGGCGATCCTCCGGCACATGGGCGATGCTGTTCGCGCGCCGTGACTGACCGTCGGAATGGTTGCCGGTGAGGTCAAGCTCCTTGCCGTTCAGCCGGACCGAGCCGGTGCCGCGGGCGATGCCGCCGAGGACGGCCAGAAGCTCGGACTGGCCGTTGCCGGCGACCCCGGCGATGCCGAGGATCTCGCCCGCGTGGATCTTGAGCGAGATGCCCTTGAGCCGCTCCACCCCGTCCTCGTCGGTGACGCGCAGGTTGTCGATCTCCAGCACCGTCTGGCCGGGATGCGCCGGTCCCTTGGGCACGTTGAGGAGCACCTTGCGCCCGACCATCAGCTCGGCGAGCTGCTCGGGATTGGTGTCGGCGGTCATCACCGTCGCGGTCATCTCGCCGCGGCGCATCACGCTGACGGTGTCGGTGATCTCCATGATCTCACGGAGCTTGTGGGTGATCAGGATGATCGTCTTGCCCTGCTCCTTGAGGTTTTTCAGGATGCGGAAGAGGTGATCGGCCTCGGCGGGGGTCAGGACCCCGGTCGGTTCGTCGAGGATGAGGATGTCGGCGTGGCGGTAGAGCGCCTTGAGGATCTCCACCCGCTGCTGGTGGCCGACGCTCAGTTCCTCGATCATCGCATCGGGGTCGACGTCGAGCTCGTATTCCTCGGCAAGTTCGCCAAGCACCTTGCGCGCCTTGGCGAGCGAGGGGGTCAGGAGCGCCCCGTCCTCGGCGCCGAGGATGACATTTTCAAGGACGGTGAAGTTCTGCACCAGCTTGAAATGCTGGAAGACCATGCCGATCCCGGCGCGGATCGCGGCCTGGCTGTCGGGGATCTGCGTCGCGCGGCCGTCGATGAGAATCTCGCCGCGATCGGCTTTGTAGAAGCCGTAGAGGATCGACATCAGCGTCGACTTGCCGGCGCCGTTCTCGCCGATGATGCCGTGGATCGTGCCCTTCTCGACGCGGATCGAGATGTCCCTGTTCGCCTGGACCGGGCCGAAGGCCTTCGAGATCCCGCGAAGCTCGATGGCGGGAGCGGCAGTCGCCTGCCGCTCCGTCTGGAGGCGCTGAGCCATGCCGGGGCTCAGCTCACCGGGCAGGTGTTGTCGGACATGTAGTCGTGGACCGAGATCTCGCCCGACTTGATCTTCTCGGCCGCCGCATCCACGGCCGCCTTCATCTCGTCGGTGACGAGGGCCGCGTTGTTGTCGTCGAGCGAGTAGCCGACGCCCTCGGCGGTGAGGTCCATCACGTTGATCCCGGTTTCAAGGTCGGGACCGGCCTTGAAGGCCTCGTAGACCGCGTTGTCGACGCGTTTCATCATGGAAGTCAGCACCTTGCCCGGATGAAGGTGGTTCTGGTTCGAGTCGACGCCGATCGAGAGGATGCCCTCGTCGGCGGCGGCCTGCAGCACGCCGATCCCGGTGCCGCCGGCGGCGGCGTAGATCACGTCGGCACCTTGCGCCTTCTGCGCCTTGGCGAGCTCGGCGCCCTTCACCGGGTCGTTCCAGGCGGCGGGCGTGGTGCCGGTCATGTTCTCGATCACGGTGGCGTCCGGGTTGGCGGCCTTCACGCCCTGCACATAGCCGCAGGCGAACTTGCGAATGAGCGGGATGTCCATGCCGCCGATGAAGCCCACGGTGCCGGTCTTCGAGGCCATCGCCGCCATCATGCCGACGAGGTAGGATCCCTGCTCCTCGGTGAAGACGACGGAGCGGACGTTGGGCTGCTCGACCACCATGTCGATGATCGCGAACTTGGTGTCGGGGAAGTCGGGGGCCACGGTGTTGAGGACGTCGCCAAAGGCGAAGCCGGTCATAACCACCGGGTTGGCGCCGGTCTCGGCGAGCCGGCGCAGCGCCTGTTCGCGCTGGGCCTCGGACTGCATCTCGAGTTCCTTGTAGGTGCCGCCGGTCTCTTCCTTCCAGCGTTCGGCGCCGGCGAAGGCGGCCTCGTTGAACGACTTGTCGAACTTGCCGCCGAGATCGAAGATCAGGGCCGGGTCGGCCAGCGCGGCGCCGGAGGTCAGCGCCAGCGTCGCGGCCGCGCCGAGGAATGTCTGCTTGAGGGTCATGGATCGCTCCCGGTTATTGCTTTGCGCATCCGCGTCCGCGGTCGCGTCCCGATGACGGCCGGTCACGCGCGGATTGCATCGATTAGGGCGAATGCACCGAAGCCGGTCAATAGCTATTTGGGGCTGACGGGGCGGAAGTTTGACTCTTTGGTCAAGGTCGCGCCGCCATCAGCACCGCATCGACGCGGCTGCCGCCCGGCGTGAGGTAGTAGCCGCGCCGCCGCGCGGTTTCGGCGAAGCCATGCCTCGCGTAAAGCGCGAGCGCGGCCGCATTGTCGGCGGCAACCTCGAGGAAGGCGGTCTCGGCGCCCGCCGCGCGGGCGGCGTCGAGGAACCCGGCAAGCAGCCTTGCGCCGATGCCCTGCCGCCGCGCGGCGGGGGCGACGGCGACGGTGAGCAGTTCGGCCTCGCCGGCGATGGCGCGACCGATGAGGAAACCCCTGTCCTCGACGATCAGGAAGGCGCCCGGCGTGGTCAGGAGCGCGGCGATCTCGGTGGCCGACCACGGCCGGGGATGGGAAAAGGCGGCCCTGTGGATCGCGGCCAGCCGCTCGGGATCGGCGGTCACGGCAGGATCGCGGGGCCGGTGTCGCGCGCGGGCGCGGCATCGGCGGGGCGGAGGTAGAGCGGGGCGGGGCGCGGCGTCGCGCCCTGCCAGCGGGTTGCGGCAACGCGGGCGATGTGGACGGCAATTCGGTCTGCCGGCACGGCATCGAGCCGCAGGACCGGCGCGTCGAGCGATGCGAGCGCGGTGTCGGGCAGGATTTCCGGTGCGCTTGGCGCATCCCCGCGGCGCTGGGCGTAGACCGTGCCGCGCGGTCCGGGGATCACCGCCCAGAACGGCGCCGCGCGGTCCGGGTCGGCGGCCTCGAAGCCGGAGACGCCCACCGCGGGGATGCCGAGCGCGAGTGCCAGCCCGCGCGCGGCGGCGACGGAGATGCGGATGCCGGTGAAGTTGCCCGGCCCGATGCCGACGCCGAGCGCGTCGAGGTCGCGCCAGCCGTGGCCCGCCGCCGCGAGAAGTTCCTCGAGCATCGGCATCAGCCGCTCGGCCTGGCCGCGGCCCATCTCCTCGGCGCGGGCAGCGAGAACCGTGTCGCCGGAAACGAGCGCGGCCGCGCAATGCGCGGCCGCGGTGTCGAAAGCCAGGATCAGCGGGCCGGCCATGCGTCAGGCGGCGACCGGACGGACCTCGGTCACTTCCGGGATGTAGTGGCGCAGAAGGTTCTCGATCCCCATTTTCAGGGTCAGCGTCGAGGACGGGCAGCCGGCGCAGGCGCCCTGCATGTGCAGGTAGACGACGCCGCGGTCGAAGCCGTGGAAGGTGATGTCGCCGCCGTCCTGCGCCACGGCCGGGCGCACACGGGTGTCGAGCAGCTCCTTGATCTGGCGCACGATCTCGGCATCCGGGCCGTCATGGGCGGCATGGCCCGAGGCCACCTGCTCGCCCTCGATCACCGGTTGGCCGGACTGGAAATGCTCCATGATCGCGCCGAGGATCGCCGGCTTGACATGTTCCCAGAGCACCGCCTCGGCCTTGGTCACGGTGACGAAATCTGTGCCGAGGAAGACCCCGGTCACGCCCTCGACCGCGAAGATCCGCCGCGCGAGCGGCGAGTTCGCCGCGGCATCGGGCTGCGGGAAGTCCGCGGTGCCGGTCTCCAGCACCGTCTGGCCCGGCAGGAACTTGAGCGTGGCGGGGTTCGGCGTGGATTCGGTCTGGATGAACATGTCGGGGCCTCCGTTGCGCATTGGATATGCGCCCGGGGCCGGGGCGAGTCAAGGAATGGAACGATTCTAAGATGAGCCGCCGTCCGGCTTGGGATAGTGCGAACGCCAGTCTTGGCGTCGAGGCTCAGGAGCGGGTGTGATGATACGCATAAGACGCAGGCGGTCAGCGGTTCGCGTTGCAATGGTTACTCGACAAAGCCTTCGCGCTTGAAACGTACCTTTGCCTCGGGGCCGCGTTCGTCGAGATCATAGAGCGCTGTCCGCTTCGACAGGTATGCACGCCATGTACGCTCAGGTGCTTGGCTGATGCGCACACCATGCATAATGTGCATCTTTGGTCCAAGCTCGGTAATGCGCATGCCGCTGCCGTTTGTGCTGTTGGCGGCGATCAACTTCCTGATGTTGCGGTCAAGCTCCGTGACGCCGGGTGAGGTCGGTGAGGTTGTCGGGACGGGAGCGCTGATCGCGCTACGGAGCAGCGCAAAGGTGGTGCAGGCCGAACGAAACCCCGGGGGCGCCTTCGTCTCGCCCGCGCCGACGACTTTGAGGCCGCGCTCGCGCAGGCGGGTGGCCAGATGGGTGAAGTCGCCGTCCGAACTGGCAATGACGAATGTCGTGAAAGATTGGGTCAGCGCGATTTCCATCGCGTCTATTGAAAGCAGGAGGTCGGCCGCGTTCTTGCCGGTGCCGGCGTGGATGAGACGGTAGCCTCGAGCCTGGTGCCAGTCGCTGTTGCGGCTCGCGTCCGTATAGACCCGCATGACATCCACAACGCCCGAACGCTCCGCAACTTCGCGGATGGGAAGGGCAAATGTCGCATTGATATTGTCGCCATCAACAAACACCGCGACGCGGTCACCCATGACGAACTCCGTTCAAATAGCTGACAAACAACGAAAACGAACATTGCCGTGAACGAACGCTGCGTCAATATCGTAGAGCGATTGCCTGCCCGGATTAAGCAACCATTAATTGTGTTCATTGCGCCGGATGAGCCCGGCGTTTCAGTCGTGAAAGCCCGGACGCCCGTATTCGGGGATGAACTGCTGGGCGATGCCGGCGAGGAGGAGGTAGAGCGAGGTGATCGCGAGGCCCCAGTGCGCCAGTTCCCCGGGCGCGAAGTCGACCCAGGCGGCGCGGGCGGCAAAGCCCACCCAGGCGAGCGCCATCGGTAGGGTGATCCAGCGCCAGCGTTCGGTGCGGACCGGGTGGACGAATTTCAAGTTGGTGAACATCGAGACGGCGAGCGCGACGATGATCGCGGTCATCAGGTAGAAGTTCGGCTCCAGCGCGAAGAGGACGAGCACGACCATGTTCCAGCAGGCCGGGAAGCCCGCGAAGGAATTGTCCTTGGTCTTCATCCTCGTGTCGACGAAGTAGATCGCGCTCCCGTAGGTGATGACGATGATCGCGAGCCAGCCGGTCCAGCCCGGCAGGAGCCCGGACTGGAAGAGCGCGAAGGCCGGGATGAAGACGTAGGTCAGGTAGTCGATGATGAGGTCGAGAAGCACCCCGTCATAGGTCGGCCAGTTGGTCTTGACGTGGTAGTGGCGCGCGAGCGGGCCGTCGATGCCGTCGACGATGAAGGCGACGACGAGCCAGAGGAACATCAGGCTCCACTTGCCCTGCACGGCGGCGAGCATGGCCAGCATCGACAGCACCGCGCCGGTGGCGGTGAAGAGGTGGACGGCAAGGGCCTTGATCTGCGGCGTCATCGGGTCACCCCTTCGATTGGACGGTGGCGGCGCGGGGGTGCGCCCGGTCATAGATCTCCATCAGCCGGGCCGTGTCGACCGCCGTATAGGCCTGGGTCGTGGAGAGCGAGGCGTGACCGAGCAGTTCCTGGATGGCGCGGAGATCGCCGCCGGCGGCCAGGAGATGGGTGGCGAAGCTGTGGCGCAGCGCGTGCGGCGTCGCGGTGGCGGGCAGGCCGAGCCCGGCGCGGGCCGATTCCATCGCCCGCGAGATCAGCCGCGGGTTCAAGGGGCCGCCGCGGGCGCCGCGGAAGAGCGCCGCCCCGGGCTCGTCGGCGACCGGGAAGGGGCAGAGCCGGACGTAATCGGCCACCGCCCGCCGCGCCACCGGCAGCGTCGGCACGACGCGCTCCTTGCCGCCCTTGCCGAGGATCCGGAGCGTCTCGGGCAGCGGGCTTGCGGCGCCGGTGAGGCCGAGCGCCTCGGAGATCCGGAGCCCGCAGCCGTAAAGCAGCGTCACCACCGCCGCGTCGCGGGCGGCGATCCATTCCTCGCGCGGCTGGGTGCCGATCTGGCCGATCACCTCGCGCGCCGCGTCCTCGGACAGCGGGCGCGGCAGCTTGCGCTGGAACTTGGGGCTGCGCGCGGCGAGGATCGCGGTCGGGTCGAAGCCCTCGCGCTCGGCGAGCCAGCGGGTGAAGCTCTTGACCGCCGAGAGGCTGCGGGCGAGCGAGCGGGCCTGGGTGCCGCGGGAGCGTTCATGCGCCATCCAGGCGCGCATGTCGGTCTGGGTCACGCGGCCAAGCCGCGCGGGGCCGATGCTTTCGCCCCCGTGGGCGGCGAGGAAGCCGAGGAAGCCCGCGACATCGGTGCGGTAGGCGCGCAAGGTGTTCTCCGCCGCGCCTTCGAGGGCCGAGAGATGGTCGAGCCAGGTCGACAGCGCGTCGCGCAGGGCGTCAGAAAGCGCCAGGCTCATCGCCCCGCGCTCAGCCCAGCCAGCGCCGCATCGCGCGTTCGAAGACTGCCGCGAGGAAGGCGAGAAGGTCGGTGCCCTGGTTGGCGCGGAACTGGTGCGGATCCTCGGCGCCAAGCGCCAGCATGCCGGGCAGGCGGCCCGGCCCGAGATCGAGCCGCAGCGCCGCCTCGGAGCGGATCCAGTCGCCGGACTTGCCGTAGATCGTCGCAAGCTCCGGCAAGGCCGGGCGCAGCACGACGGGGCGGCTCGCGGTCGGCCGGCCGCCGGCGAGATAGTTGTCGACGAAGCCCGGTTCGGCGACGCAGAGCACGTCGCCCAGCCGGTCGAGCGCCTGTTCGCGCTCGGCCTGCCTGGTCTCGAGCACGAGCCGCACGGAATCGACGCGCAGGATCTGCGCCACCTCGCCGCCGAGGTCGCGGACGAACTCCTCGAAATTGATCGGATCGAGTATACGCAGGATCGCGCGGTGGATCTGGTTGGTGCCGGCGAGGTTCTCGTAAGCGGCGGCAATGACCGAGCGGTGCGTGTCCTCGAGCCGGTCGAGCCGGGCCTCGAGCCTCTCCATCGCGATGCCGCGGAGGTCGACGATATTGGCGCCCATCGCGCGTTCGTTGGCCCCGATCAGGGCCCGCATCAGGTCGCGATCCTCAAGGATGACCTCGGGTTCGGCGAGGAGCCGGTCCCTGACTTCTGCCGCGATGTTTGCCCTCTCGCCCATCTCCGCCCTCATCTCGATTTCTGGTTTTGAAGGAACTCTAACAGGCCCTTAGCCGGATTGCCTCAACTTTTTGTCGTCACGGCGACGCGGCGGATCAACCGTGCCGGTCGGGTCCGCCGCGCGCTGCGAAGGTTCAGAGAATCTTCTGCCCGGTCTTGGCCCAGTCCTTGAGGAACTGATCGAGGCCCTTGTCGGTCAGGACATGGTTGGCCATCGCCTTGATCACCGCGGGCGGGGCGGTCATCACGTCGGCGCCGATCTTGGCGCATTCGATGACATGGTTCACCGAGCGGATCGAGGCGGCTAGGATCTCGGTCTTGAAGTCGTAGTTGTCGTAGATCGTACGGATGTCGTGAATCAGCTCCACCCCGTCGAGATGGATGTCGTCGAGCCGGCCGATGAAGGGCGAGATGAAGCTCGCGCCGGCCTTCGCCGCGAGGATCGCCTGCGCGGACGAGAAGCAGAGTGTCACGTTGACCATGTGGCCTTCGGATGCGAAAGCCTTGCAGGCGGTGAGGCCGTCCCAGGTGAGCGGCACCTTGATCGCGATGTTCGGGGCGATCTTGGCAAGCTTCATGCCTTCGGCAATCATCTCCTTGGCCTCGGTGGCCACGACTTCGGCGGAAACGGGGCCCGAGACCATGTCGCAGATCTCTTTCGTGACCTCGACGATGTCACGACCCGCCTTGAGGATGAGCGAGGGGTTGGTGGTGACCCCGTCGACCATGCCGAGATCGGCGAGTTCACGGATGGCGGCGGTGTCGGCGGTATCGACGAAAAATTTCATGGGCGGCGTTCCCGGATTGAGGCTTGCGTTCGGGCGTCCTTCTAGCGCAAGCGCGGCCGGGCCGGAACCCGTCATCGGGGGGCGGCTTGGCTGATCTCTCCTTCTTTGACGGCGGCGCGCTGGTTTCGGTGCTGACGACCGAGCCTTTGGGCCGCGCGCTCGACTACCGCGCGCCGGAGGGGGGCTGCTTTCTCGGCGCCTTCGTCGAGGTGCCTTTGGGCCCGCGCCGGGTTCTCGGCGTGGTCTGGGGGGCGGGCGAGGGCGGCTATGACCTAGCCAAGGTGCGCCCGGTGACGCGGGTTCTCGATGCGGCGCCGATGAGCGAGGCGATGCGAGCCTTCCTGGTCCGCGTGGCCGACTACACGCTGACGCCGATGCCGGCGATGCTGCGGCTCGCGACCCGTGCACCCGGTCTTGCCGATCCGCCGGGGCCGCGCCGGGTCTACCGCAAGGGCTGGGCCGAGCCCGACCGGATGACCGAGGCGCGGGGGCGGGTGCTCGATGTGCTCGACGAATATGGTGGGGCGGCCTTCACGCTCGGCGAGTTGGCCGGGCTTGCCGGGGTGTCCTCGGGCGTTGTGAAGGGGCTGGTGAAGCAGGGTGCGGTGGCTGAGGAAGAGGCGCCGCGCGACCTGCCCTATCCGTCTCTCGATCCCGATCTTCAGGGCAAGGCGCTGGCGGACGATCAGGCGGCGGCGGCGGGGCGGCTCTGCGCGGGCATCCGTGCCGGGCGCTACGGGACGACGCTCCTGAAGGGCGTGACCGGCTCGGGCAAGACCGAGGTCTATCTGGAGGCGGTGGCCGAATGCCTGCGGGCGGGCCGGCAGGCGCTGGTGCTGCTGCCGGAAATCGCGCTGACGGCGGAGTTCCTGACGCGCGTCGAGGCGCGGTTCGGCGCGATGCCCGGCGAGTGGCATTCCGGCGTGACCCAGACCGAGCGGCGGCGGCTCTGGCGGATGGCGGGCGAGGGCGGTGTCGGTCTGGTCGTCGGCGCGCGCTCGGCGCTCTTTCTGCCCTTCCGTGATCTCGGGCTCATCGTCGTCGATGAGGAGCACGACACCTCCTACAAGCAGGAGGACGGGGTGCTCTACAATGCCCGCGACATGGCGGTGCTGAGGGCATCCTTTTGCGACGCGCAGGTGGTGCTGGCCTCGGCGACGCCCTGTCTCGAGACCTGGGCCAATGCCGAGGCGGGCAAGTATGCGCGCATCGACCTCACCTCGCGCTTCGGCGTGGCGGAGATGCCGGAACTCATGGCGGTCGACATGCGCGCCGAGGCGCTGGAGCCCAACCGCTGGATCGGGCCGACGCTGGTCCGGGCGGTGACGGCGCGGATCGCGGCCGGGGAGCAGGCATTGCTGTTCCTCAACCGACGCGGCTATGCGCCGGTCACGATCTGCCGCGCCTGCGGCCACCAGATCGGCTGCGAGCATTGCGACGCGCGGATGGTCGAGCACCGGTTCCTGAAGCGCCTCGTCTGCCACCAGTGCGGCGAGACAAAGCCGATGCCCGCGGCCTGCCCCTCCTGCGGCGTCGAGGGGCGGCTCGCGCCGGTGGGGCCGGGGGTGGAGCGGCTCGCCGAGGAGGTGGCGGAACGATTCCCGGAGGCGCGGGTGGCGGTGCTCTCGTCGGACCTCTTCGGCTCGGCCCGCGCGCTGAAGGAGAAGATCGCCGAGATCGCGGGCGGCGGGGCCGACATCATCATCGGAACGCAACTGGTGGCCAAGGGTCACAACTTTCCCTTGCTGACGCTTATCGGCGTGATCGATGCCGATCTCGGGCTGCAAGGGTCGGATCTGAGGGCGGCGGAGCGGACCTTCCAGCTCATGCGCCAGGTCTCGGGCCGGGCGGGCCGGGGGGCGCGGCCGGGCGTGGCGATGCTGCAGACCTGCCAGCCGGACCACGCGGTGATCCGGGCGATCCTTTCGGGTGACGAGGAGGCGTTCTGGCAGGCCGAGGCAGGCGAGCGGCAGGCGGCGGGGATGCCGCCCTATGGCAGGCTCGCCGGGATCGTGCTGTCGTCGCCCGACGTTCAGACGGTCTTCGACTTCGGCGCCGAGCTTGCGCGCCGTGACGCGCCGCTGAGGCGGATCGGGGCGCAGGTCTTCGGCCCGGCGCCGGCGCCGGTGGCGCGGGTCAGGGGGCGGCACAGGGTGCGGCTTCTGGTGAAGGCGGCGAAGGGGGTGGCGTTGCAGGCGGCTTTGGCGGAGTGGGTCGGGCAGTTGCGGGTGCCGAACAATCTCAGGCTCGCGATCGACATCGACCCGCAGAGCTTCTACTGAGGCGCCGGGGGCGCTGCCCCCGGACCCCCGGGATATTTGTGAAAAGAAGAAGCCGGATGCGTGTGTCGCGGCCAGTTCAGATCAGCTGGTCGTAGGCAGCGAGCGCGATGGCGCGGAGCCGGTCGCGGTCGATGTCGCCGATCACGGCGTAGCTGAGACCGGCATCGTGCCAGTAGAAGCCCGGCGCGGCGCCGGAGGAGAGGAACTGGAAGGCGCTGTTCTCCGCGCCGCCCTCGGGCAGGACATGGAGGGTGAGGCGGCGCCCGGTGTCGTCCTCGTACATGAAGAGGGCCGCGGGGCTCGTGTCGCCGGGCAGGAGCCGGCCGCCCATCAGGCGGAAGCCCTCGGCGGCGAAATCGGGGGCCTTGACCGGGTGGCCGAGGCGTTTGGAGAGCCATTGCACGAGGTGGTCGGCCTGGTCGGAGGCAACCTCGACCGGATGTGCGATCTCGGCGACATAGGTGACATGGGCGCGAAGCGCGCTGTCGGCGAGGCTGAAGGCGGGGGCGTCGGGCTGGGTGGAGCGGGCGGCGAACCAGCCGGAGGCGGCGCCGATGGCGAGGAGCGCGAGGGCGGCGGCGAGCGCATGGGCGGGGTGGCGGCGCGCCGGCGTCTCGGCGGCGGCGGCGAGCCGGGCGCGGAGGGGCGCGGGCAAGGGCTCCTCGGCCACGGGGCCGTAGAGGGCCGCGAGGGCCGCGTCCTGGCGGTCCCATTCGGCGAGCGTTGCCTGTGCCGCGGGATCGGCGGCGATGCGGGCGGCGAGCGCGCTGCGGGCCGCGTCGGTCAGGGCACCGGAGTGGAAGGCGATGAGGTCTTCTTCGAGGATCGGTTCCGGACCGGTCATGTCCTGCCCTCCTTCTTCGCGGGTCGCGGCCCGGCGCGGCCGGTCATCTCGCGCAACGTGGCCCGCGCCCGGCCGAGCCGCGAGACGAGCGTGCCTTCGGGGATGTCAAGGATACTGGCGGCCTCGGCGAGGCTCATGCCCTCGAGCGCGACGAGAAGAAGCGCCCGGCGCTGGTCGGCGGGCAGGCGGGCGATCGCCGCCTGCACTTCGCGCAAGTCCATGTGCGCCTCCTGCCGGGCAGGGCCCGAGGGCTCCGCCGGCAGCGTCTCCACCGCGACGAGGTGGCGGCCCTGTGACCGCCGGACCCCGTCGCGGTGGATGTTCAGGAGGATGCGGAACATCCAGGCCCGGACCGGGCCGTCGCCGCGCCAGTGGTGGCGCCGGGCGAGCGCCCGTTCGAGACAGTCCTGGACGAGATCCTCGGCCGCGTCGCGGTCCCGCATCAGCGCATGCGCGTAGCGGCGCAAGCCCGGGATGGCGGCCTCGATCTCGTCCAGAAGGCTCATCGCGTGTCCGATCAGGGTTTGGCGGCGTGCCAGACTTCCTTGACGCCGTCGCCGGTCACGTCGCCCGGGGCGGCATCCTTGACCCAGGTGTAGAGCGGCATGCCCTTGTAGGTCCACTGCATCGTGCCGTCGGTCCGTTCGGTCAGGCCGTAGTCGCCCTCGGCGGCGGCACCTTCGGCGGCCATCAGCGGCGGCCAGTTGGTGGCGCAGTCGTCGTAGCAGGCCGAGGCGCCGCCCTCGTCCTTGTCGAAGGTGTAGAGCGTCATGCCATCGGCATTGGTCAGGACCGCGCCGAGTGTGCTCTCGCCGGTCTTGATGCCGGTCTCGGCGACGGCGGCGGTGCCGGCGATCAGCAGGGCGGCGAGGGTGAGGGGGAAGCGGGGCGAACGGATGGTCATCGGTCTCTCCTCTCGGCCCGGGGATCGGGCCTGGTTGGGGCGCCCGTCGCGGGGACACCTGAGGCAATGACGCGGCGGGGGCGAAATCCATCCCGTGCCGCCGGTACGATCACGGAGACGTGAAGGACGGGTGTCCGCGTAGGTGCACAGGGGCCGCGCGCCGCGGTACTTTTCTTTTCGCCAGGGCGCGCGTATTGGCGGGTCATGAAGCTCGTCCCGCTCGCCGAGGCCAAGTCCCTGCCACGCTGGCGCCAGCCGGCGTTCCTGCTGTTCCTGATGGCGGCGGCGATGCCGATCGCGTTTTCGACCTGGTCGGCGCTTCTCAACAATTTCGTCAAGGAGGCGGCAGGTTTCTCCGGGGTCGAGATCGGCTGGCTACACACGGTGCGCGAGATCCCGGGATTTCTCGCCATCGGCGTGATCGTCCTTTTGTGGGTGCTGCGCGAGCAGGTGCTGGCGCTTCTGGCGCTCGGGCTCCTCGGCGCGGCGACGGCGGTCACGGCGTGGTTCCCGACCTTGGGCGGGATCCTGACGATCACGCTCCTGTCCTCGATCGGGTTCCACTATTTCGAGACGGTCAACCAGTCGCTGCAGCTCCAGTGGATCGACAAGAAACGGGCGCCGCAGACGATCGGCTGGATCGTCGCCATCGGCTCGGGCGCCTCGATGGTGGCCTACGGGCTGATCGTGGTGACCTGGAAGGCCTTCGATCTGAGCTACAACCTCGTCTACCTCGCCTCCGGCGGGCTGACGCTCGCCATCGCGGTCTTCGCCGCCTTCGCCTATCCGCAGTTCGAGGCGCCGGACCCGCAGCTCAAGCATTTCGTGCTGAGGAAGCGCTACTGGCTCTACTACGTCATGCAGTTCATGGCCGGCGCCCGGCGGCAGATCTTCGTCGTCTTCGCCGCCTTCATGATGGTCGAGCGCTTCGGCTTCGAGGTGCATGAGGTCACGGCACTCTTCCTCATCAACTACCTCGTCAACATGATTGCGGCGCCCTTCATGGGCCATGCGGTGGCGAAGTTCGGGGAGCGCGCGGCGCTGGTCGTCGAGCATGGCGGGCTGATGCTCGTCTTTCTCGCCTACGGCGGGCTCTATTGGTTCGGCTGGGGCGTCGTGCTGGCGGCGGCGCTCTATGTCATCGACCACCTCTTCTTCTCGCTCGCCTTCGCGCTGAAGACCTATTTCCAGAAGATCGCCGATCCCGGCGACATCGCGCCGACGGCGGCCGTTGCCTTCACCATCAACCATATCGCGGCGGTCTTCCTGCCGGCGGCCTTGGGCTACCTCTGGGTGATCTCGCCCGGCGCGGTCTTCGGCCTCGCGGCGGCGATGGCCGGCATCTCGCTCCTGCTCGCGCTCCTGATCCCGCGTCACCCGGAGCCGGGCAACGAGACGATCTTTTCGCGCGGCCTGCCGCTGGTGGCGGAATGAGGGTGGAGCGCGGCAGGTTCGTCACCGGCAGCCTGATGCGGCATGTCGTGGTAATGGCGCTTTCCGGGGCGCTGGGGCTGTCCTTCACTTTCCTCATCGACTTTCTGGCACTCTGGTGGATCTCGCGGCTCGGCGACGAGGCGATGATCGCGGCCGTGGGCATGGCCGGGACGATCCAGTTCGTGGTGATCTCGGTCGGCATCGGCATGATGATCGGGGCCGTGGCGCTGGTGTCGCGCACGATCGGGCAGGGCGAGGCTTCTCGTGCGCGGCGGATCGCGACGGTCGCGGTCCTCCTGACCGTGGCGGTGCAGGCGACGCTGGCGGCCCTGATCTGGGTCTTCCGAGAACCGCTTCTCGCGGCGACCGGGGCCGAGGGCGCGGTCATGGACCACGCGCGGACCTTCCTCGGCATCACGCTGCCGTCGATGCCGCTGATGGCGGCGGGGATCGTGTCGTCGTCGATCTTGCGCGCGGCGGGCGATGCCTGGCGCTCGATGGCGGTGACGATGGTCGCCGGGGCGGTCGCGGCGGTGCTCGATCCGGTGCTCATCGTCTGGTCAGGCTGGGGTGTCGCCGGGGCGGGCGCGTCGATCTTCGCGGCGAGGGCCGCGATGTGCGGCCTCGGGCTATTCTTCGTGATCCGGGTCCACGACCTGCTGGCGCGCCCGGCGCGCGAGGATATCCGGACCTTCCTGCGCCCCTATCTCGCGATCGCGCTGCCGGCCGTCGCCACCCAGGTCTCGGCCCCCTTCGGCAGCTGGATCCTGACCCGCGAGGTGGCCGAGTTCGGCGAGAGCGCGGTGGCTGGCTGGGGCGTCGTCATGCGGCTCACGATCCTCGCCTTCGGTGGCATCTTCGCACTTTCGGGCGCAATTGGCGGCATCATCGGCCAGAATTACGGCGCCGGGCGGCCGGACCGGGTGGCGGGCGCCTACTGGGCGGCGCTGAAGTTCTGTGCCGTCTACACGATGGTCACCTGGGCGCTGATGGCGGGGCTGACGGGACCGATCGTCGCGTCGTTCGGCCTCTCGTCGGAGGGCGAGGCGATCGTGCGCGCCTTCACACATTACGCCGCCGGCGCCTTCATCTTCACCGGGGCGCTCTTCGTCGCCAACGCGACCTTCAACAACCTCGCGCGGCCGCTGTGGTCCACCGGCGCCAACTGGTTTCGCGACGGCGTGCTGATGCTGCCCCTGGGCGTGGCCTTCACGGCCGCCACCGGCGCGGTCGGCGTGATCTGGGCGAACGCGCTCGCCAATGTGATCGGCGGCGGCGTGGCGGCTTTCCTCGCCTGGCGCTATATTCGGTCGCTGAACCGGACGGAGGCCGTCGCCGCCGCTGCGGAATAGGAGTGTCCCATGCTGCGCGCCCATTTCGGACGGAATCCGAACGCGACGATTGCGACTGCGGCCTGAGCATGGCCCGGTCGCCGCGCGAGATCATGGCAAGCGGGGAATGGTATTCGTGCCTCGGCGCGGAATATGCGGAACTGCGCCGTGCCGCGCGGCGGGCCTGCCATGAACACGCGACGATGGAGCCGGATGGACGCGGTGCCTGCGGGCCGCTGTTGGCGAGGTTGATCGCGATGGGCCGGGATTGCTGGATCGAGGCGCCGTTCCATTGCTCCTACGGGTTCAATATCCGCCTCGGCGAACGGGCCTATCTCAATGCCGGCTGCGTGGTGCTGGATTCGGCGCCGGTTTCCATCGGGGCGCATTCGATGCTCGGGCCGGGCGTGCAGATCTACTGCGCCGATCACCACCGCGACCCTTCAAAGCGGCGGGAGGGGATCGAGCGGGCGCTGCCGGTCAGCATCGGGGCCGATGTCTGGATCGGCGGCGGCGCGATCCTCCTGCCCGGCGTCACTATCGGCGACGGCGCGATCGTCGCGGCGGGGGCGGTCGTGGCGCGCGACGTTCCGGCCGGTGTGCGGGTCGCGGGCGTCCCGGCGCGCCCGATCTGAGCCTGAGGGTCACTCTCGGGCGCGTGTCCTGTGCTGCGCCTCGGCCTCTTCCTCCATCCGGTCAAGGAGGACATTGAGGCCGTGGTCGTACATCGCCTTGTGATGTTCCGCCCCGAAGTAGCGGCCCACTGCCATGATCGCAGGGTAGGCCGCGCGCGCCTCGTCGGGCGGAACCGGCTCGACGGCGCTCGGGCCATGCGCGTAGCCGAGCGCCTCGTCGATTCCCGCGCCCATGAGGTAGTAGCCGATGGTACGGAAATGCCGGGCGCAGGCCTCGGTGTCGAGGCCGCTGGCCTCGAACACCCGCACGATCCCGTCTATGTGCCGCAGGCCCGAGGCGTTGTTCATGCGGAAGGTGACGAAGTAGAGGAAGAAGCCGGGATGGCGCAGCGCCGTCCGGCGATAGGCCTGCCCGATCTCGTAGATACGGTCCCGCCAGTTGAGGCCCGGATCCGGTAGCGGCGTCTCGGCGATGCAGAGGTCGATCAGTGCCTCGAAGAGATGCGCCTTGGACGGATAGTAATGGTAAAGGCTCATTGCCTGGCAGCCGAGCCGGGCCGCGAGATTGCGGAAGCTGAACCCGTCGAGCCCGGCCTCGTCGATGAGTTTCATCGCCTCCTCGGCGATCCGCTCGGCGCTGAGCGGCTGGCGCTTGCCGCGCGGCTTTTTCGCGGTCGGCTCGGTCATGTCGTCATCCCGAATGGCAATGGACCCGGCGCACCCCTGGGAACGCCGGGTCGGGCGGCGGGGCGGTCAGCTGCCGCCAAGCTCTTTCTTGAACGTGTCGAAGTCAACCTGCAGCCCGTGAAAGATCGTGCTCCAGTTGCGGGTCATGCCGGCCATCGCGACGGCCTCGCCGATCTCCTGGTCGGTGGCGCCGGCCTGTCGCGCGGTGTTGGTGTCCATCCAGATGCAGTAATCGCAGGGGATCTGCGAGGCCACGGCGAGCGAGATCAGCGCCTTGGTCTTGGTGTCGAGCGCTGTCTCATCCGACATTTCGAGCATCTTGAGCTCGGTCCAAAGGCCGGGCAGAGCCGCGTCCGGCACCTGGTTGATGAAGGTCGGCACCGCGCCGAAGGCGGCGGCGATCTCGTCGCGCGCCGTCTGGGCGGCATCCTCGGCACGCAGCGACGCCGGGAGTGCCGCGGCAACGGCACTGATCGAAAGCGAAAGGAAAAGGCACTTGAGGGCGGGCATTGTCATCTCCTTCGAAACGTTAGACTTACATTGTAAGTCATATAATATTTCTAATCTTACTATGTACGAAATCAAGTCACGAACGCGTGAAGAGGTGCTTGCAGCCGATGCGGCGGGAAACCTCCCGGCGCTTCGGCCGTGCCTTGACGCCGGTTCCGGCCCGGACTAAGGCCCGCCCGACCGCGATGCGCCCCGGGAGGACGCCATGCCCACCTATTCCGCCCTCACGACCCTGCCGGCCAAAGAACCTGCCGAGGCGCTCGCTGAAGCGATGGAGAACTTTCTGCCGGAACCGACCGGAATCGGCGTGTTCGAGATCGAGGACGGTTCGGGCGATTTCGAGGTCGGCGTCTATTTCGAGGAAGAGCCGGACGCGATCGAGCTGGCGCTGCTGGCGGCGATCTACGGCGCCAAGCCCTTCGTCGTGTCGGAAGTGCCGCAGACCGACTGGGTCGCCCACGTGAAGCGTGAACTGCAGCCCGTGGAAGCCGGGCGCTTCTTCGTCTACGGCAGCCACGACGCCGAGCGCGTGCCGGCGGACCGCGTGGCGCTTCTGATCGAGGCCGCGATGGCCTTCGGCACCGGCCATCACGGCACCACCAAGGGCTGCCTCCTGGCGCTCGACCGGCTCGACCGGGCCGGATTCCGCGGCCGCCGCGTTGCCGATATCGGCTGCGGCACCGCGGTCCTCGCCATGGCCGCGGCGTCGATCTGGCCGGAGCCGGTCATCGCCTCCGACATCGATGCCGTCGCGGTCGAGGTCGCAAAGGCCAATGTCGAGGCGAACGGCCTCGGCGATCGCGTCACCTGCGTCGAGGCGGCGGGATTCGATCACCCCGAGCTCGCGGCAAGGGCGCCCTACGATCTGGTCTTCGCCAATATCCTCAAGGGGCCGCTGATCCAGCTGGCGCCGGAGATGGCGTCGGCGATCGCTCCGGACGGCTATGCGATTCTGTCGGGACTGCTGACGACACAGGCCGACGAGGTCATCGCCGCCTACAAAACCGCCGGCTTTGTTCTCGTTTCGCGCGACGAAATCGCCGAATGGGCGACATTGGTTCTAAAACGGCGACAAATTAAATAGACGCGCGCCCCGCCGCATTTACGCCGCATTTTTTCCCAATCCTTGTCGGATCGGGGGCGCGCAAGTGTTGGAGGATCGGCATGGTCGATCGGAACATGGCGAATTTCAACGGCCGTCTCGGGCGCATCGAACGTATCCGCCAGGCGGGCGGCGGGTTCGAAGCCCAGGGAACGCTTGGACGATCTTTTTTCAGCGAGCAGCAGCGCCCGCGCCGGCTTCGGCGCGGACTATTCGCGCCGTTCGTGCTCGTGCTGCTTACAATCGTCGCGCTGAAGTCGACCGTCTATGCCTCGATCGGGGCGGAGGCCTACGGCGAACGCATCGCGGCACTCAAGGCGGGCGGGATTGCGGACCAGATCGGCGCCTATGTCCTACAGGCCGATCCGCTCACGATCACCACGGCCGCACAAATCGGCAAGTATCTTAACTGAGCAGGAACGACAAAAGTCGTCAAAAAAAGAAAGGCCGTGTCGGGAGCTTCCCGGCACGGCCTTTGGCGACATCCGTCGCACGCAGAACGTCAGGCGGCGGTTCAGCCGCGCATCGCGATCGCGTCGATGTCACCGCGGCAGAGGCCGATATCGTCCAACTCGCGGTCCGAGAGCTTGGACAGCGCATTGCGGGTGACGCGCGCGTCGTTCCACGCCGCGACGGTCGCGACGAAGAGGTTGAAGATGCCGGACGTGCCGGTGACGGGGCGGTGGGCTTCGTAGACAGCCATGGTCGTTTCCTCGATATCGCGGACCTCACCGTGAGGATCCCGCGTTCGAGACTGGAAATAGACCTCGTGTGCAGCTGCAGCAATAGACGCCGCTGCAGGGCCGACATGCACGCATTGCATGGGTCATAAATCTGATAACTTCCTGTAAAGAAACCGTTTCTGCAAGCACAAAATGCGTCGATTCCGGTCGACGTGATGTCGATTTTAAGCCTCGGCGCGGGTGCATCCAGTGCGGGCAGGGTCGCGACATTCTCCCTTTGCGATGTTCGCGTTTCGTGCTAGTCGTGGGAAAAAAGCAACAGATGAGGGGCAGATGCGCGTTCTCGGGATCGATCCGGGCCTACGGAACCTCGGCTGGGGGGTGATCGAGGCGGTGGGATCGCGACTCAGCCACGTCGCCAACGGCGTCATCCATTCCGAAGGCACGGACCTCGCGGCACGGCTTCTCTCGCTGCACGCGGCGTTGACCCGGATCGTCGCGGAGCATGCCCCGGACGCCGCGGCGGTGGAGCAGACCTTCGTCAACAAGGACGGCGCGGGCACGCTGAAGCTCGGCCAGGCGCGCGGCATCGCCATGCTGGTGCCGGCGCAGGCGGGGCTCGCGGTCGGTGAGTATTCCCCGAACGCGGTGAAGAAGGCGGTGGTCGGTGTCGGCCATGCCGACAAGGGCCAGATCGCCCATATGGTGCGCTACCAGCTGCCGGGGGTGGAGCTTGCGGGCGCCGATGCGGCAGACGCGCTGGCGATCGCGATCTGCCATGCCCACCACCTCCAGAGCGCGGGCCGCATGGCCGCGGCGATGCGGGGCGTGGCATGATCGGGCGGATTGCCGGGGTGATCCTGCACCGGGCGTCCGACCACGTCCTGATCGACGTGCGCGGCGTCGGCTATGTCGTCCATGTCTCGCAACGCACCGCCGCCGCGCTGCCGCCCGCGGGCGAGGCCTGCGCGCTCTATACCGAGCTTCTGGTGCGCGAGGACCTCCTGCAGCTTTTCGGCTTCCCGACGCTTCTGGAGAAGGAGTGGCACCGGCTCTTGACCACGGTGCAGGGGGTCGGCGCCAAGGCCTCGATGGCGATCCTCGGCACGCTCGGAGCCGAGGGCGTCGGCCGCGCCATCGCGCTCGGCGACTGGTCGGCGATCAAGGCCGCGCCCGGCGTCGGTCCGAAGCTCGCGCAACGCGTGGTGATGGAGCTGAAGGACAAGGCGCCGGCGGTCATGGCGCTCGGCGGCGCGCTGACCGTCGATGTCGGGATCGCAGCACCCGATGACGCGGTGATCGAGGCGCCTGCTGCGCGTAAGGTGGCACAACCGGCGCCGGCCCAAACGGCAAGCGCGACCGCCGACGCCCTCTCGGCGCTGATCAATCTCGGCTACGGCCAGGGCGAGGCCGCGGCCGCCGTCGCCGAGGCGGCGGGTGCAGACGGCTCGGCCGCCGCTCCGGCGCTTATCCGGGCGAGCCTACGGCTCCTCGCACCGAAAGGGTAAGGCATGGATCCCGATCCCACGCTCCGTGCCGCGCCCCAGCCCGGGGATGCTGACCGCGCGATGCGGCCCCAGGCGCTGACCGAGTTCGTCGGCCAGGCCGAGGCGCGGGCCAACCTGCGCGTCTTTATCGAAAGCGCCCGGATGCGCGGCGAGGCGATGGACCACACGCTCTTCCACGGCCCTCCCGGCCTCGGCAAGACGACGCTCGCGCAGATCATGGCCAAGGAGCTCGGCGTCAATTTCCGCATGACCTCCGGCCCGGTCCTCGCGCGCGCCGGCGACCTCGCCGCGATCCTCACCAACCTCGAGGCGCGCGACGTCCTCTTCATCGACGAGATCCACCGGCTCAACCCGGTCGTCGAGGAGGTGCTCTACCCGGCGATGGAGGATTTCGAGCTTGACCTCGTGATCGGCGAGGGGCCGGCGGCCCGGACGGTCCGGATCGAGCTTCAACCCTTCACGCTCGTCGGCGCCACGACCCGGCTCGGGTTGCTGACGACGCCGCTGCGGGATCGTTTCGGCATCCCGACGCGGCTCCAGTTCTACACGGTCGACGAGCTCGACCATATCGTGTCGCGGGGCGCGCGCCTCATGGGCATTTCCGCCGAATCCGAGGGCACGCGCGAGATCGCGAAACGCGCGCGCGGCACGCCGCGGATCGCCGGGCGGCTCCTGCGTCGCGTGGTCGATTTCGCGCTCGTCGAGGGCGACGGACGGCTCACGCGGGAGATTGCGGACGGCGCGCTGACCCGGCTCGGGGTCGACCACCTCGGGCTCGACGGGGCGGACCGGCGCTATCTCGGGCTGATCGCCGAGAACTACGGCGGCGGCCCGGTCGGGGTCGAGACGATCTCGGCCGCGCTCAGCGAAAGCCGTGATGCGATCGAGGAGGTGATCGAGCCCTATCTCCTGCAGCAGGGGCTGATCCAGCGCACCCCGCGCGGCCGGATGTTGGCGGCGAAAGCCTGGGCGCATCTCGGCCTCGCGGTGCCAAAAGCGCCTGGCCAGGGCGAGCTTTTCGGCAAGTGAACCGCCACCCGGAGGCTGCCTTTCACGGACGGGCGGAGAGCCGGCGAGGGTTGAGGGCCGCGGTCAAACCTCATAAGCCTTCCGCCACGACATAGGCAGCAAGACGAAGGCGGGACCGTGCGGCCAGAGGAAATCGAGACGCTCTTCACCCGGAACACGGGGGAGTACCTGTTCGCCCGCTGGGGCCGGCCGATCGCGCCGGTTGTGTTCGGCGTCGATGATGCGACACTCGCCACCGTCAAGGGTGCGGTCGAGGCGGTCGTGACGCTCGCCGGCCACCGGATGGCCGAGACCGATCCCGAGCAGGGCGCCAACCTGATGGTCTTCTTCTTCCGAGACTGGGCGGAGCTTCTGGACGTGCCGGACCTCGACCGGCTGGTCGAGGGGCTGGGGCCGCTCGTCGCACGTCTCGACGCGGAGGGCGCGAACCAGTACCGGCATTTCCGTTTCGAGGAGGGCGGCGCGATCCGTGCCTGCATCGCTTTCCTGCGCATGGATGCAGCGCTGTCGCAGGTGCCCGCCGAGACGCTGGCGCTCTCGCTTGCGGCGCAGGTGATCCTGCTTTGGTCGGATCGCGCCTTCCGCGACCGCTCGCCGCTGGCGCAGGCCGGAGGAACGGTGTTTCTCGGCCCTGAAATCGCTGCCGCCATTCGCGCGGCCTACGATCCGGCCATGCCCGAGGTGGCGCGCGATCCGAGCCATGCCTTGCGGCTTGCCGCCCGGATTGGCTGAGGCTCAGGGCC
Organism: Albidovulum salinarum; assembly: GCF_025673475.1. Taxonomy (NCBI): domain Bacteria; kingdom Pseudomonadati; phylum Pseudomonadota; class Alphaproteobacteria; order Rhodobacterales; family Paracoccaceae; genus Albidovulum; species Albidovulum salinarum. Next base: position 11,575 of record NZ_JAOVQO010000004.1, on the reverse strand, counting down.
AGGTCGCGGTGAAGAGGTTGACCCGGGCCGGGACGCTGACCCCGCCCGGTCCCGCGAAGGGCGAGAGGGCGCGCGCGAGCTCGGCTGCTATCGCGAGCCTGTCGTCCTCGGTGCCGCCATGCTCGGCCATGATCCGTGACACCGGTCCGATCAGCGTGGCAAGCTCGGCGGCCTCGGCTGTCGTGGCGCCGGCGCGCAGGTGCGTGTCGAGCGTCGCGCTGGTGATCCCGGTAAAGCCGGCGGCGGTGAGGATATCCTCGACATAGCCGAGTTCGGCGAAAGCGAACTGGCCGGGCACGCGCGGGCCGTCGACCGGCACCGGGCCGAGCCGGGCGACCGCTGCGGCGCGCGACAGGTGGCTCCAGGGATTGCGCTCGGCCGCGTCCCAGCTCATCAGCACCGCCCGTCCGCCGGGACGCAGGGCGCGGCCGATATTGGCGTGGGCCGCCACCGGATCGGCGAAGAACATGCAGCCGAAGCGCGACAGGACGAGGTCGAACGCCCCGGGCGGGAAGGCATGGGTCTGGGCGTCGGCGAGGCGGAAGCTGACGGTGTCGCGCCCGGCCGCGCGGGCCCGCGCTTCGTCGAGCAGCGTCTCAGAGATGTCGACGCCCTCGACCCGGCCGGACGGGCCTGCGTGGTCGGCAGCGACCAGCGTCGTCGCACCAGCGCCGCAGCCGATGTCGAGCACCGACTCGCCCGGCGCGATCGCCGCCCGCGCGAGCAGCATCTCGGTGATCTCTGCGAAGAGGGCGTCGAGCCGGTCGCGGTGGCGCGCCCATTTCTGGCCCGGCGCCGCGTTCCAGAATTCGGCCTGGCCGGCATTCGCGCCGGCCGCCGGATCGGTGTCCTGCATCGGAAGTCCTCCCGCGGCGATTACACCACGGGGCCGGTGATCGGGCAATCGGCGTCGGGCGGCTCAGCCGCCGGTGATCTGCACCTTGCCGACGAGCCGGGCGCCCTTTTCGGAGCTGAGCGTCTGGGCGGTCACGTCGGCCTTCACCTCCGCGTGCTGGTCAAGCGACAGCTCGGTGCAGTTGATGCTGCCCGACTGCTTGCCCTGGATGCGCACCGTCTCGGCCGAGATCGAGCCCTTGACCTCGCCGCCGGTATGGATCTCGACCGAGCGCGAGGCGATATCGCCCGAGACGCGGCCCTTGACCTCGACATCGCCCTCCTTCGAGGCGACGTTGCCCTCGATGATGAGGTCCTCCTCGATAACCGATCGCGTCATTTGGTTCCCCCACATTGCGCAGCCGAGGGGCCGAACGCTCGCTCCGGCCCTTGACCTTGGCTACAGAAACGGCGCGGTCCTGCCAAGTCGCGATCGCAAAATGGGCGGGAAGGCGCGGATCGGGGTGTCTTGCGGATGACACGCGCCCGCGCTAGGTCGAAGGCATTCTGCCGCCACGGGACCTTGACGATGAGCCACGATTTCCCGATCCGCGTCTATTACGAGGACACCGACCTCGCCGGCATCGTCTACTACGCCAACTACCTGAAGTTCATCGAACGTGCCCGCACCGAATGGGTGCGCGGGCTCGGCATCGACCAGGGCCGGCTCAGGGACGAGACCGGGATCGTCTTCGCGGTGCGCCGGATCGAGGCGGACTACCTGCGCCCGGCGACCTTCGACGACGAGCTGGTCGTGACCACGCGGATGCAGGGCACGACGGGCGCGCGGCTGATGCTCGAACAGGTGGTGTCGCGTGGGGCGGAACGGCTGTTTCATGCCGTGGTGACGCTCGTGTGCCTGACCGAGACCGGCCAGCCCGCGCGGTTTCCGGCGGAAATCCGCCGCCTGCTCGGGGTCGCGCTGCACTGAAGCCGGCCGGGGAGCGCGATTGCGGCACGGTCTGACGCGGTTGTGTTGGCATTCCCTCTAAAACCCGGATAGAATCAAATGTAAGAGAGCCGCGAAAACGTGGCCCAACCGGCGAGCAGAGACCCATGGAAACCGAAACCCTTGCCCTCGCGCAGGAGATGGACTTCTCCTTGCTTGCGCTGTTCTGGCGCGCCTCCTTCATCGTCCAGCTGGTGATGATCATGCTGACCGTGGCCAGCTTCTGGTCGTGGTCGATCATCGTTCAGAAGTTCATCTCCTTCCGCCAGGCGCGGCAGGAGGCGGCGGTTTTCGACCGCGCCTTCTGGTCGGGCGAGCCTCTGGACGAGCTTTTCGAGAAGATCGGCTCGCAGCCCGACGGGGCGTCCGAGAAGATCTTCGCCTCCGGTATGGTCGAGTGGCGCCGCTCGCACCGGCAGGACGGTGAACTGATCGCCGGCGCCCAGGCGCGGATCGACCGATCGATGGATGTCGCCATCGTCAAGGCGACCGAGAACCTGACGCGCGGCCTGCCGTTCCTCGCTACCGTCGGCTCCACCGCGCCATTCGTCGGCCTCTTCGGCACCGTCTGGGGCATCAAGGTCGCCTTCGAGCAGATCGCGATCAGCCAGAACACCTCGCTCGCGGTCGTCGCGCCGGGGATCGCGGAGGCGCTCGTCGCCACCGCGCTCGGCCTCGTCGCGGCTATCCCGGCGGTGATCTTCTACAACAAGCTCTCGACCGACAGCGACCGGATCATCTCGGGCTACGAGGCCTTCGCCGACGAATTCGCCACGATCCTCTCGCGCCAGCTGGACGGCTGATCCGATGGGCGCGGGGGTGATGAAATCGGGCGGTGGCGGCGGCAGGCACCGCCGCCGCGGCGGGCGCGGCAAGGCCGGCGTGATGAGCGAGATCAACGTCACGCCCTTCGTGGACGTGATGCTGGTGCTCTTGATCATCTTCATGGTCGCGGCGCCGCTGCTGACCGTGGGCGTCCCCTTGGAACTGCCGAAGACCGCCGCGCAGGCGGTGGCGACCGAGCAGGAGGAGCCGCTCACGATCTCGGTCCAGGACGACGGCACGATCTCGATCCAGAACGAGCCGATCGCCGAGGACCAGCTCATCGGCAAGCTCCAGGCGATCTCGGCCGAGCGGACCGACGACAAGCTCTATCTGCGCGCCGACGGCAAGATCCCCTACGAGCGGGTCGTGCAGGTCATGGGCGCGCTGAACTCGGGCGGCTTCGCCAATATCGTGCTCGTCACCGATGCCGGGGGGCCGAGCTTCGACGGCCAGGCGTCGGGCGGGCAGGCGGGGAACTAGGGCGCTGCCCATGGAGAGGTCCGAACGCACAGGCATGATCGTCTCAGGGGGCGCGCATCTCGGCGCGATCCTGTGGCTCATCCTGGGCGGCATCTTCTTTTCCCACGACCTGCCGCCGCCGGTGCAGACTTCGGAAGTGACGCTGATGTCCTCGGCCGAGTTCGCCGCCCTGCAGGCCGCCGCGCCGACAGCCGCGACCGAAGCACCGCCACAGCCGTCGTTGCCCGAGCCCGCCGAGGCGACCCCGCCGCCGCCGAAGCCCGAGCCGAAGCCCGAGCCGCAGCCCGAGCCCGCGCCCGAACCGCAGCCCGAGCCCGATCCGGCGCCGGACGTGACCGAGATCACGCCGCCCGAGACGGTGGTCGAGGACACGCCGCCGACGCCGCCCGCGCCGCCGACCGAGATCCCGGCGGAGACCCAGCTCTCCGATATCCAGCCCGATCCCAAGGCCGCCCCGCGCGTCGCGCCCGACCCGACCGAGGCGCCGGCCGAGAATGTCGACACCGCCCCCGAGGCGGTGACGGAAACCTCGCCCGAGCCGGCCGAGGAGGCTGTCCCCGAGGAGCCCGTCGAGGCCGCCGCCCCGCCGGAAGCCGGCGAGGTGCTGGAGACCGAGGCCAACAAGGACCAGACCGAGCTCGCCTCGGCCGCGCCATCGTCCTCCGTCCGGCCCCGCACCAAGCCCGAGAAACCGGCGCCCGCGCCGGAGCCCGAACCGGCGGCGGAACCCGCGCCCGAGCCTGAGCCGACCCCGACCGAAACCGCTGCGGCCGAGGCTCCCGAACCGGAGGCCCCCTCGCAGGACGCTGTCGCCGACGCGCTGGCCGAGGCGCTGGCGGGCGAGGCGTCCGAGGAACCGGCACCGGGCACCGGCACCGCGCCCTCAGGTCCGCCCATGACCGGGGGCGAGAAGGACGCGTTGGTGATCGCCGTGAAGCAATGCTGGAACGTCGGCGCGCTTTCGACGGACGCGTTGCGCACCGTCGTGACCGTCGGCGTCACCATGGAGCAGTCTGGCAAGCCCGTGACCGGATCGATCCGCATGATCGGCTTCGAAGGCGGCACCGAGGCCTCCGCGCAGCAGGCCTACGAGGCGGGCCGGCGCGCGATCATCCGTTGCGGCCAGAACGGCTTCCCGTTGCCGGCCGAGAAATACGAACAGTGGCAAGAGGTCGAGATCGTCTTCAATCCCGAAAAGATGAGGATGAAGTGACCCCGCGCCGCGACACCATGAATCCGCCCCTAGCAAAAGGGAAAGCCATGACCTTCATCCGGACCCTCTGCGTCTCTCTCGCATTCGCCGGCATCGCCGCGCCGATGGTGGCGGCCGAACCGCTCAGGATCGTCATCGACGAGGGCATGATCGAGCCCTTGCCCTTCGCCGCGCCGAGCTTCGTGGCCGAGAACCCCGGCGCGGCCGAGGTCGCGGCGGCGATGACAGAGGTCATCGTGGCGGACCTCGCCGGCACCGGGCTCTTCCGAGAGATCCCCTCGTCGGCCTTCATCAGCCAGGTGACGAGCTTCGATGCGCCGGTCTCCTATGCCGACTGGAAGGCGATCAACGCCCAGGCGCTGGTCACCGGTGCGGTCGCGGCGACGTCGGACGGGCGCATCAACGTCAAGTTCCGGCTCTATGACGTCTTCTCCGACGCGCCGCTCGGCGACGGGTTGCAGTTCGGCGGCGGTCAGGGCGACTGGCGGCGCATCGCCCACAAGGTCGCGGACCAGATCTACGCCCGCATCACCGGCGAAAGCGCCTATTTCGACAGCCGCGTCGTCTATGTCTCGGAAAGCGGTCCGAAGGACCAGCGTCTGAAGCGGCTGGCGATCATGGATTACGACGGCGCCAACGTGCAGTACCTGACGGACTCGTCCACCATCGTGCTCGCGCCGCGTTTCTCTCCCGCCGGCGACCGGGTGCTCTACACCTCGTTCGAGACGGGCTTCCCGCGCATCAAGCTGATGGACATCGCCACCGTCTCCTCGCGTGCGCTCGCGGAACTCTCCGGCAACATGACCTTCGCGCCGCGCTTCTCTCCGGACGGCGGCACCGTGGTCTTTTCGCTGGAGCAGGGCGGCAATACCGACCTCTATTCGATGCAGCTCTCCTCGGGCCAGGTCAGCCAGCTCACGAATGCGCCCTCGATCGAGACCGCGCCCTCGTTCTCGCCCGACGGCAGCCAGATCGTGTTCGAAAGCGACCGGTCCGGGAACCAGCAGCTCTACGTCATGTCCGCGGGCGGCGGCGAGCCGACGCGGATCAGCTTCGGCGAGGGCCGCTACGGCACGCCGGTCTGGTCGCCGCGCGGCGACCTCGTGGCCTTCACCAAGCAGCACGCCGGGCGTTTCCACATCGGCGTTATGCGGACCGACGGCAGCGAGGAGCGGCTTCTCACGGCCTCGTTCCTCGACGAGGGCCCGACCTGGGCACCGAACGGGCGGGTGATCATGTTCACCCGCGAGACCTCTGGCGCGGGCGGCGCCGCGCAGCTTTATTCGGTGGACATCTCTGGGCGGAACCTGCGCAAGGTGCCGATGGAAGGGGCGGCTTCGGACCCGGCCTGGTCTCCGCTCCTGCCGTGAGAACGGCGGATTCCCAAGTTCAAGACACAGTGTTATGGTAGCGGCCATCGAGCCAAGAACAAAGGCGGTAAACCCGATGTACAAAGTCTCCTCCCTCCTTCTCCTCGTTGGCGCGCTGGCGCTGTCGGCCTGTAACAACCCCGACCGCTACGGCGCCGGCGCTGGTGGCGCGGGCGGTGCGGGCGGCGCCGGCGGCTACGGCGCGGGCGGCATCACCGCGGGCGGCCTCGGCGACCCGAACGACCCGAACTCGCTGGCCTATTTCCAGCAGCGGATCGGCGACCGGGTGCTCTTCGCGGTCGACCAGTCGACGCTGACGCCGGAGGCGCAGGCGACGCTGTCGAGCCAGGCCACGTGGCTGAACCAGCACGCGACCGCGACCGCCATCATCGAGGGCCATGCCGACGAGCAGGGTACGCGCGAATACAACCTAGCGCTCGGCGCGCGCCGCGCCTCGGCGGTGCAACAGTACCTGATCGCGCAGGGCGTCGCCGCCAACCGGCTCCAGACCGTGTCCTATGGCAAGGAACGCCCGCTCGCCGTCTGCTCGGACGAGGCCTGCTACTCGCAGAACCGCCGCGCCGTCACGGTGATCGGCGCCGGCGCGGGCGCCTGAGGCTGCGCGCATGATCCGGTCGTTCGTGACTTCCCTGGCGGCGGCGGCGGTTCTCGCCGCCCCCGCCTTCGCCCAGGACCGGGCGCAGACGCTCGCCGACATCCGGGCCGAACTCTCGGCGCTCGCGGGGCAGATCCAGGCGCTCCGGGGCGAACTCGTCTCGGGCGGGGCCGCCGCGATGCAGGCCGCGGGCGGCGCCTCGGCGCTCGACCGGATGAACGCGATGGAGGCGGAGCTGTCGCGGCTCACCTCCCAGACCGAAGCCCTGCAGAACCAGGTCAACCGCGTGGTCGCCGACGGCTCAAACCGGATCGGCGACCTCGAGTTCCGGATCTGCGAGCTCGAGGAAGGCTGCGACCCGGCCAACCTGCCCATTACCCAGAGCCTCGGAGGCGCGCCCGCCGGCGCCGTCGCGGCGGCCCCGGCCACGCCCGTCACCCCGCTGCCCGTTCCGGGCACCGGCGGTTCGGCGGAGCTTGCGGTCAGCGAACAGGCGGATTTCGATCGGGCGAAGGCGGCGCTCGATTCCGGTGACTTTCAAGGCGCCGCTCAGCAGTTTGCGACCTTTACCGAAGCCTATACGGGCGGCCCCCTGACCGGCGAGGCGCACTACCTGCGCGGCGAGGCGCTGCGCCAGGCGGGCGACACGTCGAACGCGGCGCGGGCCTATCTGCAGGCCTTCTCCGGCCAGCCCGACGGGCCGCGTGCCCCGGCAGCACTCCTGAAGCTCGGCGCCTCTCTGGGGCTTCTGGGCCAGACCCAGGAGGCCTGCGTGACGCTTGGCGAGGTCGGCGTGCGCTTCCCGACCGCGCCCGAGGCGGTCGAGGCGACAACCGCGATGCAGGCGCTCGGCTGCCAGTGACGGCGGGCGACCTCCAGAACTTCCTTGAAAAGGCATTCACGCCGGGCCCGCCAGACGGGCTCGGCGTCGCCGTTTCCGGGGGCGGCGATTCGATGGCGCTCCTCCATCTCGCGGTGGACTGGGCGCGCGAGGGCGGTCCCAAAGTCGCGGCGGTGACGGTCGATCACCGGCTGAGGCCCGAGGCCGCCGAGGAGGCGCGGTTCGTGGCCGAGACCTGCACGCGGCTTGGCGTCGCCCATGACACGCTGGTATGGGATCACGGCGACATCGACGGCAACTTGCAGGATCAGGCGCGGCGCGCGCGCTACCGGCTCATCGGCGACTGGGCGCGGGGGCGGGGGCTCTCGCATGTCGCGCTCGGCCATACCGCCGACGATCAGGCCGAGACCTTCCTCATGGAACTGGCGCGCAAGGCCGGGCTCGACGGGCTTTCCGGCATGCGCGGCAGCTGGATCGAGGGCGGCATCCGCTGGACACGGCCGCTCCTTGCCGTCTCGCGCCGGGACCTGCGCGCTGTCCTTACCGCGCGCGGCGCCTCCTGGGTCGAGGACCCGTCGAATCGTGACGATCGCTTCACCCGCGTGAAGGCGCGCCGCGTTCTCGAGGCGCTGGCGCCGCTCGGGATCACCGCTGATACGCTCTGCACGGTTGCCGAGCGGCTGGGGCAGGCGCGGGCGGCGCTGGTGCAGGTGACGGCCGAGGCGGCCGCGGCCCATGCCCGGACCGCGGCGGGCGCCGTTCGCATCCCCCGCGAGGTTTTTCTTCGCGGCCTTTCCCCCGAGGTCGCGCGGCGTTTTCTGGTCGGCGCGCTGCTCTGGGTGGCGCGGGCCGACTATCCGCCACGGTCAGAAGCGGTCGACCGCGTTCTCTGCGCGATTCGCGACCTGAACGCTGTAACGCTTGGTGGGTGCAGCATCCGGGTCACCGAGGACGAGATCGCCGTCACCCGCGAACCGAGAGCGATCGCCGGGCTCGAGTCGGGAACCGACGGGCTCTGGGATGGCCGCTGGCGGATGCGGGGGCCGCACGAATCCGGTCTGACCGTGCGGGCACTTGGCGCCGAAGGGCTCGCGCAATGCCCGGATTGGCGCGAAACCGGGCATTCGCGCGCGGCGCTCGTGGTCACGCCGGCGATCTGGCGCGGCGACACGCTCGTCGCGGCGCCGCTGGCCGGGCGCGCTGAGGGCTGGACGGCGGAAATCGTCATAAGCTTCGGCTCTTTCCTCATCGCGCATTGAACCCGGCCCGCATATCTCTATTTTAGAAGCAAGTCCGCGCCGCCCGCCGTCGCGGTCGGAATTCGTTTGGAGGATCTCCCCTTGGGTAACGCGAGAAACATCGCCTTCTGGGTCGTGCTGTTTTTGTTGATCCTGGCGCTGTTCAACCTGTTCGGTAACGGCCAGACCACGATGAACTCGCGCACGCTGAGCTATTCGGACTTCATCCAGAAGGTCGATTCCGGCGAGGTCGGTGCCGTCGTCATCGATGGCGAGCAGGTGCAGGTGCAGACCCGCGACGGTCAGAACTGGGTGACGATCAAGCCCGAGGGCGAGGTCCTGAACGAGACCCTGATCGACACGCTGATCGCCAAGGGCGTGAGCGTGAAGGCCGAGCGCCAGCAGCAGTCGGGTTTCTTCTCGGTGCTGTCGCTGTGGCTACCGTTCCTCGTCCTCATCGGCATCTGGATCTTCTTCATGAACCGGATGCAGGGCGGTGGTCGCGGCGGTGCGATGGGTTTCGGCAAGTCGCGCGCGAAGCTCCTGACCGAAAAGCACGGCCGCGTGACCTTCGACGACGTCGCCGGCATCGACGAGGCCAAGGAGGAGCTCGAGGAGATCGTCGAGTTCCTGCGCAACCCGCAAAAGTTCTCGCGTCTCGGCGGCAAGATCCCGAAGGGCGCGCTTCTGGTCGGCCCTCCGGGCACCGGCAAGACGCTTCTCGCCCGTGCCATCGCCGGCGAGGCGGGCGTGCCGTTCTTCACCATCTCGGGCTCGGACTTCGTCGAGATGTTCGTGGGCGTCGGTGCGAGCCGTGTCCGTGACATGTTCGAGCAGGCCAAGAAGAACGCGCCCTGCATCGTCTTCATCGACGAGATCGACGCGGTCGGCCGCTCGCGCGGCGTCGGCTACGGCGGCGGCAACGACGAGCGTGAGCAGACGCTGAACCAGCTTCTGGTGGAGATGGACGGCTTCGAGGCCAACGAGGGCATCATCATCGTCGCGGCCACCAACCGGCCCGACGTCCTCGATCCCGCGCTGCTGCGTCCGGGCCGCTTCGACCGCCAGGTTCAGGTGCCGAACCCGGACATCAAGGGCCGCGAGAAGATCCTCGCCGTCCATGCCCGCAAGGTGCCGCTCGCGGCCGATGTCGACCTGCGCATCATTGCCCGCGGCACGCCCGGTTTCTCGGGCGCCGACCTTGCAAACCTCGTGAACGAGGCGGCGCTTCTGGCCGCGCGCGTGGGCAAGCACCGCGTCACGCTGGAGGATTTCGAGAAGGCCAAGGACAAGGTCATGATGGGCCCCGAGCGGCGGTCCATGGTCATGACCGAAGACGAGAAGAAGCTGACCGCCTATCACGAGGCTGGCCACGCGATCGTCGGCATCCATGTGCCGCAGCATGATCCGGTTCACAAGGTGACGATCATCCCGCGCGGCCGCGCGCTCGGCGTGACCTTCTACCTGCCGGAGCGCGACAAGCTCTCGCTGACGCGCGAGGCGGCGCTGTCGAAGCTCGCCTCGGCGATGGGCGGCAAGGCGGCGGAGGAACTGGTCTTCGGTCCCGAGAACGTCACCAACGGCGCCTATTCGGACATCCAGCACGTCACCAACCTCGCCACCGCGATGGTCAGCCAGTGGGGCATGTCCGACAAGCTCGGCAACATCAATTACACCTCGACCCAGGAGAGCTTCCTCGGCAGCCAGTCGCATTTCAACGCCTCCGAGGAGAGCCGCGAGATCATCGATCAGGAGGTTCGGCGGCTGGTGGACGAGGCCTATGACCGGGCCAAGACGATCCTCAAGGACAACTGGCAGGAGATGGAAAACCTCGCCCAGGGGCTTCTGGAATACGAGACGCTGACCGGTGAGGACATGATGCGGGTGATCCGCGGCGATGCGCCGAAGACCGGCGACGACGAGGATGACAGTTCCGACAAGGGCAGCGCGGTGCCGTCCCTGACGGCGATTCCGAAGACGAAGAAGCCGAAGGAGCCGAAAGGCGGGCTGGAGCCGGAACCCTCGGCCTGAGGCGGCGGGAGGGGCGCGCGCGAGGGAGGCCACCATGCCAGGGCGCAGCGACTGGAATCCCGAAGCCTACGCGCAGTTCGGTGACCTGCGCCTGAGACCCGCGCTCGACCTTCTGGCGCGGGTCGGCGACCTCCCTGCGGGCGACATCGTCGACCTCGGCTGCGGCAGCGGTGCCGCCGGCGCGGCGCTGGCCGCGCGCTTCGGCGACCGCCGGCGGATCCACGGTGTCGACGCCTCGCCGGCGATGCTGAAGGCGGCACGGGGCGCGGGCTGCTACGACCGGCTGATCGAGGCCGACGCGGCGGTGTGGACCCCGGAGACGCCGCCGGCGCTCATCTTCTCCAACGCCGCGCTGCACTGGTTGCCCGATCGCGACGTGCTCATGCCGCGGCTCGCGGCCTGCCTCGCGCCGAAGGGCGTTCTCGCGGTGCAGATGCCACGCCAGTACGGCGCGCCGTCGCACCGCTTCCTGCGCGACTTCGCCGCCGAGATGTTCCCCGACCGCTTCGATCTCGCCTCCTGGAAGGCGCCGGTGGGACCGCCGGTCGAGTATCACCGCATGCTGTCGGAACTCGGCCGGGTCGATGTGTGGGAAACCGATTACGTTCAGCGACTCGACCCAGCACCGGAAGGTCATCCGGTCCGCCGCTTCACGCAGTCGACGGCGATGCGGCCCTATCTCGACGCGCTGAGCGCCGCCGAGGCCGCGGATTTCATCCGCCGTTACGACCAGGGGCTCGCTGCCGCCTATCCGGTCGAGTCCGATGGCTCGGTCCTGTTTCCGTTCCGGCGGCTCTTCTTCACGCTGAGGCGCTGAGCCGGCCGCGGCGCGCCACGGCGCAAAGTGTCCCATTGCATGCCGAAGTTTCCGATGAGAAACAGACGCGGAGCGCGGCTGGCGATTCCGGCGGAGGATTGGTCGCAATCGGTCCGTTTCGTATCGGCCCTCGCCGCTATAGCCGGGGCGACGTCCCGACCCGGGCCCGAAGGAGAGACAGAGAAGATGGCGTTCAAGACGGATATTGAGATTGCGCGCGAGGCGCAGAAGCGTCCGATCATGGAGATTGGAGAGAAGCTGGGGATCCCGGCGGAGCATCTTCTGCCGTATGGTCATGACA
>NZ_JAOVQO010000049.1:0-4117 GCF_025673475.1 Albidovulum salinarum | reverse complement strand
GCTCGACAAGGGGGTGCTGGCGACCAACGCCCAGCTCGTCGAGCGCGCCGCGACCGTGGTGACGAACATGGGCGCGCGGGTGATCGGGCCCGAGGAGGTGCGGGCCAAGCTCGGGCTGACCAAGCGGTCGCCGAAGGCGCGCTGACGGGCGGACGGCCCGGCGGTTTCACTTGCCATACGTTATGCCGACGCTCTGCCGATCGCGGGCAGACCGGCCAGTTCGAAGGGAATACATCTGATGGCACGCAAGGCGAGCATCATCGGCGGGGGTGTGATCGGCGGCGGCTGGGCCGCCCGCTTCCTGCTCAACGGCTGGGACGTTTCGGTGTTCGACACCGATCCCGAAGCCGAACGCAAGATCGGCGAGGTCATCGCGAACGCCCGGCGCTCGCTGCCGGCGCTCTATGACAAGGCGCTGCCCGCCGAGGGGAGGTTGAGCTTCCACACCGACCTGGCCGAGGCTGTTTCGGGCGCGGACTGGGTGCAGGAAAGCGTGCCCGAACGGCTCGACCTCAAGCACAGGGTGCTCGGCGCGCTCTGCGAGGCGGCGCCGGCCACGGCGGTCATCGGCTCCTCGACCAGCGGCTTCAAACCCTCGGAACTGAACGAAAAAGGCGCCCGCGCCGTGGTCGCGCACCCGTTCAACCCGGTCTATCTCCTGCCCCTCGTCGAGCTGGTGGGCGCGGCGTCCGAGACCGACCGCGCGGCGGAGATCCTGCGCTCGATCGGCATGTTCCCCCTGATCGTCCGCAAGGAGATCGACGCCCATATCGCCGACCGCCTGCTCGAGGCCGTGTGGCGCGAGTCGCTCTGGCTGGTGAAGGACGGCGTCGCCACCACCGCCGAAATCGACGAGGCGATCCGCATGGGCTTCGGCCTCCGCTGGGCGCAGATGGGCCTTTTCGAGACCTACCGCATCGCCGGCGGCGAGGCGGGGATGAAGCACTTCATGGCCCAGTTCGGCCCCTGCCTGCAGTGGCCCTGGACCAAGCTCATGGACGTGCCGGAGTTCAACGACGACCTCGTCGACCTGATCGCCGGCCAGTCCGACGCCCAGTCCGGCCACCTCTCGATCCGCGAGCTGGAACGGCTCCGCGACGACAACCTCGTCGGCATGATGCGGGCCTTGCGCAAGTCCGGCAGCGGCGCGGGCGGCGTCCTCAAAGCGCACGAGGCGACCTTCGCCGAGCCGAAGGGCGCGACGCTTCCGGTCACCGTCGAGCGGCAGGTTCCGACGAGCTGGACCGACTACAACGGCCACATGAACGAGACCCATTACCTAGAGGCCGGCGCCCAAGCGACCGACCGGTTCATGGAAATCATCGGCGCCGATGCCGCCTATGTCGCGGCCGGGCGCAGCTATTTCACCGTCGAGAGCCATGTACGCTTCCTCGACGAGGTGAAGGCGGGCGAGCGGCTGCGCGTCACCACGCAGGTTCTCGGCGGGGAGGGCAAGAAGATGCACCTCTTCCACCGCCTCGAACGCGGCGACGGCGCGCTCGCGGCGACGGTCGAGACGCTGCTTCTGCACATGGACCTGACCGCAAGGCGCAGCAGCGAACCCGCGCCCGACATCGCCGCGAAGCTCGCCGAGTTCACCGCCGCCCATGCCGGGCTTCCCCGGCCGGAGGGCGCCGGCCGGCACGTCGGCCAGCGGGCGTAACCCGCGTCAGGCGGCAGCCGGTCACCCCGGCTTCCGCCACCCATCCCTCGGTCTCATGGACCTTTAGCCTTGCGACACCTGCTCCTGAAACCAGTCCACCAGCCGAGCGAGCGCCCCGTCGGGGTCGCGGATCGGCCGGTGTTGCAGGTAGTAGGCGGTCTCGCGATGCGCCACCGTCGGCCCCACCCGCACAACGCGGCCCTGGGCCAGAAGCTCGTCCGCGAGGCCACGCCATCCGAGCGCCACGCCCTCTCCGGCGAGCACCGCCTGCAGCAGGAACGGATAGGCGTCGAAGGTCGCGCCCTTGTCGAAGCGCGGCGGCTTCAGCCCGGTCCTTGCGAACCAGCCGTCCCAGGTCAGGAAACCCGAGCTGCCGACATCGAAATGCAGGAACCGGTCCGCGCGCAGGTCTTCTAGACACTTCGGATCGACGGCCGCCGCCGCGCCCGGATGACCCTGCAGCTCGCGCGCCGCAACGTCCGGGCTGCAGATCGGAAACACCTCCTCGGGGATGAGCGGCAGCGCCGGGCGGTCCGGCGCCTGTTCGACGTTCCAGACCACGGCGGCATCGACGCGGCCGAGGTCGATGTCGCCGAGCTGGTCGGTCGTGACCACCCGCACCCGCGCCCCTTTCATGGCAGCCCGCAACCCCGGAAACCGCGGCATGAGCCATTGTTCCGCGAGGCCGAAGGTGCAGGCCAGCACCACCTCGTCGCGCTCCGGCGGGGCGGAGATGTCGCGCCACACCCGGTCCACATGGCCGAAGCCGAGCGCAACGGCGTCGGCCAGACGGCGCGCGCTCGCGGTCGGGGTGAGCTTGTTGTTGTCGCGCTGAAAGAGCGACTGCCCCAGCCGGTCCTCCAGTGTCGCGATATGGCGCGACACTGCGGGCTGGCTCAGGTTTAGTTTGCGAGCTGCCATGGAGAAGTTGCTATACCGCACGGCGCACTCAAGCACCAAAAGTGCGTTCAGCGATCCGGCAACGTTTCGGGTCAGCGCGTCCATAACAAGACCTAGGCGTCTCGCCAGTGTTTTGTCCAGTGTCCAGCCTTCGATTCGCGCATTACCCCTTTCCGGCAGGCTCCGGCCTTCGCGAAACAACCGAGCATATGGGGAACCAGATGGCTGAACGCCCGCTCTCTCACATCCGCGTCCTCGATTTCGGCCAGTATCTGGCCGGCCCCCTCGTCGGCATGATGCTGGCCGACATGGGCGCCGAGGTGATCCGCATCGACCCGCCCGGCGGCCCGCGCTTCAAGTCGCCGGCGGCCGACATGCTGTCGCGCGGCAAGTCCTCGCTGGTCCTCGACCTCAAGTCCGCGGAGGGCCGGGCGACGGCGCTCGATCTTGCCGCGCGCGCCGACGTCGTGATCGAGAACTTCCGCCCCGGCGTGATGAAGCGGCTCGGCCTTGGCCCGGACGACCTGCGCGCCGTCAATCCCGGCATCGTCAGCCTCTCCATGCCGGGCTTCGCCTCGACCGACACCGACCTCGCCGGGCTTGCCGCCTGGGAGGCGGTGATCGCGGCGCGGACCGGGCAGTTCACCGACATGGGGCTCAACCGGCGACTCATGGGCATCAACCCGAGCTTCACGCCCTTGGCGCTCGCCTCGGCCTATGGCGCGGCCTTCGGGGCGATGTCGGTCCTCTTCGCGCTCGCCGCGCGCGGCCGGAACGGCGGCGACCATATCGAGGTGCCGCTGGCCTCGGCGCTTCTGGAAGGGCTGATCTACAACTGCGAGCAGATCGAGGCCTATCCCGACCGCTACAAGTCCCCGCGCGAGGTCGAGCTCGACCGCCGCGCGGCCGAGGGGCTGCCGATGAACCTGCCCTTCGCGGCGCTGTCGGAATTCCTCGATCCGTTCTACCGGACCTATCCTTGCGCCGACGGGCGCGGCTTCTACGTCGTCTCCTGCTCCATCGCCGGCCATCCGCAGCGTGCCTTGCGGGCACTCGGGCTGGGCGAATTGGCCGACGAACTGCCGGATTTCTCCGCCTATCTCGACCGGAAGGACTGGCCCGCCGACTGGAGCGTACGGAACTATCCGGTCGGTGCGGGCGATCGCGCCCGGGTGTCCTCGGCGATGAAGGCGGCTTTCCTCACCCGTCCTTCGCAGGAATGGGAAGCGATCTTCGGCGCCGCCAAGTCGCCCGCGACCGCGCAGCGGTTCACGAAGGAATGGCTTGCCGATCCCCATGCGCTCGCCTCGGGGCTGGTGCTGGAGGTGGACGATCCGCGCCACGGCAAGATGCGGCAGATGGGCAATGTCGCCTGGATCGCCGATGACGCGATGGCCGCGACCAAGCTGCCGGGGCCGGTGCTCGACGATGCGCGCGCGCGGCTCGACGCGATCCTCTCCGAACCCGTCCGCCCGGCGCCCGGGGCATCCGGCGCGGGCGGCTGGCTCGACGGGGTGAAGGTGCTCGACCTCACCAACGTGATCGCCGGGCCGA
>NZ_JAOVQO010000048.1:0-4267 GCF_025673475.1 Albidovulum salinarum | reverse complement strand
CTCGACGATGCGGCCCAAACTCAATCCAATACCGAGCGGGCCAATTGGCGCGGGGTGGAGCAGCCCGGTAGCTCGTCAGGCTCATAACCTGAAGGTCGTAGGTTCAAATCCTACCCCCGCAACCAAATTCTTTCGCGTTATCAAAGGCTTGAGCGCCGCCCTCCGGGGCGGCGTTTGCGTTCCCACCACCCGTGGAAGCACTGTGGAAGCAAGAGGGGCCGAAGTCCTTCATACTGCTGCGTAATCTATCACTCCGACGCTATGAATAGACTTGGCTCGAGGCGAATTTGCAGATCGCTCAGCATCGAGTTGTCCATGCCCGCGCCGACGAGGTTCTGCAGATACTCCAGAAGATCATCCTGGCGGGGCTGGCCGAAGGCTAGGCGATACACCGTGAGGCTGCGTTTGAGCCAAGCCAAGCGCGTAATCTCCCGGCTGAACGGCAACATCGGCACGCGCCGTTCGACCCTCACTGAGCCCTCATAGATCCAATAGGGGATGAGATCGGTGTCGACCGCTGACTCGGATCGGGCGCGCTCGAACATCAGTCTCCATGGATCGTCAGGAGATTGTCCGCGACCTTGGATGGCAGAGACCTGTCGTTCAGCAAGGTTGAGACGTACTGCGTGGCCCTTGAAGCGGTGCACGCGGCCTTCGCGCTGTTCGAGGTCCACCGGGTTGCTCGGCAAGTTCCAATGATAGACGCGGTAGCAATAGGGATGGAAATCCAGCCCCTCCTGCCCGACCGACGTTGTAGCAAGAACGAACGGCCGAAACGGCGAGTTGAATGCTTCGCGGACGCCTCCGAGTCGTGCGACCGCGCCATCCTCATCCTTGTAATCCGCGAGCCGCATGGCAAAGCGTCCGCGCATCTGGAATTTTCTGATGGCGAGGCACTCGCCATCGACATGCACGTCGTCGACCTCGATCTGTGATGGGCGAATGGCAAGAGCATGCGCCATGGCGCGGGCTACGCCGGTTGCGCGTTCCTTGGCAGGACTAGCCCCGAGGCCCTCTGCATCGACGAGGTAGTGCGCGTATTCGTCTAGAACGGCCTGAAGATTATGCTGAGCGCCATAGACCAGCACGCGTCGCCAGTAATGATCGTCGGTATCCCGCCGGAGCAAGGCGACCGCATCATGCTGATTGAACAACGTTCGGAATGACCAGGCAACTTCGGCTGCAGCGCCGAGCAGGCATGGATCGTCCCAGGTCAATTCTGGTGCGATCCGTTTGAGGGCACGAAGCGCGCAGACCGCCGGGCTACCAAGCGCCACGTCGACCAGCAGGTCCGGAAGATCAGCGAACGAAGCCCCAATGTCGCCTGTCTTCACTGCCGCTGCGAGTTCTCGGATATGATCCTGATAAGCGTCTTCGCTCGCCAGTGAACGCATTCCATAGGGCGCTTCCAGCCACTCGCAGGACCGTGCTCCAAGGAGATCATCGATTACGGCGGGGGCGGCCCACTCCGCGCTGTGCGTCTCCTGCCCCGACACGGCTCGTTCATTGAGGGCTTCAAGGGCGGGCTTGAGCCGATCGGAAATCGCTGCGCGCATTTCCTCCTGCGACAGGGTGTTCTCGTTCTCACTGAACACCGCCAGCGGATCCGCGATCCTGGCGATCGTCGGTGAAGGGTAGATCAGCAGCAAAGCACGTAGCCCTGCAAGCCGCCCTTGATCTTGCCTGAACTGCAATGGCCTCAGGCGATGCTGTTCGAAATAGCGCCGACCGGCTTCGCCAACGCCCATGCGCCGTTCGGCCTCGTAGGACAACAGTGCTGCCACCGCGTCAGGTACCATGGACCAAGAGGAGAATAGCAACGCCTTGGTGGGCGGGGCCCCGGATCGTGCTTCGCCGTAGTAAGGCATAGCGGCGGGTATCCAGAGATTCTCCTCAAGATGCTGGCTGAAGATGTCATCCATCACCGCGCGCATGCGGCCATTGGCAGGCTCTAGCGGCATATAGGTGTCAATCGCATCATAATCGAGCATGGCGGGACGCGCTGCAAGAATCGCGGCGCGGAGTGCCGTCGACGGAGCGCCTACCTGATTTTCCAGAAGCCGTTTCAGGCTGTAGTGACGCATGAAGTTGAGCAGGTAGGGCGAGGATTTCCAGTACTCGATGATCTCGGGAGCATCGAGCATGCGTGCCACTTGGGAAACGGCGGACGCTTGCGCGAGATCGGCGGGCGCGACCGATACGCTGATGGCGGGCTCACTCATCATGGAGTCACGATCGACTGTGGACGCCACACGCTCGGTTCGGGCAATGACCTGCCGAAGGCGCCTTTCAATGGTCTCGCGGCTCGCGACCGCAGATGCATGAGATTGTGGCAACGCATGAAGGAGCCCGCGGAAATCGCGCATTTCCCGTGCCAGCAAGGCCGCGACTTCCGGCCCCTTTTGCCGGCCATAGAGGAAACTCACGGTCTCAAGGAAGTCCTGATAATGGTCGCCCTCGTCAGGCTCGTCGCCGGTGAGGGTGAGCATCCGGTAGGGCGTGGCGGAAAGCAGCAATGTGCGCGCGGCGTGCCCATCGCTGCCCGAGTAGTCGAACAGTTCGCGCGCGAGGATCGCTGCGTCGCTGTCACCGTGCAGCAGATCCCGAAACCGCTGAAACTCGTCCATGATGATCAGGTCAGGTTGCAGCGCGTCGACGCAGGCGTGGGACAGCTTTGCGCGTAGCCGTGCGACCAAGCTGTTGCGGGGCTGTGTTATCTCCGGGGGATAGACGTCCCTACGGCGCGGGAAGAGTTCGCAAACTCGCTCAAGTTCTTCGTAGAGATCGTGATCTGCCTGCACGTCGCGGCGGAAGCGATCGACTATTCGCTTGTCGACGCCTTCGAGTGTGAGATCGCGCACTGCGCGGTTCCAGCCGTCGGTTCCGGCGGTAACCTGCATCAGGTTATGCAGGCCGCGCGGCCGCGTAACCAGATCGCGCAGGAGATGGCACAACAGGGCGCGTTCTTGCGCAACCCCCGTCGAGGAGCGCAGATCGAATGTTGTGCCCGGCGTCAGGCTGATGAAGTTTACCTTGTTGGCATCGAGACCCACCTCGCCACGCAGTTGCAGGGGAACAAGGGTCATGCGGGTGGGCAGGGCGAGCTCCCGCCGACCGAGGACGTTTAGCCGATTGAGGTTCTGGGAGGCGATCGCCTGGTTCGAGCAGATGTAGAGGATGTCGATCCGTTTGTGGATCAGCATGCAAAATTGACCCCCATCTTGGGGTGATCGGCGTCCAAAAGTGACCCCCCTGATATTTCTGATCAGAAGCTTCCTCAAAGACATGAGGGAGCAGTCAGGGGATGTTGGTTGTGGAGACGATCGCGAAGATCAGGCGTGCGCATTTCGTCGAGGGCAAGTCGATCAAGCAGATCTGCCGCGAGTTGCGGTTGTCGCGGAACACGGTGCGGAAAGTCATCAGATCGGGCGCGACCGAGTTCACCTATGACCGCACGACGCAGCCGCGTCCGAAGATCGATCCCTGGCGGTCCGAACTGGATGACATGCTGGCCGAGAATGCCCGACGGCCGAAGCGGGAACGCCTGACGCTGATCCGGGTCTACGAGGAACTGCGCAACCGCGGCTACGGCGGCGGTTATGATGCGGTGCGGCGCTACGCGGCCAGGTGGTCGAAGGCGACACAGGAGGCGTCGGCCAGCGCCTATGTCCCGTTGAGCTTCGATCCGGGCGAAGCCTACCAGTTCGATTGGAGCCATGAGATCGTGATCCTCGACGGCGTGACCACGACGGTCAAGGTCGCCCATGTCCGTCTCTGCCACAGCCGTATGCCGTTTGTGCGGGCCTATCCCCGCGAGACCCAGGAGATGGTGTTCGACGCGCACGACAGGGCCTTCGCGTTCTTCGGTGGAGCCTGTGCCCGGGGCATCTACGACAACATGAAGACGGCGGTGGACACGATCTTCGTTGGTAAGGATCGCGCCTACAATCGCCGGTTCCAGCAGATGTGCGGGCACTATCTGGTCGAGCCGGTCGCCTGCACCCCGGCTTCGGGTTGGGAGAAGGGCCAGGTCGAGAACCAGGTGGGCGTGCTCCGGCGGCGGTTCTTCGTGCCCCGGCCGAAGTTCAGATCCTATAGCGAACTGAACGCCTGGCTTGAGGACCGATGCGTCGCCTATGCCAAGGCGAACCGGCACCCCGACGTCCCAGACAAGCCGATCTGGGAAGTGTTCGAAGCCGAGCGGTCGAGCCTGGTGCCTTATGTCGGCCCGTTCGACGGATTCCATGCCGTCCCGGCGTCGGTGTCC
>NZ_JAOVQO010000047.1:0-4682 GCF_025673475.1 Albidovulum salinarum | reverse complement strand
ACATCGACATGTACAAGGACGGCCACACCGTCACCGGCGCGCCGAAACTGCCGCTGAACCTGCTCGACGCGATCCGCGCCTACGATCAGGACGAGGAGTTGAAAGAGGCCATGGGCCCCGCCTTCTCCGCCGCCTTCATCAAGCTCAAGACCGAGGAATGGAACGCCTACGCCTCCCACTTCACCCAGTGGGAACGCGACAACACCCTCGACATCTGAACCACCCCCTTCCCTCCCCCCAAACTGCCGCCGCAATCAAATGCGGCGGCCCTTTCTTGCGGGGAACAGGATCGGGCTTGATCGAAATCAGCCGCCCCGACCGACATGCCAGCCAAGATGGGTTTTCTTATCGGCGCTGGCATTTGCGGGAGGAGAATTGATGCTGATGAACCGTCTGTTGACCACGACATCCGCCCTGGTCCTGAGCGGCGCCGCCGCTTTCGCCTTCGAACCAACTCCCGAAGCTTCCAGCCTCACCGAGGCTTTTCCCGGCACCTCCTATTCTCCCTACGCCGATCGCGGCTTCCCCTCGCGCCCGCTCTGGGGCGATACGCATCTGCACACGTCGACCTCGTTCGACGCGGGCGCTTTCGGCAACCGGCTGGACGCGCGCGCCGCATACCGCTTCGCGAAAGGCGAACAGGTGACCGCAACGACCGGCATGGCAGTGAAGCTGTCCCGGCCGCTCGACTTTCTCGTCGTGGCCGACCATTCCGACAACATGGGCCTGTTCGACCTGATCTACGCCCAGGACGGCTCGATCATGGCCGACCCGGAGGGCCGCCGCATCGCGACCATGGTCGCCAACGGCGGCGAGGAGGGCGTGGCCGCGGCGCTGGAGCTGATCGACGCCTACTCGCGCGGCGAGGCGGTATCGCCCGTGTTGGCCGTCGAGTCCGGGAGCAAGCCGTTCCGCTCGGTCTGGCAGCGCCAGATCGCCGCGGCGGAGGAGGCAAACGATCCTGGCGCCTTCACCGCCTTCATCGGCTACGAATGGACCTCGCTCATTCAGGGCGGGAACATGCACCGCGTGGTGATCTACCGCGACGGCGGCGGGAAGGCCTCAATGGTCGACCCCTTCACCACCGAGCCGCCCGCCGGCTCGATCAATCCGCGGGATCTGTGGACCTGGATGGCGAACTACGAGGACCTGACCCGCGGCGACGTGCTCGCGCTGGCCCACAACGGAAACCTGTCCAACGGCATCATGTTCCCCGAGGACGCGCAATACGATGGCACCGCGCTCGATGAGGACTACGTCCGAACCCGCGCCCTGTGGGAGCCGATGTACGAGGCGACCCAGATCAAGGGGGACGGCGAGGCCCATCCCTTCCTGTCGCCCAACGACGAGTTCGCCGACTATGAGACCTGGGACAAGGGTAACCTCAACATGTCGGAGCTGAAGACCGACGACATGCTGGCCGGTGAATACGCGCGCGAAGCACTCAAGACCGGTCTGAAGCTCGAGGCGCGGCTCGGGACCAACCCCTACAAGTTCGGCATGGTCGGCTCGACCGACAGCCACACCTCGCTCGCCACGGCGCAGGAGGACAATTTCTTTGGCAAGCATTCCGGTACCGAGCCGAACCCGGGGCGCCCCGGTCACGTCGTCGGCCAGTTCGGCGACGTCGTCATTCTCGGCTGGGAGCAGGCGGCCTCCGGTCTCGCCGCTGTCTGGGCCGCCGAGAACACGCGCGAGGCTATCTTCGACGCGATGGAGCGCAAGGAGGTCTACGCCACGACGGGCTCGCGGATCGGCGTGCGCTTCTTCGGCGGCTGGGGCTACACCGACGAAGACCTGACGTCCCGCTCACCGGCCTTCGCCGGCTACGGCAAGGGCGTGCCGATGGGCGGCGACCTGCCGGCGGCGCCGGAAAGCGCGGCCGCGCCGACCTTCATGGTCTTCGCGCTCAAGGACCCGATCGGCGGCAATCTTGACCGCATCCAGATCGTCAAGGGCTGGATGACCGCGGATGGCGCGACCGAGGAGAAAGTTTACGACGTCGCCTGGGGCGGCGACCGGGTCCCCGGAGAGGACGGCAAGCTGCCGCCGGTCGGCTCCACCGTGGACGTGGCGCGCGCGTCCTGGACAAACACGATCGGCGCGGCGGAGCTCGGCACGGTCTGGACCGACCCGGACTTCGACCCGGCGGAGCGAGCCTTCTACTACGCCCGTGTCATCGAGATCCCGACGCCGCGCTGGACCGCCTATGATGCCTTCCGCATGGGATCCGAAGTGCCCGAAGAGAGCCCGATGGAGACCCAGGAACGCGCCTATACCTCACCGATCTGGTACACGCCGAAAGGCTGATCGCCGGTTCGGGAATGCGCCGCGCATGGCCGGGGCGTGCGCGAAGCACGGCCCCTTGTCCGAGGACAGACCAAGGCAGCCTGAAGGGTACGGGATATGGGCGGCTATGCCCCCCTTCGACCTTGGCCCGAGCACCCGAGGCGGGCGAATCGAACGGGCGCTGGCGGCGGGAGGCGCGGTTCGAACCGGCATTCGGACATTGTCGCGGCGAGGATGCTATACTCCGGGACGCAGCCACCCAACGGAGTTGACCGGTGTACACCCTCTATTGGCACCCGTGGTCGTCATCCTGCGCGCCGATGGCCGTGCTCAAGGAACTCGGTGTCGGCTTCGATCTGTACGAGGTCGACTACGACGGGGGCGAGACGCGGACGGCCCGGTACCGGAGGCTTCAGCCGCTCGGTCTGATCCCCGCCCTGGGACTCGGCAACGGGCGGTCGATGTTCGAATCCGCCGCGATCATCATCTACCTCTGCGACCGGCACCCCGGGGCCGGGCTTGCGCCGGGTCTCGACGACATCGACAGGGCCGAGTTCCTGCAATGGATGCTGTTCCTGGCCGATACCGTCTATCCGTCCTACAACCGCTACTACCATCCGGACCGCTACACGGCCTCCGCCGACGGAAAGGATGCGGTCAAGGCGCAGGCCCTGACGACGGCCGTGTCGCAGCTCGAGATCGTCGAGCGCCGGCTGGCGGACCACGGGCCGTGGCTGCTGGGCGAGCGGTTTTCGGCCTGTGACATCTACCTCCAGATGATGACGACCTGGCACGACCCGCCGCAGGCGCTGTTCGCGGCGATGCCGAAGCTGCGCGCTCTGGCCCGGGGCGTCACGGAGCGACCCGGATGCCAATGGGCGATCCGGAAGCACAACTTTTCCGTCGGCATAGAGGACTGACTCCGGACCCTCGGCAGAGGCGCGGCTTCGGGCGCCAAGCCGCCCGAACGGGGTGAGGCCCGGCCAAGGGACAATGACATGCCCGAACATCGTGTTGGTACGCTGTGCGGGACCGACCTGCCGTTCGCCGCAACCGCGAGATTTGTCCTGACCTGACGCGGCCTCCCGCAATCCTGCCGGCAAGTGGTCAATCGCCTTGAACGCCCCAGCGCCATCGACGGTCGAACTGGCGAACAACGCGTGGTTCCTTCGTTGATGCTGGAGAGAGAACAGGCAGCCGCACCGAGAACCCCACAAAAGGCGGGGTTCTCGAATGCTTCATGTTTTCGGAATCTCAATCGGCAATCCAGTCGAACCAGGGTTCATGCTGACCGGCGACAAGGCCGTCATGCAGGTTGTCTCCGCAATGCGACGCGAGCCTGAGGGTGAAGGGCGCGCCCGAAGATTCTCCGGTGATGGCGACCGGAATCGCCCGCGGTGTGTCATGTGTGTATGCCGGATCGGTTGCGTCGAAGCGGTCGAAGCGCTGGAATGGATAGGCCCCCCCGATAATCGGGTAGTCAAGGTACAGGGTCACGCTGCCATGGCCGTCCGCATCGGTGATGAATCCGTTCGTGACCTCGGTCCGGGGTGATTTCAGGATTCCCACCGCCTCAGACAGATCAGCGGTCGCAATCAGAGGCGTTGCCCCCGATTTCATCAGCGGACTGCCCCCGAAGCTCTCGCCATCGGGGGTTTTCCCCGCAAGCATCAGCCAGATGGTAAAGAGCGTGTCCGGGCGAGCGTTATCCAGGGTGACGGTGACTTCGGAGGACGCGGCATCCTGCTTCAGCATCAGATGGCCCGTGGCTTCCGCCCAACCGTCGGCCGAGCGGTACCCCTCGACCTGACAATGCTCGGCCACCTTTGCGCTGGCGGAAACGCGGGTGAACCCGCCGTCATAAAGGGTCACCATCTCGGCAGAGGCTGAGGTCGCGGCCAGAAGCATGGCGGAAGACGCAAAGAAATGGGCGCGGTGGCAAAGAAATGACATTACTGTTTCTCCTGTGCTTGTCGTTTCGGTGTCTTCACCCTGACCATGCGCGGTGAAACGCCCGTCGCCTTGGGCGTTAACGGTGCGGGAACTCCGAGTGAGTGCCGTGAAACCGAGCGTGAATTCGCAGGAAACAGGCGTAACACCCGCTCTTTCCGCAAGCTGCGTTCGTCCACGATCTAGCCGTACAAGCAGTGTCAGAGCGTGATCCGATCGGGTCGAACGAAGCATTGGATGCTCATGCGCTATTCTTTGCCTTGGCAAGAATTTGCACCTGCAGGATGCTTCGACTGCACTCGCAGTCTGTTTGGGATCGAACCGGACCATTGCGCGTTGTGCCCCCAAAGACAAAGCCCCCGCGTTGTCGCGGGGGCCTTGCCGTGTTCGGGTCTCGCCGGGCTCAGAGGCTCGGGTAGAGCGGGAAGCGGGCGCAGAGGGTC
>NZ_JAOVQO010000046.1:0-5034 GCF_025673475.1 Albidovulum salinarum | reverse complement strand
TTCACGTTCATCGCCGGGTTCCGGGACACGCACGACACGGGGAGCCTTCTCCCCGCTGTCGTGGATCTGCCTGCCGCAGCGGATCATCCGTGCCTGGTCTTCGAAGCAGAGGGGCGGCGGCGGGCGCTGTGGGTGATCACCCTGAGCGCCGACGACAAGATCGCCCGCTTCGACATCCTGACAGTAGCGCCGTCGCCAGCCATGGCCAGGCTCGCAACCAACCTGGCTTGACCATCATCAATGCCAGCCAGCGGTGACGGCGTAGGCCGCTGACTGGCACCAAAATATCAATGGAAATCAATTGAAGGCTCCGCCTGCGCAGCGGATTGCAAATCCGTGTAGACCGCTCCCTTACCAAGGGAGTGGTCGACCGGGCCGCATGGCGATCCGCATGGTTCCAACCATGATCGATCGGCGAAATAATAAAATGACTTTATCACTTGTTTTCAAATACTTACGTGAAATGCGCGCATACTTTCCACGACCGCCAATCGCACATTCATCGCGCCATGGCATCAGATCTGTGATCTGCCCAACACCACTCGCCAAACTGATAGCGCTAACATGTCTAGTAAGCCACATTATGTAATATTTAAAATCAAACAAAATCAATCCATTAGGACAAAAGGTATAGCTGGCGCGAACATATTTCACCCATAGGTTGCGAGAGATTCACCCCATGCATAGCTCCGGGCCTCAAAACCCCTCCACTATCACCACTCTCTCACTGCCTGTCGGGACGCAGGCGGAGATGTCGGCGGCGGCGGAATTGGCGATCAGCCAGGCTGCATCCTTCGTGATGCGAGCAGAGCATCAACGAACGCTTCAACTCGGTCACGATCTTCGCGGTCAAGCCTTTGTATCTTCTCGGCCAGTCGCGTTAAGTCAGAAGCAACATTGCCGCGGATAAGGTCGGCCGGTGTGGCCTCAAGAGCAGCTGCGATCCGCTCTAACAAATGATTGTTCAGATTCTTGAGGCCACGCTCGACTTGGGACATGTGCGGCGTCGATACTCCGATCATGTCGGCAAGCTCGCCGAGCGTCAGGCCGCGCGCCTTGCGCAGATCCCGGATGTTGATCGTTAGCGGCATTCGTTGGTAGTTATCCACAGGCGCAAAGCGGTACCAGCCCTATTCTATTTTCATATCTTCTAACTTCTAGGCGATTTATGCTTTTACTATCAATGCCTTGCGCTTCCAAAGGTGAGAAATCGCGGGTAAGGGGTGAGAAATCGCGGGCCAAAGGTGAGAAATCGCGGGCCAAAGGTGAGAAATCGCGGGTCGAGGTGAGTTGAAAAGGTGACGCCTCACCCATAGCGTTCACCCCATGGCCAAACCACCGATGACAGTCACCGACGCATTGCGGATGAACCGGGACAACCCGGACGCCATCATCGCCGCTGGCGAGGTCGTGGACATGCGGTTCCAATCGGGCAACCAGCTGAGCCTCCGCGCGGCGAAACTGTTCTGCCTGCTGGTGCAGGAGGCTGGCATCGCCATCGCCGACGACAAGCAACACCGCATCCCCTACAGCGTCCTCAACGAGACCTTCCGCAGGTCGAAGGCCGAACTTCTCGACGCCATCTACGAGCTTCACTGCACGATGGTCAGCGTCAAGGTCACGAGCCAGAACGGTCGCGACTTCACGAAATCCGGCCCGATCATCGCCGACATCGAGCGCGAGGACGACGAGCTCGACAGCGCGGAGATCCGGTTCGAGTTCTCTAAGGCGCTGCGCCAGGTGATCGCCAACAGCACCCATTGGGCGGCACTGTCGCGGCGCGCGGTCCTGGCGTTCGAGAGCAAGTATTCTCTGCGCTTCTATCTGTTCCTGAGCCTGCGCGCGGGTCTTCGAAAGACGAGCGAGGAATTTAGCCTGGACGACTTGCGCGAGATGCTCGGCATGGAGCCCGGCACCCTGCCCCGATGGCAGGACTTCCGACGCTTCGTCCTGGACAAGGCGCAAGCCGAGATCAACCACCTGGCAGGCTTCCGCATGGGCTACGAGCCAATCAAGATCGGCCGCAAGTTCGCCGGCGTCCGACTGTTCTGGGGCTTGAAGGGCCGGGACGAGCTTATCGAGGCGCACAAGGAATTGGAGCGGCCTCGGGTCGGTCGAACGGCGCGTCGCGAAGGCAAGGTCGAGCAGCTGGCCCAAGACGACGCCATCCTCCGCGAACGCCTTGCCGCCAGTCTCGCCTCCGCCCCATACGGCAACGGCGCAACCGTTGCGCAACCCGCCTCACGGAACGGAGCGCAACCGGCATGAAACTGAGCATCGGCCAAGCAGCGAAGCAAACCGGCAAGTCGAAATCGACCATCTCACGAGCAATAAAAACAGGGCGACTGAGCGCGACCAGGCGCGGCTCAGCATATGAGATCGACGCGGCGGAACTGTTCCGGGTGTTCGATGCAACGGATGCGCAACCCGGCCATCAGAACGACGCGCAACCCACAGGAACAACCCCACAGCAACCCCACGATGACGTTGAGGTGCGCATGTTGCGCGAGATGCTGGAGCGGGAGCGAGAGACGGTCGAGGATCTGCGCGAACGCCTCACGAGAGCCGAGCTGATGTTGACAGATCAGCGGCAGAAGCGCCGCCGTTGGTGGCCGTTCTGAGCTAAGCACAATCCGCGATTTCGTGTCAGCCATCGACCTAGCCACATCTGATTGGGTCAGGACAAAAATAACCGGATTTATTTGCCACCCCACCACAACAGCTGGTAGTTTGCCAAGAAAAACGGAACCACAGCCGCGGGAGAAATTCACCATGAACAAGGAGAAAATCTCTTGCTGGCTCAAAACCTTACCACCCCGGCCGCTATTTCCCCCTCGCGCGCGCGTCTTCCTTCCGTAAGAAACCCCTCCACTATCACCACTCTCTCACTGCCTGTCGGGACGCAGGCGGAGATGTCGGCGGCGGCGGAATTGGCGATCAGGATCGGCGTGCCTCTCAATCGGCTCCTGACCGTCCGGACGAACGCGCTGCGCCTCATGGGCACCGGCGGCGTCTTTCGGCGCGCCACGATGGCCGACAGCGTCCGCGACTTCCTCGAACTGAACCGCAAGTGGTTTCAGCATCGCGGCATCCCGTGGGCCGCGGTCTGGGTGCGCGAATACTCGAAGAGCATCGGCGAACACTTCCACATGCAGTATCACCAGGTCGCCGAGCTCGACCGCGAATATCTGGCGCAGCTGGAGGAGTGGACGGACGAGCTGCTGAACATGGGACCCTTCGGTTCTGATGTCGTCGGCCAGTCCGTCGAGAACAGCTGGCAGGTCAAACGATGCCGTCGCGGCAACCAGTCGGGGCCGAGCGTAGCGCGCTATCTCGGCAAGGCCGAGCCGAACGAGATCACAACCGGATGGGGCAAGGTGAAGCCGAACGAGCGCAAGCTGAGCCGCAAGCATGGCGGCGGCCTTGGGCTCATCGATGGCGCGGGGCAGAAGGAATATCGATGGGGAACATCCCGCAACATCGGCCCGGCCGCCCGCAATCGGGCAGGGCTTCTGGCGTGATCGTCATCGGCGTCTCCATTACCGCGGAGTGTCCTAAAGGGGGGCAAAATAGACCCATAATGGACCGCGTGGTTTGCGCGGCGAAAACATGAACGGAGCGAGCAGTGAAAATTCGAAGCAGTTACGACGCCCTCAATACATTCATGAGTATCGGGGGCCGGGAGCATACCGCATCACTCAGACGCATGTCGGTCGACGACGCGGGCAATTTGCTGCTGGAAGGCTTTACCCTGACAGGAGATGAGTGGGACCTTTGGAGGGGGAAAGAGGTCCGTATCAGGCTCAAACTAAGCCCTGAGGATTTTCTTCGCCTCTATGCCGAGATGCACCAAGCCAATGAGCGGCTCATAGGAAGGCTGATCCGAAAGGGGGAGGAGCAACCTTCAGCATAGCCCCGTAACCGGACGCCTATCCGTCGAGATAGGTCAGCTGATTTGTAATCAGGCGACCGGGGGTCGAGACCTTCCGGGATCGCCACGGGGGAGGGGGTATCGACATCCCCATTCGCCGCAGTAGCGGGACCGGCGATCCCGCCTCCTCAGCACAAACCGCAACAAAACAGCTCCTGGAACCAGCGGACCACTACGCGCGCGTGCGCGCGCGTACGCGCGAGCGCGCATCACGTGCGCGCACGTCCCGAAGGGACTTCCTAGGGCAGACCGCGATGGTTTGCGGTCTGGTCGCCACTCACCAATACGGGTGCGGCCTCAGCCGAGAAACGGAGAACCGAAATGGTGGAAGATACCGACCTCAGAAGGCTCCTGGTCGATTTCCGGGAAACCGAGATCTACGCGAAATGGCACTCCGACCCGACGAGCCGTAAGCACAGTGTTCTGCGGCGGGGCATGATCGACTGGCTTATCGCTAACAAGCCCGACTGCCTGGACGAGTGGATCATGGGCTTGCCGGCCCAGATGCGTCGCCAGACCGACCCAGACCAATTCCGAGAGTACGCCCCTCAGATCCTGGCGATCCTGCGTCGTCATCAGCGACGTTCCGGCCCGCATCTGCGGATCGCCTAACCCAAGATCGTCGCAGAGGCCAAAAATAGGCCCATACAGGCCGACCTTTGGTTTTGCGCTACTACACAGCCAGAAAAGCGAGATGCCAGATAAAACGCCAATCTGAGGCCTCTGGCGGACATCTCCAACGCAAGCAAACCACTCATCGAAAGGAATGCTCATGTTCATCACCCTTAGAGCCGCTACGTCCTCGGCCGAAGCAGCTCGCCAGTGGAGGCATCTTCTGGCCATCAAGAAGGCGCGGGAGTGCTTCGATGCCAGACCCATTATCGAGCTGTTCGCAGCGGATGCGGTTTACGAGAGCCAGGACACGCTCGAGCCCCTCTCGGGTAAAGCCGAGATCGCAACCTACCTATCGGAGCGGTTCACGTTCATCGCCGGGTTCCGGGACACGCACGACACGGGGAGCCTTCTCCCCGCTGTCGTGGATCTGCCTGCCGCAGCGGATCATCCGTGCCTGGTCTTCGAAGCAGAGGGGCGGCGGCGGGCGC
>NZ_JAOVQO010000045.1:0-2500 GCF_025673475.1 Albidovulum salinarum | reverse complement strand
ATGAGTTCGTGGGATCAGACCCGAAACCAGATGATCTAGCCATGTGCAGGATGAAGGTAAGGTAACACTTACTGGAGGTCCGAACCGACACCCGTTGAAAAGGGTCCGGATGACGTGTGGCTAGGGGTGAAAGGCCAATCAAATCTGGAGATAGCTGGTTCTCCGCGAAAGCTATTTAGGTAGCGCCTCGGACGAATACCTACGGGGGTAGAGCACTGCATGGGTGATGGGGTCCCACAGACTTACTGAGCCTAAGCAAACTCCGAATACCGTAGAGTACTATCCGGGAGACACACGGCGGGTGCTAACGTCCGTCGTGAAGAGGGAAACAACCCTGACCTACAGCTAAGGCCCCCAATTCGTGGCTAAGTGGGAAAGCATGTGAGACGACCAAAACAACCAGGAGGTTGGCTTAGAAGCAGCCATCCTTTAAAGATAGCGTAACAGCTCACTGGTCTAAATAAGTTGTCTTGCGGCGAAGATGTAACGGGGCTCAAGCCACGAGCCGAAGCTTAGGATGCACAGCAATGTGCGTGGTAGCGGAGCGTTCCGTGATATAGCACCATCCGACTTCAGCCTTCCCTCGGGAGGGTTTTGGTCGGAACGGTGCTGACTGTGAAGCCGGCCTGTGAGGGATCCGGTGGAGTGATCGGAAGCGAGAATGTTGACATGAGTAGCGACAAACAGGGTGAGAGACCCTGTCGCCGAAAGTCCAAGGGTTCCTGCTTAAAGCTAATCTGAGCAGGGTGAGCCGACCCCTAAGGCGAGGCCGAAAGGCGTAGTCGATGGGAACCAGGTTAATATTCCTGGGCCAGGAGGATGTGACGGATCTCGAGGGTAGTTTCTTCTTATCGGATTGAAGAGGCTGCTTAGAGGTTCCTGGAAATAGCCCTCCATTAGATCGTACCCGAAACCGACACAGGTGGACTGGTAGAGAATACCAAGGCGCTTGAGAGAACCACGTTTAAGGAACTCGGCAAAATGCTCCCGTAAGTTCGCGAGAAGGGAGCCCCGTCTGCAGGCAACTGTGGGCGGGGGGCACAGACCAGGGGGTGGCGACTGTTTACTTAAAACACAGGGCTGTGCGAAGCCGTAAGGCGACGTATACAGTCTGACGCCTGCCCGGTGCTGGAAGGTTAAAAGGAGGGGTGCAAGCTCCGAATTGAAGCCCCAGTAAACGGCGGCCGTAACTATAACGGTCCTAAGGTAGCGAAATTCCTTGTCGGGTAAGTTCCGACCTGCACGAATGGCGTAACGATCTCCCCGCTGTCTCAAACGTGGACTCAGCGAAATTGAACTGTGTGTCAAGATGCACACTTCCCGCGGTTAGACGGAAAGACCCCATGCACCTTTACTATAGCTTCGCACTGGCATCAGGATTGTGATGTGCAGGATAGGTGGTAGGCTTTGAAGCGGGAACGCCAGTTTCCGTGGAGCCTCCCTTGAGATACCACCCTTCGCACTCTTGATGTCTAACCGCGGTCCGTTATCCGGATCCGGGACCCTGCGTGGTGGGTAGTTTGACTGGGGCGGTCGCCTCCCAAAGAGTAACGGAGGCGCGCGAAGGTTGGCTCAGAGCGGTCGGAAATCGCTCGTTGAGTGCAATGGCAGAAGCCAGCCTGACTGCGAGACTGACAAGTCGAGCAGAGTCGAAAGACGGCCATAGTGATCCGGTGGTCCCAAGTGGGAGGGCCATCGCTCAACGGATAAAAGGTACGCTGGGGATAACAGGCTGATGATGCCCAAGAGTCCATATCGACGGCATCGTTTGGCACCTCGATGTCGGCTCATCTCATCCTGGGGCTGGAGCAGGTCCCAAGGGTATGGCTGTTCGCCATTTAAAGAGGTACGTGAGCTGGGTTTAGAACGTCGTGAGACAGTTCGGTCCCTATCTGCCGTGGGTGTAGGATACTTGAGAGGAGTTGCCCCTAGTACGAGAGGACCGGGGTGAACGTTCCACTGGTGGACCAGTTGTCGTGCCAACGGCAGTGCTGGGTAGCTATGAACGGACAGGATAACCGCTGAAGGCATCTAAGCGGGAAGCCCCCCTCAAAACCAGGTATCCCTTGAGAGCCGTGGAAGACCACCACGTCGATAGGCCGGAGATGTAAGCGCAGCAATGCGTTCAGTTGACCGGTACTAATTGCTCGATAGGCTTGATTTGATCCAGCAGAAGCCAGACTTCTCTGGTCAAAAAGCGGACTTGGACCGCTGATTGTTGTGCTTCTTTCTCGGTTTGGTGGTCATAGCACGAGCAAAACACCCGATCCCATCCCGAACTCGGCCGTTAAGTGCCGTCGCGCCAATGGTACTGCGTCTCAAGACGTGGGAGAGTAGGTCGCCGCCAAACCTAGAAAGAAGCGCAACGTATCTCTCGACGATGCGGCCCAAACTCAATCCAATACCGAGCGGGCCAATTGGCGCGGGGTGGAGCAGCCCGGTAGCTCGTCAGGCTCATAACCTGAAGGTCGTAGGTTCAAATCCTACCCCCGCAACCAAA
>NZ_JAOVQO010000044.1:0-6668 GCF_025673475.1 Albidovulum salinarum | reverse complement strand
TTCAGTCAGGAACGCCACCTCTACTCGCGACAAAACTTCAAGCTCAACCGCGCCGCCGCTCTCGCCGAGTGGCGCGGCCTCGGCGCAGCATAAGGGACAGCGATCCTGCCCTTGTGGAGACGGGTTCAATTGGTCTGCCAGCACCCCTGCCAGCACCCAAACGGTGGCTCGGACTATGAGCCGCGCTTGCCGGTTCCGCAAAACACGGAGATAAGATCGACGCCGGTACCGGGACCGGCCTTCAGATCGACCCGCTCTTCGATATGACGGAGATGCGCTTCCATGATTTTCGAAGCTTGTTCCGCGTCGGACTTTCTTAGGGCGTCGATCAAGTCCGCATGGTCGTCGTCGCGGCAATTGGTGACGCCCGGTGCGCCGTAGATGCCGATGATGAGCGACGTGCGCGTGACCAGTTCCTTGATCATGCGTAGCATCACGCTGTTCCCCGCGACCTCGGCGAGCATCGTGTGAAACTGACCGGACAAGCGGATCGCGTCGCGGCGGTTGCCATTGGTATGGGCGTGCGATTCCAGCTCGAGGTGCCGCGCAAGAGCCGCGATATCCTCTCCGGTCGCGCGGTTGGCCGCCATGCGCGCGACATTGGGCTCGATCGCCAGCCGCGCCTCGAACACCTCGCGCGCTTGTTCCGCCGTAGGTCGCGCGACGAAGGCACCGCGATTGGAGTGCAGCTCGACAACCTCGCGGCTGGCTAGAAGCAGCAGACTGCGACGAATGCGCATTCGGCCGACGCCGAATGCCTGGCAGAGTGCGGATTCGGAGAGTTTCGTCCCGGCCGGAAGGCGCTGCTCGATGACCGCTTCGAAGATGCGATCCACGATCTGCTCCTCGGCCACCTCTTCAGCGGTCGAGAGCTGTTCCTTGTTCGGGCCGGCTAGCGTCATGGCGGTGACTGTTCAGTGCTCTGGAGGGCTTCGGCAATAGATATAAGCCCGCCCTGTCTTCAACAAGGCTATATGTTTGCAGACAGGAATGCCAATTATTTGTTGACATGATTGTTAACAATCATGCTGAATACGATTGCCGCACGAGCTCTGACGCAGCGGAGCACCAGAAACGAATCGA
This sequence comes from Albidovulum salinarum, assembly GCF_025673475.1. NCBI lineage: Bacteria > Pseudomonadati > Pseudomonadota > Alphaproteobacteria > Rhodobacterales > Paracoccaceae > Albidovulum > Albidovulum salinarum. Next base: position 5,585 of record NZ_JAOVQO010000044.1, on the reverse strand, counting down.
ATGGCATCCAGGGAGATATCAGATGAACAGACGCACTCTTCTCAAGTCGACCGCGCTCGGCGCCGTGGCCAGCCTGTCGTTCTTCGGCATGGCCCAGGCCGAGAATCCGGTTCTGAAGATCGGCTTCGTCGGCGTGACCTCCGGTCCTGCCGCCGCCTGGGGCATTTCGAACCAGCGCTCCATGGAGACCCGCGCGGACTGGCTGAACGAGCTTGGCGGGTACGAGATCGACGGCACGAAATATGACATCGAGATCGTCGCCTTCGACGACCAGAAGGACCCCAAGCGCGCGATCGCGGGCATGGAGAAGATGGCGCAGGAAGGCATCCACTATGTCGTCGGTCCGAACGTCGATGACGGCGCGGCCGCCGTCCGCCCGGTCGCCGAGCAGAACGGGATCATGTATTTCCCCTACGCTTTCCCGAAGGAGCTCTATACCGCCCCTGCTTCGAACGCGGTGCTCGGCATGGTCGCTAACTACCAGTCGGGTCCGGCGATCTACAAGCACCTGATGGAAAACAACGGGGTGAAGAAGGTGGCCTTCGTGGCCGCGAACGAATCCGACCCGCTCAGCCAGCGTGATGGCGGCGTCGAGGCCGCCAAGACGCTCGGACTCGAAGTCGTCTCGGACAGCGTGACCTATCAGGTCGACACCACGGACTTCACGCCGGTCCTCCTGCCGGTGATCCAAACCCAGCCCGATCTTCTGGTGCTGTCTGGCGTTTCGCCGGCGAACGCGCCGCAACTCATCCGCTCGGCCCGCGAGCTTGGCTACGAGGGCCTGATCTCGACCGAGACGGCGCAAGACGCGACCGTGCTTCAGGAAGGCGCGGGTGAGTTGGCGAACGGCTTCATCTCGGTGGGCGGCGCCTCCACTCCGGAACTCGCCTCCGATCAGATGCGCGAATTCGTTGACCGCTACACCCAGAAGTTCGGGGAATACAACGACGAGTCGAACACCAAGGTCTACGCGCTCGAATACATCCTCGAGACCATCAAGGCGAACCCCGCGGCGATGACCGACGTCGAGGCATTCAAGACGACGATGGACACGTTCGAGGCGCCGAACCCCTACATGGTCGGCGACGCGAAGCTGAGCTATGTCGGCACCACCTCGTTCGGACAGAAGCGGCAGGTCTCGGTGCCGCTCGTTGTGAACGTCTTCAAGGACGGTGCGTTCGAGACGCTGTTCGTGGCGCAGGTCGACTGACGCCCGCCGAACGCAGTCTCACTCGGGGTCCGGCCCTCCCAAATCCCGCCGGACCCCATCCTATCCGAGGACATCCATGGAACAGATCATCGCCAATGGGCTATATCTCGGCGCCCAATACGCCCTTATTGCGCTCGGGCTAACGCTCATCTTCTCACTGATGAACGTGCTGAACTTTGCGCACGGCCAGATGTATGTGCTGGGCGGTTTTGTCACCTACACGATCGTCGCGCAATTCGGGTTGCCGTTCATTGTAGGGCTCCTGGCGTCGGCCGTGATCCTCGCGGCGGTCGGCGCGGCGGTGGAGAAGTTCCTCTTCGCGCCGGTGATCCGGAAATCGAAGCGCGAGGAATCGACGATGCTGCTCGCCGCCGGCATCGCCTTTTTCCTCGACGCGGTGATCCTGCTTGTCTTCGGGGAAAAGCAGCGCGGTGTGCCGAAGATCGTGAACGGAGTGTTCAACTGGGACTTCCGCATCATCATGCCCTATGACCGCATCCTGATCGGGGTGCTGGCCATCGCCATGATCGCGAGCTTCATCCTCTTCATGCAATACACCAAGGCCGGCCGCGCGATGCGGGCGCTGGCGCAGGACCGCATGGCGGCCGAACTCATGGGGGTGGACGTGAAGCGCTACTCGATGCTGGGCTTCGCCCTCGGCGCCATGCTCGCGGGCCTTGTCGGCGGCCTCCTGGTGACGATAACGGGCATCAACCTCGGCATGGGCGGCCCGACCTCGATCAAGGCTTTCATGATGATCATGATCGGCGGCGCCGGCGTCATCTCGGGCGCCATCGCCGGGGGGTTCATCCTGGGCATGATGGAAAGCATCGGGCTCACGCTGCTCGCGGCCTACGGCGACATCACCTATCTCGTGATCTTCGCCTCGCTGATGGTCTTCCTCGCCATCCGACCGCAGGGCCTGATGGGCAAACCGTGGGGCTGAGCACATGAACACGCAAAAACTCGTTGGCGTCGGTGCCTTCCTGATCGCGGTCTTCGTGATCGTGCCCTGGCTCATCTCGGTCAGCGGACGGTGGGACTTCTACTACACGCTGACCTCGGTCGCGCTCCTCTCGGTCGCCTCGGCGGGTGTCTGGCTGACCTTCTACATCGGCCGCATCAATATCGGGCAGGGCGCTTATGCGCTGGCCGGCGGCTATGTCTCGGCGATCCTGATGACCAAGGCAGGCTTCAGCTTCTGGGCGACACTACCACTCGCGGGACTTTTCTGCGCCGCCCTGTCTGTCCTGATCGGGCTGCCGATCCTGCGTCTACGCGGCGTCTACTTCGCGATGGTCACGCTTGTCCTGACCGAGGTCGGGCGGCTCTCGGCGCTGGCTCTGCCGGTGACGAACGGGGCGAAGGGCATCACCTCGATCCCGCTGCCGGGGGAGGTCTCGGTCTTCGGCCTTACGCTGATCCCGGATTTCGCGACGCTGGCCAACCCGAAACTCGCCTTCTACCTCGTCGCGGTGCTCCTGATGGTGATCTGCTTCGCGGCGCTTTACCGCATCGTGAACTCTCGCCTCGGCCACCTTTGCCGCTCGCTCCAGCAGAACGAGGAACTGTCGGCCTCGATCGGCGTCAACACGGCCTACCTGCGGGTCCTCGCCTATTCGATCTCGTCCTTCTTCGGCGGCATCGCCGGGGCGATGTTCGTCGCCATCTCGCAGTCGATCTACCCCTCGTCCTTCCAGGTCGCCGACAGCGTGAACTTCATGCTGAACTGCTTCCTCGGCGGCCTCGGCTACGTCTTCGGCCCGATGCTCGGCACGCTCCTGCTCTACTTCGGCTGGGATCTTCTCTTCACCACCGGCCGATACCAGCTGCTGATCTACTCGTCGCTTCTGATCATCCTCATGCTCTTCCTGCCCAACGGCGTGCTGAGCCTGTTCGAACGCAAGGGAGGGCGCAAATGACCCCGATCCTTCAAGTCAAGGGGGTGACCAAGCGCTTCGGCGGGCTCACCGCGAACAACAGCATCTCCTTCGACGTGGCCGAGGGAGAGATCCTCTCGGTCATCGGGCCGAACGGTGCGGGCAAGTCCACTCTCTTCAAGCTGATCGCCTCGTTCCTCAGGACCTCGTCGGGCGAGGTGCTGTTCAAGGGGCAGCGCATCTCCAACCTCGCGCCGCACAAGGTGGCCCGGATGGGGGTGGTCAGGACCTTCCAGGAAACCACGATCTTCCGCTCGATGACCGTGCGCGAAAATGTCGTCGTGGCGCATCACCTGCGCTCCAAGGCCTCGCTTCTGGGGTTTTTCCTCGGCACGTCGCAGGCGCGGTCCGACGAGGCGGAGTTCGGCGTCTCCGCCGATGAGATCATCGGGTTTCTCGGCATGGACGCGATCCGCGACGAACTCGCCTCGAACCTGCCGCAGGGCCACCTCAGGGCGCTCGGGATGGCGATCGGTCTCGCGACCAATCCGACCGTGCTCCTCCTCGACGAACCCTTCGCCGGCATGAACCACGACGAGACGATGCGAATGGTGTCGCTGGTGCGCCGGCTCAGGGATGAACGCGGAGTCACCGTGCTTCTCGTCGAACACGACATGCCCGCCGTGATGAAGATCTCCGACCGGATCGTGGTGATCAACTTCGGCGAGAAGATCGCCGAGGGAACACCGGCCGAGATCCAGTCCAACGAAAAAGTCATCGAGGCCTATCTCGGCAGCGAAGACGATGCGATCGGGATGTAGGCCATGACCCAGATGCTGAACTTCCAGAACGTCGAGCTTTACTACGATCACGTCTATGCGCTGAAGGGCGTGTCGATCGAGCTGAACGAGGGCGAAACCGTCGCGCTGATCGGCGCGAACGGGGCCGGCAAGTCCTCGATCCTGCGCGCGATCACCGGTCTGAGAAAGATTCATTCGGGCGAGATCCATTACATGGGCGACCGGCTCGACGGCACATCGGCGGCCGAGATCGTGCGGCGCGGCATCGCCATGGTGCCCGAGGGACGGCGGGTCTTTCCCTACATGTCGGTGAAGGACAACCTCCTGATGGGGGCATTCACCCGATCCGACAAGATCGAGATCCAGCAGACGCTCGACAGCGTACTGGAACGCTTTCCGCGGCTGAAGGAACGCTTCGGCCAGCAGGCGGGAACGCTCTCGGGCGGCGAGCAGCAGATGATGGTGATCGGCCGGGCGCTGATGGCGAAACCCCGGCTGCTGCTCCTCGACGAACCCTCGCTCGGCATCGCGCCGAAACTCGTGCAGGACATCGCCCGCGCCATCGTCGCGATCAGCCGCGACGAGGGGGTGAGTGTGCTTCTGGTCGAACAGAACTCACGCATGGCGCTCTCGATCTCGAACCGTGCTTATGCCCTTTCAACCGGTGCGGTGGCCCTTTCTGGCGAAAGCAAGGAGCTGATGGGCGACGACCGGATCAAGGCCGCCTATCTCGGCGGAGAACTGTAGGTGGCATGATGCGCATACTCGTAGTGAACCCCAATTCAACGCGGCACATGACCGACAAGATCGGCGCGGCCGCCCGGCGTGTGGCATCGCCCGGAACCGAGATTCTCGCGGTCAATCCCAAGGAAGGGCCAGCGGCGATCGAAGGCTATTACGATGAGGCGATGTGCGTTCCGGGCCTGCTCGAGATCATTAGCGGCACCGTCGACTTCGACGCGGTCGTCATCGCTTGCTTCGACGACACCGGCCTCGACGCCGCCCGCTGCCTGACCGACCGTCCGGTGATCGGCATCGGCGAGGCCGCCTATCACATGGCCTCGATGCTCTCGAACAGGTTCTCAGTGGTCACGACGCTCGCGCGATCGGTGCCGGCGCTCGAACACAACCTCACCCGCTACGGGCTCGCCGCGCGCTGCGCGCGGGTGCGTGCCTCGGATGTGCCGGTGCTGGAACTGGAGCGTCCCGGGTCGGATGCCTGCGGCCGGATCAGCGCCGAGGTCGGCCGCGCGATCGCCGAGGACAGGGCCGAGGCCATTGTTCTTGGCTGCGCCGGCATGGCCGACTTTGCGGCATCCTTGTCCGCCGAACACGGGCTGCCGGTGATCGATGGAGTGGTGGCCGCTGTCGCGTTGTGCGAGGCGATGGTCCGACTGAATCTGCAAACGTCGCGGCGTGGCGGCTACGCTCCTCCCGTCGCGGCGCGCGATGAAACTCGGGCCGCGGCTACTTAAGGTTTCCACGCGGCGCTGTCTCCATCAGGGGCGGTCACGTCATCAACATCGGCCGAGCCGAGACCGTCCTGACACTACGAGAACGGATCAACCGGCGCTGTCAGAAGGAATCTGGTTGAGACGGGCAGGACGGCCTCGTAGCCTCCGGCCATGACGAAACGCGACCCGTTCAAGTATTTCCACAGCAGTCCGGAGATCATCCTCCTTGCAGTGATGCTCT
>NZ_JAOVQO010000043.1:0-7030 GCF_025673475.1 Albidovulum salinarum | reverse complement strand
ACAACACGAAACGCCCCCACAGTGCTCTGGGCTACCGCCCGCCGGCCCCTGAATCCGTCATCCCGATGGACCAGAGGCCAGTCATGCACTAACAATCAAATCGGACCACTCAGGTGGGGCCGATCACTCACCGCCGTTCTCATCAAGTCGGGTTTTTCTGACAAGACCCTATGCGTCGCTATATGACAAGTTGCTCTGACACCGCCCGACTTTCACATCACGCAAGAATTTGGTCGCCAAACCAGAAATCGTCGGCCGCGAATGTATGGTCGGCAGCATCCGCGAATGTCAGACTGTCCCCGCTCGCGAAGCTCAGAACCTGGTCGTTTCCGACGACACCGAAGGAAAGCTGATCGAAGCTAGTTTCCGTGAAGCCAAACAACCAGACAACGTCGGCCTCGGACTGGTTGAAATCAAGAACAACATCGTCACCGTACCCCAGGTCGAAATGGAAGATGTCGGCGCCAAGTCCACCCGACAAGACATCGCTCCCGAAATGGCCGGAAATCTCGTCGTTTCCTGCCCCACCCTCGAGCGTGTCGTTGCCACGCATACCCACGAGGACATTGTTGCCGTCGTCGCCGCGAAGGATGTCGTTTCCGTCGCCCGAGACAGCATTCTCGATGGAGGTGCCCGTTGCGAAGCTGGCGATTTGTACTGGGCCACTGCCATCGTCCGCGGTCATGCCCAAGGCAAGATCGAGGTCGACGTCTGCGGTCATCGCCGCGAGGTTCAGCCAGTCGGTACCGGCGGCATCATCGATGACCACCCGACCCATTTCGGCCGCAAGACCAGTCGAGAGCATTTCATCGGTATAGGTATAGACATCGTCCAAAACGACGCTTCCCGAAGATCCGTAAAAGTCCAGGGAAATGGCGTCGATCGCGTTTCCATCGTACTCGGTGCCGTAGTTGTCGATGTCGAAGGAAACGTCATTTTCCTCGAGCGTGACCGTCCACGTCCCGTTCGGGTCTTCTCCTCGGAAGGCATTGGCACCGAAATTCCATGTGACGTCGACCGAAAGCAGAATCAGCCCCAGGAAATCGTAGGCCGGCGTGTAGTCATTGATCGGTAGATCGAGAAGACTGACCGTCGTGCCGTCCGGAGACGTCAGGGACAGTGACACTTCCTGCATCAGGGTCGTGCTCAGTTGGATCGCGATATCGACGTACTCCAGATCCATTGCCGGACCGGAATAGTCGAATGTCCAGTTCGCTGTGTCGCCCGCGCCTGAGACACTGAGCCCATCCGGGGCCATGGTGCCGGTGGAGAAGTGCGCCTCGTTCTCCGAAGTTTGGGGCGAGCCGAAGAGACCCCAAACCTCAGCCATGCGGACGGCGCCATGTGCATTTAGCGCTCCGAATCCGTAGTCTTCGGAGAAGTGCATTGCACCGCCATTCCAAGTCTGGCTGCCGTTCCACGTTCCAGCGAAGAATTCGACCGGTGTCTCGACCAGCGACTCGAAGACCCCGTCGATGTCGAGATCGGTCGGAACGAGTTCGGTTGCCGTGTTCAGGACGCCGATTTCGGAACCGGTCCAGACCGCGGATTGGGCGAGGATGTTCTGGACATCGCGCCATCCGAGATCGGGGTTCGCTTCGAGCATCAGCGCCACGACTCCGGCGGCCGTCGGAGTTGCCGCGGATGTTCCGCCGAAACCACTCGTGGCGTAGGCGGAGCTCCAACTGCCGTCGGCGTAGCCATAGCTGCCGTCGCGGTCGGTCGTCGGAATTCTCAGATTGCTTTCGGGAAGCAGATTGCCTTCTTCGTCGGCGACCGTAAGTCCGCTTGACGGCGCCGAGATCAGGATATTGGCGCCGCGGTTCGAGTACCAGGACACGTCCCCGTCGGAATCGTAGGCGCCGACGGTGATCGAAAACCGCGTCGCATCGTTGGCGTCGCCCTGCGAACTGTCGGCCCAGTTGCCCGCGGCCTTGAGAACGATGGTCCCAAGCCCGTCGCGGCCAATTGTCACCGCTTCCTCGACGGCTGCAAGATATGCCAGTGTCGATGCAACGGTGTCGTTCAGATAGACAGGTGCCGCACCCCAGCTGTGATTCACGACGTCGAATTCGTCCATTTCGGCGATCGCGTATTCGAATCCGGAGAGGTCGGTCGTATTGTTGATCGAGGCCGGACCGCTGAAGATGTTCACGCCGACGATCGTTGCATCGTAGGCGATCCCGATGGTTCCTTCGCCGTTTTTCTCGGATGCGATGATACCCGCAACGGCGGTGCCATGGCGGGCTTCCTCTTCCGCCACGGGAAGCGGGTCGAGAACCGAACCATTCCAGACAAGGTGTCGGTTTGCGTCGTAATTACCGTCGAGATCCACGTGATCGTAGGCGATTCCGTCGTCGTAGATGGCGACAACGACGCCGACACCTGTGTAGTCCTGCCAGACAGTTTCCAAACCGCCGAGCATCCCGAGGTTCCACTGCTCCGCATAGAGAGGGTCGATGTCGGGTTCGGGAGCGGGTTCGACGACGATCGTGAAATCTGAGGGTCCGGTCGGGTCGCCCGACACGTTTCCGGCGAGATCCGTGGTCCTAAGCGAAATGGCCCGCGTACCTTCCGCGAGGCCAGACAACGAATAGCTCCACTGCCCGCTAGCATCGGCGGTCGTTTCGCCGGCATAGACCCCGTCGACGAAAACCTCGATGCGGGAAAGGCGCTCGGACGTTCCGCGCAGCATTGGACTTGAATCCGATGTCGATCCGCCGTTTGCGATCGCGAGCGAATCCGGCACGCTGCCACTGTCGACGAGAGTTTCGACAATGACCGCATCCGTCACGACCGTGTCGATCTCGATCAAGAGATCGCTCGTCCAGGCTTCGTTGCCGGCCGTATCCCTCACCAAGGCACGAAAGACGTGTGTGCCTTCCGCGAGGATCCCGGGATCTGCCGTCCAGCTGCCGTCGGTCTGAACGGTCGCTGTGACCGACGATGTAAGATCGGGAGCTCCGTCGACGACGGCGTACACCATGACAGTCGCTCCGGGCTCCGCGATGCCCTGGAGGATCGGAGTGTCATCGGATGTAACGCCATCTCCGACGATACCAGTGTCCTCGTCGATCCCGGAAATCTCTGCGAATTCCACCGTTGTATCGATCGTCAATTGGAAGTCGTCCGATTGCGACGAATTTCCGGCCACGTCGGTGACGATTACATGAAGGAGATGCGCTCCGTCAGAAAGCGCTGTTGACTCAATCGTCCATCTTCCGTCCGTCGAGACCGTTGATCCGAGCAGGGTGCCATTCGCCTCGCGAAGCGAAACGGTCGCGCCGGCCTCGGCTTGACCTGTCAGGACAGGCGTGCCGTCCGAGACCAGAACATCCGGATCGGCCGACCCGTCCGACGCAAGGACGGCGTCGATCGTGGCGGCAGGTGGCGTCGTGTCGAGCACGATGTCGGTTGAGGACGTGTCGCTCTGGTTGCCGGCGTTGTCGGAGAGGCGCGCGAGAACGGCGTTCGAGCCCTCAACAAGGGTGCTTCCCGTTGTCGTCAGATCGACGAAGCCCTGGTCGATGTCTGCCTGGGTCAGCACCCTAGTGACATCGACGGAACCATTGACCACAAGATCGACTGTATCTCCGGCCCGAACGGTCGGATCGAAGGCGATCCGGAAGGTGGCCAAAGTGTCGTTTGTGATTCCGTCGCCCGGAAAGCCGCTATCGGACTCGAGCAAGAGCACTGGGGCACTCGCCGTTGGCGCTTCGGTGTCCACACCTTCAATCGACAGGTTGTAGGGTTCCGTCGAGACGGTTTTTGTTCGGCCGTTCTTTGGGTTGACGTCCTCGTAGGACGCAACAACCGTGAAGTCGCCGCTCTCGTCGTCGAACGTATCCGAACCATATTGCGTGTTGTTCAGCGACCCGTAGTCGATTGACCAGTACCAGGTGCCATCCTGTTCGTACCACGTTGCCGTGGTTCCGACCCAAGTCGTCCCAGTTGCGGGATCGGTTGCTGTAATGGTGATGGCTCGAGACGGGTCGCCCGTGCCAAATAGGCCCGTGCCATCCGACGTTGGGCCAAGCACGGCAAACACAGTCCCGGTATCGCCGTTGCCTCCGCCTTTTCCACCGCCTGCTGGTCTGGGCATATCTTTTCTCCCCATCCAATTTCTGGCGCCCTCCCGACTTCACGGCACCAAATTTTCGATAATATGGCAATGTGGATCGACGAATTACGGTCTGAATTGGGTCAATTGTTTTGCGAATTGATACAATCGGAAGGGATGCGAAGTTCTGTTCCAAAACTTTCGTTGTTTGCCGGTCGTGAACTCACTGTTTCAAGGTCTTGGGTGATCAGGCAACCTCAAATTGCTAGTTCTTTACGGCGTCACCTGGGTCACAATTCGGTGCTGGAATGCCTCCTCTGATTTGGTCCGACGTTATGTTTAGATGTTTGATCCCACGGTTTGATGGTGCGATCCATTCGGAGACTGGTTCGAATCCGTCTGACAGCTCCGCTGGCTAGCAATCCGGATCGGTTGGTCACCAAGGACGAACTGGTCGAACGGGTCTGGGACGCGCGTTTCATCTCCGACAGCGCGATCTCGACCGCGGTCAAGGAAGCCCGCAAGGCGGTGGGGGATGATGGCGCGCGGCAGTCTATCATCCGAACGGTACATGGCCGCGGGATCCGTTGCGTGGCCGAGGTCAGGGTTCGCAGAGACAGCCCGGGCGAACACGAGCTCCCCACCGATGATCCGGGCGGATTCCAAGGACGTCCGTCGATCGCCGTACTGCCGTTCGCCAGCCTTGGGGCCGAAACGGGATACGCCCCGCTGGCCGATGCCTTGCTGGCCGAAATCATCTCAGCCATTTCCCGCCTGAGGTGGATTGCGGTCATCGCGCGCGGATCCTCGTTCCGCTTCCGTGCCCAGATCCCGGATCCGTCAGCCGTACGTTCGGCGCTAGGAGTGCGATACGTGCTCGCCGGTCTGATCGAGGTTGCGGCAAAAACCCTGTTCGTGAATGTCGAACTGTCCGAGACCGCATCAGACCGAGTGATCTGGAGCGAACGGTTCTCGGCGCCGATCGATGGCATTCACGAAATCCGGTCCCGGATTGTGGCGGAAATCGTGACGGCGCTGGAAATCCGGATTCCCATGGCCGAAGCGAGCGCCGCCGAGATCCGGCCGTCAAGCAACCTCGATGCGTGGGCGGAGTTCCATCTTGGCCTTCGCCACCTTTACCGGTTCAACCGGATCGATAACTCCGCGGCAGAAACCCGGTTCCGGAAGGCTATCGAAAAAGAGCCCGGATTGGCCCGGGCGCATGCGGGCCTTTCGTTCACGGCCTTTCAGAGCGCCTTCATGCATTATGGCCGGGATACCGATGCGATGAACCTAGCCCGGTCTGCCGCCGACAAAAGCCTGGAACTCGATTTCCTCGATCCCTTTGCAAACTATTGCATGGGCCGGGTGCAATGGCTCAACGGCGATCTCGAACAAGCCATCGCCTGGATGAGTCGTAGCCCGGATGTCTCGCCGAATTTTGCGCAGGGAAGTTACGCGAAAGCCCTGATGATGATGAATGGTGAAGGCGCCGCTGCACGCGCCTTGAACAGCAACGCCATGGTATTGAGCCCGCTCGACCCCCTCCACTATGCCATGCTGGCCAACCAGGGAAACACGCATCCTTGCGAGGGAAACTTCGCCGAAGGCGCAAGATGGATTGATCGCGCGGCCAAGGCGCCGGGAACGCACTACCTGATCGCCATGCTGGCTGGTGCTGCACACCATCTGGCGGGGAATGACGAGAATGCCCGGATGTGGACAGACAGGGTCCGGCAACGCCGCCCCGATATCACGACCGAGGAATACTTCAGGTCCTTTCCGTATGCCGAAGGTCAACACAATGGCCGAATGTGGAAGGCGTTCAGGGACTTGGGATTCTGAATGAGTTAACCGGTTCGAACTGGTGTGGGGACAATTGCCGGAATTTGCGCACAACTGAGCTTCAGTCGAAACTGCTGTCCCACGGTTGCGGCATCGCGCATTGCCAAACCGCTTCAGTTCCCGTTCGTCCAGTCGAGCCAGTAGTTTGCCCTGGCCTGAAAACGCATTCGCCGGGAAGTTGAATTCTTCCGACGGGGCATTCGTGACAGAAGCGCTCTTACCGTTGGCTCAACGAACCGCACCCATCATTCGCGCGTGAAGTTAGCCTCAGCCGCCGGAGGGTTCCCGCGACCCCAGACCCCGAAGGGCAAAATCGAGCAAGGGATCGAGAGTGGGCTGAATGTCTTCTCCGGCACGCAACCTGCCCTCGACGATGACGGGATGGCAGGCCGAGATAAGGGCTGCCTGGAAACAATGCGAGGCAGCCTCCGGATCGGACACGCTGAACTCTCCGGCGTCGATCCCGTCGGAAATGATCTCGGCGATCATCTGGCGGATGCTTTCCTGGTGCTCCTGCACGACGCTCCAGTTGTTCTCGACCGCGGCATGGACCATTGCGTGGGTCCGCTTGTCAGCGATGCAGCGATTCACGATCTCGTGGTGATTGGCAAGAACCAGTCGACGTAACCGCTCGCGGGCACCCAACGAAGGATCATCCGCGGCTTCGCGCATTTTCTCGCGAACGTCGGCGGCAAGCTTGCGCGCCACGTCCTCACAGATCGCCGCCTTGGAAGAGAAAAAGCGATAGACATTGGCCGGCGACATGTCGAGTTCGGCGGCGATGTCGGCAACGGTGGTCTTCTGGTAGCCAAATTGTCGAACCAGTTGCTTGGCCGTCTCCACGATTCGGTCGTGCATTGCGTCGGTGGCCGCCGATTTGGCGGTGCCGGTACGCATCCCCGGCCTGCCTGTTGCGGGTGGGTCCGAGGTCTCGATCTCACGCTCGATCATGTTTCTTCCTTCGTTTCCACAAACATAGTGCGGTGTCACCGCGACGTTGATCCTCCCCCAGTGAAGTGGTCCGCCGTTATGTTTAGGAGAACGGAGGATCGACATGGCTACGAAGCGGCACAAACCTGAAGAGATTGTCATGAAGTTGCGGCAGGTTGAGGTGCTTGTCGGGCA
>NZ_JAOVQO010000042.1:0-7671 GCF_025673475.1 Albidovulum salinarum | reverse complement strand
ACCTTGTCTTGGGGTGTTTTTCCTTGGAAGTATTCGGTGAGGTTTTGGAGCACTCGGAACCCCATTCCTTCGCGGGTTTGGCGTGTTGCGGATCCGAGGTGGGGGAGCATGACGAGGTTGTCGGCGCCCATGAGGTCTGGGTGGATCTTGGGTTCGCGTTCGAAGACGTCGAGGCCGGCGCCGCCGATGGTGTTGAACCACAGCGCCTGGGCGAGGGCGGCCTCGTCGACGACCTCGCCGCGGGCGGTGTTGATGAGGAAGGCGGTGGGCTTCATCATCTCGAGCCGGCGGGCGTTGATGAGGTGGCGGTTGGCCGCCCCCCCGGGGCAGTGGAGCGAGACGAAGTCGCATTCGGGCAGCATGTCCTCGACGCTGGCGACCTGGGTGGCGCCGTAGCGGGCGAGGATCTCGGGGGCGACGGCGGAGCGGTTCTGCACGAGGATCCTCATGCCGAAGCCGTGATGGGCGCGCTGCGCCATGGCCTGGCCGATGCGGCCGAAGCCGATGATGCCGAGCGTGGCGCCGGAGACCTTGGTGCCGATGAGATGGGTCGGGCGCCAGCCGGTCCAGCGGCCGTCGCGCAGCTCGCGCTCGCCCTCGCCGGCGCGTCGCGCGGCCATCAGCATCAGCGTCATCGCGATGTCGGCGGTGCAGTCGGAGAGCACGTCGGGCGTGTTGGTGACGGTGATGCCGCGGGATTTCGCGGCATCGGTGTCGATATGGGCGAAGCCGACGCCGTAGTTGGCGAGGATCTTGGCCCTGAGCTGAGGCGCGTCGAAGAGCTCGGCCGGCAGCCGGTCGGTGACGGTCGGCAGGACCGCGTCGTAGTCGGTCAGCGCGGCCTTCATCTCGGCCGCGCCCAGGGGCCGGTCGTCGCGGTTGAGCGTGACGTCGAAGGCTTCCGCCATCTTCGCCTCGACCGGTGCGGGCCAGGCCCGCGTCACCAGCACCCTGGGTTTCGCCATCGTCGCCTCCCTTTGCGCGGCCGTTACGCGGCCGCTTTCTTCATCACCCGGGCGATCGTCTCGCCGATGACCGAGGGGTTCTCGGCCACGGTGACGCCCGCCGCCGAGAGGATCTCGACCTTCTCGGACGCACTCTCGCCGAAGGCCGAGATGATCGCGCCGGCATGGCCCATGGTGCGGCCCTTGGGCGCGGTCAGGCCGGCGATATAGGCGATGACCGGCTTGGTCATGTGCTCCTGGATATAGGCCGCGGCCTCGGCCTCCTGCGGCCCGCCGATCTCGCCGATCATGCAGATCACATGGGTGTCGGGGTCCTGCTCGAAGCGCTCGAGGATGTCGCGGAACGACGAGCCGTTGATCGGGTCGCCGCCGATGCCGACCGAGGTCGAGACGCCGATGCCGCGGTCCTTCAATTGCTGGGCGGCCTCGTAGCCCAAGGTGCCCGAGCGGCCGACGATGCCGACATGGCCGGGCAGGTAGATATGGCCCGGCATGATGCCGCAAAGCGCCTTGCCCGGGCTGATCGTGCCGGCGCAGTTCGGCCCGGTCAGCACCATGCGGCGCTCCTTGGGGTAGCGGTACATGTAGCGCTTGACGCGGATCATGTCCTGGGCCGGGATGCCGTCGGTCACGCAGACCGCGTAGCGGATGCCGCCGTCGGCCGCTTCCATGATCGAATCCGCCGCGAAGGGGGGCGGCACGAAGACGAGGCTGGCATCGGCGCCGGTCGCGGCCACGGCTTCCTTCACGGTGTTGAAGACCGGCACGCCGTGCACCGTCTCGCCGCCCTTGCCGGGCACGACGCCGCCGACGACATTGGTGCCGTAGTCGATCATTTCCTTGGTGTGGAACTGCGCGATGCGCCCGGTGATGCCCTGGACGATGACGCGGCTCGTGCGGTCGAGAAAGATGCTCATCAGACGGCCCTCACATTGGTGTTCTGCGACTTGTCGTTCTGCCAGGCGGTGACCGCGCGCTCGGCGGCCTCCATCAGCGAGGTGGCGCGGATGATCGGCAGCCCGGACTTGGCGAGGATCTTCTGGCCCTCCTCGACGTTGGTCCCGGCAAGGCGCACGATCACCGGCACGTCGACGGGGTTCTGGGTCAGCGCCTGCACCACGCCCTCGGCGACCCAGTCGCAGCGGTTGATGCCGGCGAAGATGTTGACGAGCACGGCCTGGACGTTGGCGTCCGACAAGACCAGCCGGAAGGCCTTCGCGACCCGCTCGGGCGTGGCGCCGCCGCCGATGTCGAGGAAGTTCGCGGGCTCGCCGCCGGCAAGCTTGATCGTGTCCATCGTCGCCATCGCGAGACCGGCGCCGTTGACGATGCAGCCGATATTGCCCGCAAGCCCGATATAGGAGAGGCCGCGGTCGGCCGCACGGCTCTCGCGCGGATCCTCCTGGGACTTGTCGCGGAGCTCGGCCACCTGGGCATGGCGGAAGAGCGCGTTGCCGTCGAAGGTCATCTTGGCGTCGAGCGCGAGGATGCGGTCGTCGGAGGTGATGACCAAGGGGTTGATCTCGACCATGGTCGCGTCGAGCTCGGTAAACGCGCGGTAGCAGCCCTGCAGCGTGCGCACCATCTGCTGGGTGAGCTTGGCCGGGATGCCGAGCGCGAAGGCGATCTCGCGGGCCTGGAACTCCTGCAGCCCGACCGCCGGCTCGACGGTGGAGCGCACGATGCTGTCGGGCTTCTCGGCCGAGATCTCCTCGATCTCCATGCCGCCTTCCGAGGAGGCGACGATCATCACCCGCTGCGAGGAGCGGTCGAGCACGAAGCCGAGATAGATCTCGCGCTCGAACGGCACCGCGGCCTCGACATAGACGCGGTAGACGCCCTTGCCCTCGGCCCCGGTCTGATGCGTCACGAGCTTCTTGCCGAACATGCTCTCGGCGGCGTCGAGGATCTCGTGCTCGGAATTGCAGAGCTTCACGCCGCCGGCCTTGCCGCGGCCGCCGGCATGGACCTGGGCCTTGACGATCCAGCGGTTGCCGCCGAGCTCGCGGGCGCGGTAGGCCGCCTGCTCGGGGCTGTAGGCGAGCCCGCCTTCCGGCACCGTGACGCCGAACTTTCCAAGGATCTCCTTGGCCTGGTATTCGTGGATGTCCATCTCGATCCTCCCGGTGAGATTATTCGGCCGCGATCGCGGTCTGGTAGTGGCGCGCGAGACCCTCGCGGATCCGGTCCATGTCGATGCCGGCGCCCATCTCGTTCATCGCCGCACCGAAGCGGGTGACGATCTCGGTGATCGCGGCCTGGCTCAGCTGGTTGAGGATGCCGATCCGGACCTGCACCGGCTCCGAGAGCGTCGGCCAGATGCCGAAGCCCCTGGCGCGGGCGCCCTGCACCAGCTCCTTCTCGCGGCCCGCGAGGCTTGCCGGCAGGTTGAGAACGACGAGGCTCGTCATGTTCGAGGTGACGGTGCAGCCCATCGCGGTGACCGCGTCCTTCAGCGCCTTCTCGTGGAAGGCGTAGTCGCGCGCCTTCCGGGCGATCCCTTGCTGGAGCGTGAGCCGCAGCGCCTCGTGGAAGGCCGCGACCGCGTAGCCCGAATGGGTGCGGTGGTAGGAGCCGGCGGCCACGTCCTTGCCCTCGACCACGCCCCAGTGGCGGGCCTCAAGGACCGGGTTGTGGACGTAGGAGGCGCAGCCATTGGCGCGGACCTCGGCGATGTAGCGATCGGTGAAGCTGACCGGCGCGTAGGTCAGGGGCAGGCAGAGCACCCCCTTCTGCGGGCAGGAGGCCCAGCCGACCACGCCCGGGTAGTCGTCGATCGAGAAGTCGGCGATGCCGAGCGAGGAGACCGCGTCGACAAGCCCCATCGCGCCGTGACGTTCGCAGGCCTCCGAGAAGCCCCGAAGGTCGTTCACGCGGCCCGAGCCGGTCTCCCAATGCGCCATGAAGGCCCATTTCGGCTTCTTCTCGGCCAGCACCTTCTCGACGATCTCGCCGGTGACCGACTCGCCGTGCGGCACGGTGACCACCGTCACCGAGGCGGCCTGCGGGTCGAGCGCGTTGGCGCGCAGCTCCTCGCGGGTCGCGGCCTTCATGCGGATCGTCAGCCCGTCGATGCCGGAGAAGGTGCCGTTGACGAAGGCCACCACGCTGTCGCCCGGCAGGATCGCGCCGAGCATGCAGTCGAGCCCGGAGAAGCCGGTGCCGCCGACGCCGTAGGTGTAGGTGTTCCTGGTGCCCCAGACCTGGCGCAGCATCTGCTTGCACTCGATCATGCCGCGCAGCACGTCGGCCTGCATGTGGTCGGCGAGCCCGGTGCGGGCGAAGGCCGCGAGCACGCGCGGGTCGGTGTTGCCGGGCCCGGGGCCGGCGGCGAGCGTCTCGGGGATCTCGAGGGCGGGGAAGATCGTCGGTTCGTTCATCTCTCGGACCTGCTGGTTCGGGCCGCGGGGGGCGCGGCGGAGGCGGGACGCGGACGGCGAGGTCCGTTGCCGCAAGACAATCGCACTTGCCGCGGCGTCACAACCTGCGTTACTCCTGCTTTCGGGTATCCGATGGTATGGGGAATTTCCTACCCATATTGGTATGGATACCGAGGTATACCGGACAGCCCCCCGCCCTATCGGGTAGGTTCTGGCGAAAGAGGCAAGGAATGCAACAGCTTGATGACAAATCCGCCCCGATCGCGGTCTCGCTCGCCGACCCCAATCCGCTCGTGCTCTCGGCGATGTCGGAGATCTTCGACCGCGACCCCCGATTCTCGCTCGTCGCCACCACCGCCACCGCCGAGGGCTTCCTCGGCGCGGTGATGCGGGTCCCGGTCAAGGTCGGGGTGATCGACTGGAACCTGCCGGCACTCGGCGGCCAGAAGCTGATCGAGGTCCTGCGCGAACAGCCCCATGCGCCCCGCCTCGTCGTCTACGGCGACGACCCAAGGGGCGACGTGCCGCGGCTCGCGATGCTCGCCGGCGCCGCCGGCTTCGTCGCCCGCACCACGCCGGTCGAGAAGCTCCTCGAGACCTGCCGCGCCGTCGCCCAGGGCCAGATGGTGTTCCCGTTCCTCGACATCCGCGAGCTCAAGGCCGACCCGATCCAGAGCCTCACCCGGCGCGAGCGGGCGCTCCTCGAGGCGCTCTCGAAGGGGCTCACCAACCGCGAGCTCGCCCGCGACTTCGCGATCTCGGCCAACACCGTCAAGTTCCACCTCTCGAACCTCTTCGAGAAGCTCGGCGTGACGAGCCGCGCCCAGGCGATCGCCTTCTACTACGCCGCCCGGCTCGGCGCCCCGACCCGCCCCGGCGACTGAGCCCGACGCCGCCTCGCGCGCGTATCCGCGCCCGGACCCGCGCCCGGAGGACCTTGCACGATCTGTCGCGGCGCCGGTCATTGACGCAATTTTGTTGCTTGACAGGAAAGAACTCTTGCGCGTTTGAATGGCGGCCGTCACCCATCCGCTGCATCGCGGCAATCCCGAAGGATCTTCCCCATGAGCTTCCACGTCATCCAGCAGGCCCCCGCCCGGCTCAACCGCAGCGAGCTGGCCGTCCCCGGCTCCGCCCCGCAAATGTTTGAGAAGGCGGCACAATCCGACGTCGACGTGATCTTCCTCGACCTCGAGGACGCGGTCGCGCCCGACGACAAGGCCGAGGCCCGCAAGAACATCATCAAGGCCTTGAACGAGATCGACTGGGGCAAGAAGACCATGTCGGTCCGAATCAACGGCCTCGACACCCATTACATGTACCGCGACGTCGTCGACGTCGTCGAACAGGCCGGCGAGCGGCTCGATCTGATCATGATCCCCAAGGTCGGCACCGCGGCCGACGTCTATGCCGTCGACATGATGGTGACCCAGATCGAGGACGCGCGAGGCTACAAGAAGCGCATCGGCTTCGAGCACATCATCGAGACCGCGCTCGGCATGCAGAACGTCTCCGCCATCGCCGCCGCCTCCAAGCGCAACGAATCGCTCCACTTCGGGGTCGCCGACTACGCCGCCTCGACCCGCGCCCGCACCACGATCATCGGCGGCGTCAACCCCGACTACGCGGTGCTGACCGACCCGCTCGCCGACGGCTCCCGCGCCGTCCACTGGGGCGACATGTGGCACTACGCGCTCGCCCGCATGGTGGTCGCGGCCCGCGCCAACGGCCTGCGCCCCATCGACGGACCCTTCGGCGACTTCCAGGACCCCGAGGGCTACAAGGCCGCCGCCAAGCGCGCCGCGGTGCTCGGCTGCGAGGGCAAATGGGCGATCCATCCCTCCCAGATCGCGCTCGCCAACGAGGTGATGAGCCCCTCGGAGGCCGAGGTCACCAAGGCCCAGCGGATCCTCGCCGCGATGGAGGAAGCCGCCGCCCAGGGCAAGGGTGCCGTCTCGCTCGACGGCCGCCTCATCGACTACGCCTCGATCCGCCAGGCCGAGGTGCTGGTCGCGAAGGCGCGCCAGATCGCCGGGGCCTGAGGCCATGGCGGGTTCTGCGGCCGACCCCGTGATCACATTGCGCGAGACCGCCGCGGAGCTCTTCGCGGCGGCCTGTGCCGCGGCCGATCCCGCCCGGGCGCTCGCCGCCGCACTCGCCCGCCACCCCCTGCCCCGCCCCGCGCCGGGCGGGGCCTATGTCGTTGTGGCGATTGGCAAAGCCGCGATCCCGATGGCCGCGGAGATGCTCCGCCAACTCGGCGATGCCCCGGCCGACGTGCTTGTGATCACGAACTACGAGAACGTCCGGGACCTGCCCGGCGCCACGGTGATGGCCGCCGGCCACCCGGTGCCGGACGCGAACGGCGCCGCCGCCGCCGCCGAGGCGCTGCGCCGGCTCGACGCCGCGACCGGGGCCGACCGCGTCATCGCGCTCATCTCCGGCGGCGGCTCGGCGCTCGCCCCGGCCCCGGCCGAGGGGCTCAGCCTCGCCGACAAGGCCGAGGTCAACCGGCTCCTCCTCGCCCACGGCTTCGAGATCACCGAGATCAACCTCGTCCGCCAGACCCTCTCGCGGCTCAAGGGCGGCGGCCTCACCCGCCACGCCGCCCCCGCCCCGGTCACCGCCTATATCCTGTCGGACGTCATCGGCGACGACCTGCGCGTCATCGCCTCGGGCCCGACCACCGCCCCGATCGGCTCCCGCGCCGCGGCCCGCGCGCTCCTCACCGAGCGCGGGCTCTGGCCCGACCTGCCCGAGCCCGTCCGCGCCCGGCTCGCGCAGCCCGAAGCCGCCCCAGGCCCCGGACCCGCAGCGGCGAACCACCTCATCGGCTCGAACCGCCTCAGCCTCGAAGCCGTCGCAACGGCAGCAAGCGCCCGCGGCCTCGAACCGGTGATCGTCAGCGACCGCCTCACCGGCGACGTCGCGGACGCCGCCGACGCCATCGTCGCCGCCGCAACCGCCGCCCCCCGCGGCCGCCCCGCCTGCCTCATCTTCGGCGGCGAGACAACCGTCACCCTCAAGGGCACCGGCCGCGGCGGCCGCAACCAGGAACTCGCGCTGCGGGTCGCCCTCGCCATGCCAAACCTCGACCGCCCCTGGGCCTTCCTCTCCGGCGGAACCGACGGCCGCGACGGCCCAACAGACGCCGCAGGCGGCATCACCGATCAGGGCACCCCCGCCCGAATCCGCGCCACCGGCGAAAACCCCAAAACCCTCCTCGACAACAACGACAGCAACAAAGCCCTCAACGCAGCCAAAGACCTCCTCACAACAGGACCAACAGGAACAAACGTCGCTGACGTCCAGATAATGCTGCTAGG
>NZ_JAOVQO010000041.1:0-8182 GCF_025673475.1 Albidovulum salinarum | reverse complement strand
TCGTCACGAAGCTCTCGAGAACCTCGCCCTCATGATCGACGGCCCGCCAGAGGTAGTGCCGCTCGCCGTTGATCTTCACAAACATCTCGTCGAGATGCCATTGCCACTGCGGCCCAGAACGCAAGCAATCGGCACGTTTCTTGCGGATCTCGGCGGCGAACATCGGTTCGAAACGCTGCCACCAGAACCGGACCGATTCATGGCTTATGTCGATGCCACGCTCGTGCAGCAGGTCCTCGACGTTCCGAAGCGAGAGCGGGAAGCGCACGTACATCATCACCGCCAGGCGGATGATCGCGCGGCTCGTCTTGAAGTATTTGAACGGGTCAGGTTTCGACATCAAGCGGCGCTAGTCGGCGCCCTGCCTCGCCGCAAGCTAGGTTCCTCTGACACCGCCAAGGAGGACTATGGCGGCGGCGCAACGGCGCCGTGACGAGATGCAAGGGCACAAGAGAATGATGATGATCAAGCGAGACCGCTGCCGGGACACCCCGAGGTGCTGTCGGGGCTTCAAAGCTTGTCCGTCTGATTGGGACCCAGCACGCGGACTTCATCAAGGCCAGCGGTCAGACGCACCGCGCTCAAAGGCCGGACAAATGACCGCAACCCGCTTCGATCAGCCTCGCTCAAGAAAACCCTTGCAAAACTGGAGCCGTCCACAAATGACACCACCCCGCGCGTCAGCCGGCGCAACAAGAAAAAACTGGACTGGTCTCCGCCGGGGCTGCACTTTGGTCGTGAAATCCCAAAAAATCACGGTCTCTGTCTGCCTCATTGACTATCAGCAAAGTTCTCGGGGGGAATCGTGGCACTCGACGCAGCCGGTATCAAGGAACTCAAGCAGCAGATCAGCATGGCACGAACGAAGCCGCTGAATTTCGGCCTCGCCCTCGGCAAGAAGCCCGAGGATACCGCCCTGATCATACACCCGAAGAAAGACGGGTCGATGCTGTTCAAGGAGGCGCGCAAATCCGACGGTGTCGAAGCCGCGAAATCAACCTTCGGAAAGATCACGGTCGACGGCAACAGCCTGACATTCGATTGCGAAAGCGAACCGCCGGCCGGCATGAAGAAAAAGTGCGCGGTTTTTCTGAAGGCGGCAAAGCTGTCGCTCAAGGTCAAGATCAAATCGCCCGACGGCAACGAGTTCGAAACGGGCGAAGATGAAGGCGAAGCCCCCGAACAGGTCGAGCGTCCCGAGAGTCCGGAAGAAACCGGAACGCGGCAAGCATCCCAAAGCCCGGCGCTCTCGCAGGCCGAGCTGGTTGCAAGGGTCAAGACGGCAAACGGTCGCTTGCAGCAGCTGTCGCAGGCTGCCAGGGACAAAATCGCACCGGCTCTGAAAGCCGTGATCGGAATGATTTCCGGCGGCGATCTCAACAAGGCGGCAGCCGGGCTGGCCAAGATCGAAGCGGCGATTGCGGCAGCCGGCGGATCAGGCGACGGCAACCGGCCGGGCGGCGATCCGGATCCCGGCGGCGATCCGGACGATCCCGGCAACGATGCCGCTGAACGTGACCGGTGGCGCAAAGGTGCAGATCGTCTGAAACCGCTGGTTGCCGCGGCGCTGAAGCTGGGCACCGGCGATCCGGGCGCGCTGCGCGCCGCCTGGCTCTGGGCTAACGAAAAGGCCGATGCGGTGGTGCCGGATTACAAGGCTGCCGCCGGCTCGTTGCCGGAAATCACCCGCCTTGTGAAACTGGCGCATAACGAAGCGCCGTCCTCGCCCGATGCGGCTAAGAAAAAGCTGCAGGAAGAGGCTGAGCGCAAGCAGGCGTTGTTGGCGAGCATGTGGGCCGATAAACGCAAGAAAGCCGCACCCGAAATTCTAAGGGCACTGTCGCTCAACCCCACCGAGCGGTCGCGGATCGAGGGCTTGTGGGCCGCGGCCAATGCCAAGGCCGACAAAGAACAGGAGTACGAAGTCGCGATCCGCGCCGCAGATGTCGCGCTGCAGCTTATCGCGAAGATGGATACCGCGCCCGACCAGGGCACGCCGAAACAGGACAAGTCGGCAAATAAGGCGGTCTGGGACCGCGCAGCGCCGGCCATGAAAGGCCCAGTCGAGGAGCTGATCCGCGCCAAGATCACCGACACCACCGCGCTGGCCGCCGCTTGGGAACAGGCCAACACTAAGGCCGGAGAGAAAGACTGGGACGCCGCCGTCGCCGCTCTGCGCGCCACCAAGAAGCTGCTGGACGAGGCCAAAGCCGCCAAACCCGAAGGCCCGCCGGCCAACGATACGGTCGAAGACGCAGGGCTGACAGTGGAACTGTCGAATGCCGAACATCTGCTGGAAAATGATATCAGGGAGCTGCGCAAGCTCGCCGCCGACTTCGGCGACAATGCACCGGCAGATTGGGCGACAGAAACCGACCGCATCGCCGGGACGCTCGACCTGTCGCGCGACGACGGGCTGGAGGCGGTCAAATCCGCCGTTGCAACGGCCAAGGCGGATATCGCAGCCCACAAGAAGGCTATTCATGAACTGATGGCCGAAAAAGAGGCATGGGGACGGGAATGGGATCTCTACACCATTCAACGCGACAACATTGGCGGCCACAGCGCCGCAAGCGGTGAGCCTGTTCTGGCAGCGTTCAATACGTTTAAATCGGACGCCGAGGCGGCGAAAGCCAAAACGGATACCGCAAACTATCCTGACGCCCGCACCGATCTGAAATCCGTTACGGATACTTACGATGCGCTTTTGAAGCTTGCAGACGATACTGGGTCTTATCAAGCCATCCGAGACAAGCGGTCGAGCACTCTGGGCGCATTGTCGCCGTACGCAAATGCCCAAAGTGCGGCACTGAAGGACGAGGCGCAGCAATGTCTGATCAAGGCGGCGCGCCTGTCCGGCCGCAAACAGTTCTCAGAGGCGATGAAAGAACTGAATAAAATCCCTGGCCTACTGCATAAGGCCGAGCAGGCGAAAGGCGCACACCAGCGCTATCGAGACGCATACGAAAACGACTACAAGGTTGAAATCGCGAAACTGGATGCAGCGGACGACAAATACAAAAGACACATCCTGCCGGAACTGACACCCTGTCACGCATTTGCCGCCCGCGCCGAAGCGCTTGCCGGTGCAACGCCGCCGGATTTCATTGCGGCCTATAGTCAGGCCGCCGAGATCGGCTATTCCGTTAGGGCTGGCACCAGAATCTTGGCGCTGGCCAAGGACTATGCCGACAAGCGCGAAGCCTTCGACACCGCGTACACAGCCATAGAAGGCCACGACGGCCGCGCGGGAATCGAAGATTTCTATCTTCGGGCCAAGGCAGACAAAGACAGGCTGGATCAGTTCAAGGACGCGCGTGAATTTGTGGCGGCTGTCAAATTGATGGAGGCCATCCAGCCGATGTTCGCGCCACAAAAGGCGCTGGCGGTGAAATACAAGACCTATGTCGACAAAAAGAAACCGATCACTCAGGCGCTCGACAAGATCCGCGAAACCAATGACAGCGCCAACGGCTTTGCGGCATCGGAACTTGCTGCTGCGGACAGTTATCTTTCGCAAGCCGCGGCGTTCGAAATGATCAAGAAATTCGACGAAGCCACCACTGCGATCGAGGCCGCAAAGGCCCGCGGGGAGCAGGCCAAGGCGCTGCTGGACGGCGCCAAGAAGATTGCGGATGCCAAACCCGAGGCCGCAGGTGAAGGCGAAGATGCCAAAGCAGCACAGATCAATGCCTGGATCGATGCGATCCCCGGTCTTAAAGCCGATGTGCAGGGCAAGGATCAAGGTACGTTCGCGGACCAGATTAACTCGGTCGATGCTCTCCTTGCCGCGGCCAAGGAGGCGATGAAGGCGGACCCGCCGGGCGATGGCAAAGAGGCTCGAAAGCCCGACGCAGCAACCGCTGAAGGGAAGCTCCAGGAGATCGAAAAGATTCTCAAGGACGCGCTACAGAAGGTCGAACGCAAGCCAAAATACGACGCCGAGGTTGCCAAGCTCAAGACTGAGGTCGAAAACACCTTGCCCGGTAAGAATGTCGACCCGCACAAAATAATCACTGATGACATAAAGGAGTTGGAAAAGCAGCTGAAGGCTGCCGAAGACGCAGCCACGCCCCCCGGTTTCAATTTCGACGCGGCACTGAAAACCATCGCCGAGGCGTTGGTGGCATGCGAAAAGGTCGGGCGCAAGGCGGACGCCAGAACCGCGCAGCAGACCGACCGCACAACCATTGAATCGTTGATCACACATCTCAAGGGCCAGCCTGACAGCGACGTTTTCAAGAAAGAGCGGGACCGGTTGGACAAACTGCTCAAGGATGCCGACGATTGCCTGAAACGCCTCGACATCGCCGGATCTGACAAGCTCATCAAAACGGGCAAGGATCTCAAGGCGCCTTTCGAAAAGCTCTGCACGGATTACAACGAGGCGCGAAACGACCGAAACACGAAATACGCCTCCGCCAAGACAACCGTCGAAGACAATCAACCGATTCTGAAGATGGAGCTGGACCGTCAGGCGGCAATGAAGACCCAGATCGAGAAGATGTTCCGCGATCATGCGTTTGTCTCTGCAAAGAAGCAGATCGAAGAACTAGGCTGGTACACCCATCACGGCACGACGATTCTCGCGCGGTACCAAACCTACAAGGATGCTCGCAAAAACGACGTGACCGACGATCTGGGTACGCCGACGCGCCCTAACCCCGGTCTCGACGATCTGATTGCCGAGATCGACAAGGGCCTGGCAAAGGGGGACGAGCTGGCCCAGAACCGGCAGTTCGAACAGGCCACTGCGCTGATGGGAGAGCTGAAGGCCAAGGTCGCCGAGCTCAATCGGCAGATCCCGCTCAATGAGACCTATAAAACGGCGAAGACGGCGGCGCGCGGCAAGCTGGACGAAGCCAAGGAACCGCCCGAACGCGCCGCCGTGATCAAACCGCTGCTCGACCGCGCAGAGGTGAAGTACAAGTCTGCCGAAGACCTGCGGATGCGGGGCGATTACGTCGCCGCGACGGCGCTGATGAACGAGATTCCGACAAACTGTACCGATGCGATGGCAACCGGCGATTTGCATACCGGTTTGAAAGTTCTCGAAGGCGTGGGTGACGCACCCCACCAGTCTGTTCTTGAGGCCGCAATCAAGGAGGTGCGGGACAAGGTGACGCAATTGCGCGCAGCCCCGCCACAGGAACAACTTGCGGATAAGATCATCGCCGCCAGCAGCGCCCTGGACGCGGCGCAGAAAGCAATCGATGGGGGCAGTATCGACGTGCGGGATCTGATTAAGCAGGCCTGCGCCGATTGCGGCACCGCGGAAATCCACCAGCGCCAAGTGGCCCAGGTGCGCGGCGAAACCACCAAGTCGGTAAAGCTGGTCGACGATTTCCTGAGCGGACCGCACGAAGCCAAGGGGTTTGTCACCGAACGGATGAACCGGACTAAAGCTTCGATGAATGAGGCACCGGCAATGATGATCGCTTCCGGAGAAGCGACCGCGATGACGCATCTCTTGAATGCCGTCGCAACGTTCCACAAGAATGAGGCGTTGGCCGACAGGCGCGTCGAATACGACAAGGAACGGGCCAAGCTGGTGCCGGGCGCCGGCGATCCTGTCCTGAAGCAGTTGCAGGACAGCGCGCACCGCTACGCCGTCAACGACGACATGAAAGTGCTCCAGACCAAACTGTCCGAGGCAGCCAGCCATGCCGAAGCGGCAGAACCCGATCTGGACAAGGCGATGGCGGCTCTCAAGGCCGCGGCCGAAGCTGCCGCACGGGCAAAGCTGACAATCAAGATGCTGGAAAATACGGCCGCGCCTTCGAAAGAAGACGTGAAGGCGATTCTGGATCAGCCTGATGGCGCAGACAAGCTTGACGTGATCGTCAAGAAACTCGACCCGGACGCCCGGCGCGACATCACGCGGATCGCACTGGAAACTCGGTTCGGCTGCAAGCTGGAGATCTATGTCGATGGCGCCCTCCAAGCCGACGGCGCCAACAAAGGTCCGAATGTCCTGAAATTCTATGAGGCGATGTCGAAGCTGCCGCTGAAACACACTCTGTCCAGCGACAGCATGCTGGGCGTCGACGATTACCGCAAGGCAGACGGTAGCGCGGCCGACGGGTCTTCGACCTTTGAGATGTGGGGAAAGAAGACGCTCAGCATGCGCGAGGGCGCCGCAGCAACCAGCGCTGGCAGAATGCTCGGCTCGGACCACAATACGGGGTCGTGGAATCCGGGTGATGAGGGTTACGAAAACCGCGCGGACTACGCGCCGGTCAACGACGAGCCGGTGCAGTGGTTCAACTGGAACACCCTGCACGAAGTCGGTCACTCGGTTGACGACAAATACGGTTTCATGCGGTCCAAGCTGGGCGACGCGAAATTCGGCGGCTGGACGGAATACGGGCGCGATGTACGCTCGGTTGCCGAAAAGGTGGCTCGCCACTTCAAATTCGGCGATCTGGCCTATGTGCAGGAAGTGCTGTCTGGAAACGCCAGCCCGCCCCAGGCGGACCCGCCCGACCGGATCGAGCCAACAGAATGGGAACGCCGCCGCCAGCAGATCCACAACTGGGCGGAAAACGCCAAATCCAAGAACAATCCCTGGGAAACGAATGCAACCGCAATGGCGTTGGAGCTTTCGGACGGCGAAATCATCCACGAATCCTATAGCGGTCTGTGGGTCGGATACAAAGCGGCGGCCCGCAAGATGGGCCTGACCGGATACCAGTTTCGCGCGCCGGGCGAATGGTTCTCGGAAATGTATGCCGCCTACTATTCGAAGAAATTGAAACCGGCCCATCCGATGACCGCCGAGTTTGCGGCGCTTGAGAACCGGGATACTTAAGGGAGGCTTGCCATGTCGCTGTTCAGCAATACAGGCATCACCTGTCAGGAATGCGGCCACGTGTATACAATCGAGGCCGTGGGAAGCGTCAATGCCGATCGGCGGCCGGACCTGCGCGACGCCATCCTTGACGATACGTTTCAGGTAATCGAATGCCCCAATTGCGGGTTCGCGTTCCGCCTGGAGCCGTTGTTCAATTATCTCGACGTCGGCCGCGGCCAGTGGATCATGTCACTGCCGGGACGGCAGATGTCGGATTACGGGGAGCTGGAAACTGAAGCGCAGGAGCTGTTCGACACCACTTACGGCGTCAAGACGACCGGCGCCGCGCGCGAGATCGGTGACGCGCTGGCTCCGCGCCTGACCTTTGGCTGGCCTGCCGTCCGGGAAAAGATCCTGATCGCCGATCTCGACCTGGATGACGTGGTCGTGGAGATGGTCAAGATGGACCTCATTCGCCGCATGGACGAGGTGCCGATGCGGCGGGGGATCGAATGCCGCCTGATCGGCCTTGACGTCGAGCGTATGCAGTTCCGCTGGCTCGACACCGAAGACGAGGGAGCTGTCATGGGGGTCTCAGTCGGCAAGGAACTCTATGATGTGATTGCGGAAGATACAGATGGCTGGGCAGAGATCCGCGCCCTGCTGACCGCTGGCCCATTCGTCGATATGCAGCGTACCTACATGTCCGATGGATCGACCGAAGACGCCGAAGAGAATTACGCATCGGCCTAGGTGTTCAATCCCGGGTGATGTCAGACCAATTCGAAATCGTCTCCACAAGGGCAGGATCGCTGTCCCTTATGACGCGCCGAGGCCGCGCCACTCGGCGAGAGCGGCGGCGCGGTTGAGCTTGAAGTTTTGCCGCGAATAGAGGTGGCGTTCCTGACTGAAATGATTGACGACCGAGGCGTGAACGGCGGCGAACATCTGCAGACTTCGCATCCGCCGAAATCGCTGCATTGCCCGTTCTCGTCGTCGGAACGGCAGGTGCGAATTCTCCGCCCGATTATTGAGCCAGCGACCAGTTGCCTGGCGGTCGGCCGCACCGACCTCCTTCGATGCGGCGCTATAGGAGCGCAGCTTGTCGGTGACGAAAATGTGCGGGCGACCGTAGCGCTTCATTGATTTCTTGAGGAATTTCAATGTCGCCTTCTTGTCCCGCGTCTTGGTCACGAAGCTCTCGAGAACCTCGCCCTCATGATCGACGGCCCGCCAGAGGTAGTGCCGCTCGCCGTTGATCTGTAACCGGCCGGATTGGGCCGCAGTGGCCGCGATGATCTGTGATAGGCTCGCGGCATGGAGATTGACCGAGACCGGATCGACGACGCCGTTCTGGGTCTGATGTGGTTGACGCTGCATGATGAGCGG
>NZ_JAOVQO010000040.1:0-8578 GCF_025673475.1 Albidovulum salinarum | reverse complement strand
TACAACACGAAACGCCCCCACAGTGCTCTGGGCTACCGCCCGCCGGCCCCTGAATCCGTCATCCCGATGGACCAGAGGCCAGTCATGCACTAACAATCAAATCGGACCACTCAGGTGGGGCCGATCACAGAAAGAGCTGGCTCTTCGCCGGTTCCGAGCGCGGCGGTCACCGGGCGGCCTTCATGTATTCCCTGATCGGCTCCGCGAAACTGAACGGCATCGACCCCCAGACCTGGCTCGCCGATGTCATCGCCCGCATCTCCGACTTGGCGGTCTCACGCCTATACAAGCTGCTGCCTTGGGAATGGAACGCCGCAACGCCCCAGGTCAAGGCTGCCTGACCACGGCTCCCGGCGGATGCTTACTGCGCTACCGCTACAGTTCCCTGTCCTCGCTTGGCGCGACGCCAAATCTTTGCCGATAGGCGCGGCTCAGGCTCTCGGGAGCCGGGAATCCGCACATCAGGGCGATGCCGCCGATCCTTTCGTGCGAGTTGCGGAGCAGGTTGCGTGCCCGGTCGAGCCGGAGTTCGAGATAATAGGCCTGCGGCGGCTGACCGAGATGGCGGAGGAAGAGCCGCCGGAGCTTCCATTCGGGCTGTTCCAATCGGCTGGCAATGTCGCCGATGGCAAGCGGGTTTTCCATGTTCGCGAGCATCATCTCGATCACCTTTGCGAGCGTACGGTCGAGCCGAGGAACGGACCAGTCGAAACCGAAAGAACCATCTGCACGGCTCGAGTCCAGAGGACGGTAGTTCAAGATCTCGGCCACGCGCCTCGCGAGGCGCGGCCCTTCGTAATGCGCGATCAATGCCAGGGTCATGTCGATGGTGACCACCCCGCCCGCGCTGGAACATCGGTCGCCGTCCAGATCGAACAGGCGGTCGACGAAATACGCCTCGCCGCGGCTTTCGCGGAACCCGACGATGGCTTCGTGATGGACGGCGGCCGGGCGCCGGTTCAGAAGTCCGGCCTCCGCGAAGAGAAGCGCCCCGGTATCGACGCAGCCCATGAGGCTGCCGGTGCGAGAGCGGCGCCGGAGCCAGCCGAGGAGGGCATCGGACTTCATCCGGTCGGGTGCATAGGAGGCGAGCAGGATCACGGCGTCGGTCGGCGCCTCGTCCAAGGGCCCGTCGATCTCGAGCGCACGCCCCGAGGAGGAGCGCGGCGTCTGGCCGTCCACGCTGAGGACGCGCCAGCGGAAGACTGGCTTGGGGCACTCGCGGTTGGCCACTCGCAGAGGCTCGGTGACGAGCGAGAGCGACAGTAGCGGGAAGCCCTCGCCGATAACGATAGTGATCGTCTTCATGTTCGATCAGGTCAGTTTTTCGTTCGTTGAAGTCATCCCCGGATTTCTGCCAACCGCTACGCTCGGATCAAGCAGAATCTGATCGGGATCGTCCATGGCACACCGACTCGAGCCGCTCTTCCGACCGAAATCGGTCGCCTTCATCGGCGGCAGCAACCTCAACCCGGCGCTGAAATACCACCGGGATCTTGGTTTTGAAGGACCGACCTGGGTCGTCAATCCGAAATACGAGACCTTGCAGGGCTATCCCTGCGTCCCGAGCATCGAGGATCTGCCGGAGGTGCCGGACCTCGCCTTCGTCGCGATCCGCAGGGAAGCGGCGATCGAGGCCATCGCGGCGCTCAGAAAGATGGGCTGCCGTGCCGCGGTCTGCAACGCGGCCGGGTTCGCCGAGACCGGAACCGAGGGCGGCGACCTTCAGGCGCGGCTCGTGGCGGCGGCCGGGGACATGGCGGTGCTCGGGCCGAATTCGGTGGGGCTCGTGAACTTCGTCGATCCGATGGCGGCGATGATGGACCAGTTCGGTGTGCATTCTGTCCCGAAGGGTGTTGCCATCGTCAGCCAGGGCGGCGGGCTTCTTTGCGATGCCGTCTTTTCCGACCGCGGGCTCGCGATCACCCACATGGTCGGCGGCGGCAACCAGGCGGTGACGGGGCTGGAGGCCTGCGCGGACTACCTGCTCGACGACCCGCGCGTGACCGCGGTGGGGCTTTCGTTCGAGGGTCTGCGCGACATCGCGGGGCTGCGCCGGGCGGCGGTGAAGGCGCTGAAGCTCGGCAAACCCATCGTCGCGATCAAGTTTGGCCGGACCGAAGCGGGCTCGCGGGCGGCGGCCTCGCACACCGCCTCGATGACTGGCGCGGGCGCGGCCTGGGAGGCGCTGTTCGACCGGCTGGGCATCATCTCGACCGCCTCGGAATCGGAATTCTTCGAGACGCTGAAGCTGATCGATTCCGGCCAGATCCCGAAGGGGCGGCGGGCGCTCGTCGCCTCGGTCTCGGGTGTTCTGGGGGTGATGCTTGCCGACCATCTGAGCGCTGGCGGTTTCGACCTGCCGCAGCCGACCGGAGAGCGGGCAGCGCGTCTGCGCGACCTCCTGCCGTCGATCGCCACGCCCTGCAATCCGCAGGACGTGACCATGGCCGCCTGGAACGATACGGAGCGGCAGACCGCGATCTATTCCGCGCTGCTCGAGGAGGGTTACGACCTCGCGCTGATGGTGCAGAACTACCCGCGCGACGGCATGTGGGATGTCAGCGAATATGCTGCGCAGGTCGAGGCGCTTGGCGCGGCCTGCCGGGGGCGCGACGTGGCGGCCTTGCAGATCGCGCCGATGGTGGATTGCTTCCCGGCAGACGCGCGCGACCACACGCAGAGCCTTGGCCTTGCCGCGATGCAGGGGCTCGACGAATGCATCCGGGCGCTCGGTCACGCCGTCTGGTGGCGCGAGCGGCGCGAGACCCTGCTGGCGGCGAGGCCGGAGCGGCTGTCCGAGGTGCCGGTGGCCGCGCCAGAACCCGGCGCGCGCCATGACGAGGCGGCCGCCAAGGCGATGCTCTCTGCCGCCGGGGTCGCGGTTCCGGCGTCGCGCGTGACCCAGCCCGAAAGGGCCGCGGAGGCGGCGGCGGAGATCGGCTTTCCGGTCGCCCTGAAGGCGCTCGATGCGCGGCTCCTGCACAAGACCGAGGCGGGGGCGGTCCGCATCGGTCTCGCCTCTGCCGGGGCGGTTCGCGAGGCCGTCGAAGCGATGCGGGCCGAGATGGCGCGGCACGTCCCGGACATTCCCTTGAACGCTGTGCTGGTCGAGGCGATGGCACCGGATATCGTGGCCGAGGTGATGGCCTCGGTCACGCATGACCCGTCGGTCGGCCCGGTGATGATGATCGCGGGCGGCGGCATCGAGGCGGAGCTTTGGAACGACAGCACGCTTCTGGCAGCCCCCTTCGAGCGGGCCGAGATCGCCCGCGCGCTCGACCGGCTGAAGGTTGCCGAGCGCCTGAAGGGCTGGCGCGGGCGGCCGGCGGGCGACCGGGAGGCGGCTCTCGACGCGCTCGAGGCGCTGGCGGCATTCGCCCTGGCCGAGGGCGCGGAGGAGATCGAGGTCAACCCGATCCTCGTCGGGCGCAAGGGCGCGCTCGCCGTGGATGCGGTCCTGAAACTGGCGGAACGGAAGGAACGCGTCGCCTGACGCGGGAAGGAGGACGAAAATGCACGGCATCACGCCCGAGACCACAGACTACCAGCACCTGATCTACGAGGTGGACGACGAACACGTCTGCTGGCTGACGCTGAACCGGCCGGAAAAGCTGAACGCAATGAACCTGCGGCTGATCGCCGAGCTTCAGGCCGGCCTCCTGCGCGCCGACCGGGACGAGGACGTGAACGTCATCGTGATCCGCGGCGCCGGGCGCGGCTTCTGCGCCGGTCATGACCTCGACGAGGACGCTGCCGAGGACCGAAGCTCGATCTATGAGTACCGGGCGCACTACATGCACCAGTTCGACGAGTTCACCACGCCTTGGCGCGTCACCAAGCCGGTCATCGCCAGCGTCCACAGATATGCCATCGGCAAGGGGTTCGAACTGTCGCTCTTCTGCGACGTGACCATCGTCACCGAGGACACGCGGCTCGGCTACAACGAGGTCCGCTACGGCGTCTCGGGGCACTGCATGTTCCTGCCCTGGCTCGTCAACATGAAGACCGCGAAGGACCTCCTGCTGACGGGGCGCGAGTTGTCCGCCGCCGAGGCGAAGGAAATGGGCCTCGTCACCGAGGTCGTGGCGCCCGAGGCGCTGGCCGAGGCGACGCGGAAGAAGGCCACGCTGATGGCGCGGCTGCCGCGGGAGATGCAGCGGATGCACAAGATGTATCTCAACCGGGTCTACGAGATGCAGGGCTTGCGGACCGCGACCGACTACTACCTCGAACAGGTGGCGATCATGGGCGCGCAGCCGGTGCCGGAATATGCCGAGTTCTCGAAGATGACGACGGAGAAGGGGCTCCGCGCCGCGCTCGATCACGCCAATGCCCGCTACGAGGGGCTCGACTGATGGACTTCGCGCTGACAGAGGAGCAGCGGCTGCTGTCGGACACGGTGCGGGAATTCTGCGAGCACGAGCTGATCCCGCACGAAGAGATCCTCGAAAAGACCAACGAACTGCCGCGCGACCTTGAACTTGAGATCCGCCGCAAGGGCATGGAGCTCGGGCTCCACGCCTGCAACATGCCCGAAAGCGTCGGCGGCGCGGGGCTCGACTGCGTGTCGTTCACGCTGGTCGAGAAGGGTTTGAGCCGCGCCTCGCTGGCCCTGGCGGAATGCGTGCGGCGCCCGAACAACATCCTCGCCGCCTGCGAGGGCGAGCAGATCGCGCATTTCCTTCAACCCGTGATGCGCGGGGAAAAGCGCGAATGCGTGGCGATGACCGAGCCCGAGGCGGGGTCGGACCTCAAGGGGATGAAGACCCGCGCCGTCCGCGACGGCGGCGACTGGGTGATCAACGGCACCAAGCACTTCATCTCGAACGCAGAGATCTCGGATTTCGTGATCCTCTTTGCCGCGACCGGCGAGGACGAGACACCGAAGGGCCCGCGCAAGCGTATCTCCTGCTTCCTCGTCGATCTCGACGCGGCCGGCGTGGAGGTGGCGAATGGCTACGACCACATGGGACATCGCGGCTATTACAACAACATTCTGCGGTTCGACGATGTCCGGGTCGGTGACTGGCAGATGGTGGGCGGCGAGGGCGAGGGCTTCAAGGTGGTGAGCGACTGGCTCGGGCCGGGGCGGCTGACCGTCGCCGCCGTGTGTCAGGCTCGCGCCGAACGCGCCTTCGAGGTGGCGCTCGACTATGCCGCGACGCGAAAGCAGTTCGGCGAGGTGATCGGCAAGTTCCAGGGGATATCGTTTCCGCTCGCGGACATGGCGACCGACATCCGGCTGGGCGACCTTCTCCTGATGAACACCGCCTGGAAGGTCGACCGGAATGCTCCGACCGTCGCCGAGGACTGTG
Source organism: Albidovulum salinarum (assembly GCF_025673475.1). Taxonomy (NCBI): domain Bacteria; kingdom Pseudomonadati; phylum Pseudomonadota; class Alphaproteobacteria; order Rhodobacterales; family Paracoccaceae; genus Albidovulum; species Albidovulum salinarum. Next base: position 3,260 of record NZ_JAOVQO010000040.1, on the reverse strand, counting down.
CCATGGCCAAGGTCTGGTGCTCCGAGATGCTGGGCCGCGTCGCGGATCAGGCGATCCAGACCTGTGGCGGCATGGGGGTGATGTCGGACCTGCCGTTGGAACGCATCTACCGCGACGCAAGAGTGGAACGGCTCTGGGAGGGCACGTCCGAAATCCAGCGCCATATCATCAGCCGGCAACTCCTCCGGCCCCTGGGAGCATGACCATGACAGACGTGAAGATCGCGCGCCAAGGGCGCATCCTCGAAATCACCCTCGACCGGCCCAGGGCCAACGCGATCAACGCCGCCACCTCGAAGGCGATGGGCGATGCGTTCCGGCAACTTGCCGAGGACGACGGCCTTTCGGTCGCCATCGTAACCGGCGGCGGCGAGCGGTTCTTCTCGGCCGGCTGGGATCTGAAGGCCGCCGCCGAGGGCGAGCCGCCCGATGCCGACCAGGGGATCGGCGGCTTCGCCGGCCTCACCGAATACTGGAATCTAAAGAAACCGGTCATCGCCGCGGTGAACGGCATGGCGCTGGGCGGCGGGTTCGAACTGGCGCTGGCGGCCGACATGATCGTGGCGGCCGAGCACGCTGAATTCGCACTGACCGAGGCCACGATCGGGCTCATCGCCGATGCGGGCGGGGTGATCCGGCTACCGCGCCGTTTGCCACGTGCGATCGCGATGGAGATGATGATGACCGGACGGCGCGCGAGCGCGGCGGAGCTTGCCAACTGGGGCCTCGTCAACGAGGTCGTGCCGGGAGCCGCCCTGATGGACGCCGCGCGCGACCTGGCCGAACGCGTGGCCGCCTGCGCGCCGCTGTCACTGCAGGCGATCAAGGAAATCGACCGCGCCACGGAAGGCGCGAGCGAGCGCGACGCCTACCGGATCATGCGCGAGGCCGATCTGCCCACCTACCGGCGCGTCTACGCCTCCGAGGATGCCGCCGAGGGCATGGCGGCGCTCGCCGGAAAACGCGCCCCAAACTGGAAGGGACGCTGATGATGCAGACTGGGAGAGTGCATTCGCGCCATCCGACAACGATTGCTCAGGTCGTCGAAAGCGGCCTGTGCATCGGGTGCGGCCTGTGCGAGGCTCTGGCGCCCGAGCGCTGGGCAATGACCTATACGCCGGAAGGGCGGCTTCGGCCCGCCGCCCGCAGCAGCGATCCGGAAGCCGGCCTCGAGATCCTCGCGGCCTGTCCGGGGGCCGTCGCGCGCGCCCATTCGGAAGACACCCCCTGCGATGACATGATCTGGGGACGGTATCATCGGATGGAGCGAACCTGGGCCGCTGACGCGGATATCCGCTTCCGCGCCGCCTCGGGCGGCTTGCTGACTGCCCTCGGCGTGCATCTGCTGAGAACTGGTCGCGCGAAATTCATCCTGCACTGCGAGGCCGACCCGGAGGCACCGATGCGCACCCGCTGGTGCATCAGCGATACCGTTGACCAGGTGATCGCGCGCGCCGGGTCGCGGTATGGCCCTTCGGATACGCTCGCCGGTCTGCAGGTCGCGGTCGATCGGAACGAGCCGTTTGCGGTGATCGCCAAGCCCTGTGATGCGGGTGCCGTGCGGAGCCGTGCCAAGAACGATGCCGATCTCGCGCGCAATCTCGTCTGCATATTGGTCATGGTTTGTGGCGGAGCGTCCGATCTCGGAAAATCGCAAGCCCTGCTCGATGACTACGGCGTGGCTGAAAGCGACGTCACGCTGTTCCGGTATCGGGGTTATGGCAATCCGGGCGCAACGCGCGTCGAGGTGAAGGACGGGCGGGCCTGGCAATGCACCTACGGCGATCTTTGGGCAGACGAGGCGGGCTGGCGCATCCAGAGCCGCTGCAAGATTTGCCCCGACGCGAATGGCGAGGCGGCCGACATCGCCGCCGCCGATACCTGGCCGGGCGCGAACCCCGTCGGCGAGGATGCCGGTTTCAATGGGATCATCACCAGAACGGAATGTGGTGAGGCGCTCTTCGAAGAGGCCGTCTCTGCCGGGTTGCTTGTTCGTGGCGAGGCGATTGCGCCGCGAGAGTTCGACGATTTGCAGCCCCACCAGGTCCGCAAGAAACGCGCGCTCGCCGCACGGCTGCGCGGCATACTGGAGGCGGGCTCTCCGATCTACGCTCACGAGGGCTTGCGGATCGACGAACTCGATGGCCGCGATGCCGATCAACAGGACGCCAGCCGTGCGCGCGTGGTTGCCGGCCGGTTTTCCGAAACGCTCCCGACACTGAAAGGATGATGCCTTGGCCAAGGAAGTCTATGATCCGCCGTTGCCCTGGACCGGCGAGATCGCCGCGCCGCTGATCCTCTTTCGCAGCAAGGTCCGGCCCGAATGGATCGACTCCTTCGATCATGTGAATATCGCCCACTACCTGACCATCTGCGACCACGCCAACTGGGCCTTCTGGAACTGGATCAACCACCCCGAGGGCACGATAGAGGCGCGGGCGAGCCACGAATACGTCATCGTCGAGAACCACGTCCACTACATCGACGAGCTGGCACTCGGGACGCCGATCCATGTCGAGACACAGTTTCTCGGATTCGACGACAAGCGCTACGTGCTGTTTCACCGGGTCTTCAAGACCGAGGGCAACGTCCTCGCCGCGACGAACGAGGTGAAGAGCCTCGGCTTCAACCTCAGGGAACGGCGACCGGAAAGATGGCGTCCGTTCATCGGTGAACGGCTGGATTTGATACACCGCGCCCATGCCGGGCTCGAAATGCCCGAACAGGCCGGGCAAGGCATCGCGCTCAAGCGGAGGTAAGCCATGCGCATCGACAGGATCACGCTTTTCTCGGTGCCGATCGACGTCGGCATGGAACTCACCCGCTATGTCGCGAGCCAGTCGATCGACCCGGCGCTCGACGTTCTCGTCGTCAAGATCGAAACAAGTACCGGCCTCGTCGGCTGGGGCGAGGTTTGCTCGGCCCCGCCCTACTATCTGCCGGAACTTTCGGCGGGCGCCCGCGAGGGCATCCGCCACGTCGCGCCGGTGGTTCTCGGCCGCGATCCGCGCCAGGTGGCGGCGATCCTTGCCGGCATCGCGGCGGCCTTGCGCGGCCACGGCAACGCCAAGACGGCGCTTGAAATGGCGCTCTGGGATCTCTGCGCCAAGGCGCATGGCCTGCCCCTGGTCGATCTCTGGGGCGGGCGCGTCGCCGAGAGCCTGCCGGTGCTCTCGGTCATCCGCATCGGCAGCCGGGAGGAGACGCTCGCCGCCTTCGAGACCGAACGCGCCAAGGGCTATTCGCGCTTCCAGATCAAGG